>JBILVV010000221.1:0-7910 GCA_044370255.1 Pirellula sp.
TGTTCGTGGGGACTGCTAGATACCTGGCAACACACAACAAGCATCCGGTCAATTACACGATCGACTCGGTCGCGCTGCTCGATAACAACGCGAGTCAATATCCGAAAGTCTATGAACTGTTCAATCCCCAGGGTGAGGTCGTGCGAGTCGAGGCCGCGGAAGAGTTGGTTTCCTTCCCGTTCACACGTCAACCGGGACAGTACCGACTGAGAGGTCTGCGGCCGCGTGGTCCGGTGGTGCGAGGCTTCAGCGTCAATATCGACCGATCCGAAATCTCGCTCGAGCGCGTGACCGAATCGACGTTAACCGAGGCCTTGGGGCCATCGAACTATGGTGTTGCGAAGGACAAAGACGATGTGCAGACATCGATCGGCGAAGGACGCTACGGCCGCGACTTGGCTCCGTTCCTGCTGGTGGTGATCGCGATGATGCTGATGGCCGAGCAAACGATGGCAAGTCGTTTCTATGCCTCGACGGTGAGGAGTCGGGCATGATCGACTTTACTCTCGATCCGGTCTTTGGTAGCTACGGTTTGGTGGCTCTGGTAGGAATCGCATTTGCGTTTCTTTTGTTCGCGGTAAAGGATACATCCGGAGCGAGTCGATATCAGCGGGCATTTCTGTGGTTGTTGCGATTTGCACTGTGCTTGGTATTGCTTTTCGCTTTATTGCGTCCAGGATTGACCTTTACCAAGCAACAGGAACCTCGCGGGAGTGTTGCCGTCATGCTAGACGCATCTTCGAGTATGCAACTGGCATCCGGCGAAGCTAAGCAAACGCGTTGGCAAGTCCAGACGGGCGTCTGGGATGCGCTATGGCAAGCCCGTTCGCAACTTGGCAAAGAAACGGTCCTGGTTCCCTTCTTGTACGAT
The DNA here is from genome assembly GCA_044370255.1 of Pirellula sp. Lineage (GTDB taxonomy): Bacteria > Planctomycetota > Planctomycetia > Pirellulales > Pirellulaceae > JBKCUI01. The sequence continues at coordinate 872 of JBILVV010000221.1, forward strand.
TCGAAGATTCAACGGCTTGGCGAATTTAGCAGCGATGCGGCTACTGAATCGCCCACGCTTCCCATGCAACCCTCGGGAAGTGCGACCGACATCGGCGGCACCTTGAACCAAGTCGCGTCCGAGAGTTTTCAGTCTCCATTGACTGCGGTGGTTTGGATGGGTGATGGCTCGCAAACGCAGACCCCCGCGTTGATTGATCCGCAACAGGTCGCACGTCAATTCGGACGATTGGATATTCCGATGTACCTGATTGGGATCGGACCCCGTGGAGATAGCGAAAATGCACGCGATATCGCTGTGGAGGGGGTTCCTGAGCAACTCGATGTCTATACCAAGAACCAGATCTACGTACGTGGCATGGTCAAATGCAGAGGTGTTGCCAATCGCGACATTCAATTGGTTCTGTGGATGGTGGACCGCGATGGGGTCGCACGTATCGCAGAGAGGACGACCGTTCGGCCCAACAAACCAGAGCAAACCATTCCTTTTCAGATTCCGCTCCTCGCCCCAGATGCCGGTTCGTATGAATTGGTTGTTATGGCCGAACCGATCGAAGGAGAAGCTGTTCAGCAGAACAACGAAGCGATCGCGTATCTCAACGTCCGAGGTGGCGGCGCTCGTATCCTGTACATCGAGGGGGAACCTCGCACCGAAGCAAAGTTTATTGCCAACGCCTTGATGGAGTCCCAGGACTTCCAAGTTGATCGTTTGTGGATCGCCAAAGAGCCGATTCAAAAATGGCCGGTCGATTTATCGCGACGATTATCCAAAGGGGTTTACGATTGTTTCATCATCGGTGACCTCGATAGCGATGCGATCGGTGCCGCGGGAACAAAACTGATCGCGGACCAAGTCGCCCAAGGATCGGGACTGATTACTTTGGGTGGGTATCGAGCATACAACGCTGGAGGATGGGATCGAACAACCTTGGCGGAAGTTCTTCCTGTCCAGATGATCGCTGGCCCTCGTCAATCCAATAGTGATGCGATCGAGTTGCGCAACCACTACCCAGGTCCGATTCGCGTTATTCCCCGCGCGGCCGACAAGTTATTACAAATAGGTGCGCCGGGGGCTGACCTGGCCAGCCTATGGGGAGAGTTGAAGCCACTTCTCGGAGCCAATCGTTGGGAAGGAGCCAAGAACGTTCCAGGTGTCAAGATTCTTGCCCAAGGAGACGGCGGCCAGCCCTTGATCGTGACCGGTACCGCGCAGAAAGGACGAGTGGTTAGCCTGGCGTTCGACTCCTCCTATCAATGGTTACGGCAGGGAAAGGTCGTAGAGTACAAACAATTCTGGCGACAACTCGTTCTTTGGTGTCTGCGCCGGGAAGCTGTTGAGGAAGGGATGCAGTTGTCGATGAGCCAACGGCGACTGTTTCTGCAACAAGGCTCCGAGATTCAGATGGCCTGGAATCCCGGATCGAGCGAGGCGCCCATGCCGCCGAATGTGACCTTGCGATTATGGCGATTGGGAGTGCCAAGAGAAGGAAGGGTCGAGGAAAATGAAGTTGGGCAATTCAATCTTCAAAAGAAAGATGCCTCGAGCATGAAGCTTCGTTGGGACGGAATCAAGGATCCGGGTCGATACGAATGGAGGGCGCTAGCAAGCGGTTCCAAAGGACAGCAGATCGAAGCGCGATTACCCTTCATCGTCATGGATCAATCGATCGAGAGCATGCAGCCTCTTCCCGATTGGCAACTCATCAGCCAACTTGCCAAGCTCAATGCTTCCGCTGGCGGAGAAATGATCCTGCCGGAACAGGCTGACGAAGTCATCAAGCAGATCATAGAGCGTCGGCGTCAAGCGACGGAAACCCAAGTGGAAAATTTGCGACTTGGGGATACGACGATTGATTCATGGCTCCTGTTTCTTGTTGTCGCAGGGATGCTGATCACCCAGTGGATTCTCAGGAAACGCTGGGGCTTGCCCTAGAGCTGATCCCTTTGCGGCCCGCAAGAAAAAATGCATGCAGCAAAGAACTTTGGTAAGATGCGGCGTCGTTCGCAATGGTCGAATCGCGTTCTATCTTCCGCTTCGTTTCCTCTCTCAATCCATGTGCATCATGAAACTATTTCGGAAAACCTCTTTCGTTCTATTGGCATTTGCAAATTTTTCCTCCTCGTTGGTTTGCGGACAAGATCTGCCAGCGAATACCGCTGTTAAGCCGGTGAAGCTATTTGAAGTAGGACGCTATTCAGAGGGAGTCGTCTTTGATCACGCAGGTACTGGCTATTGCTCCTGGGATAAGACGGTCACCAGTTTTCAACTCGATGGAAAAAACTCAACCTTCGCAGTGACCGGTGCCCCAAACGGGCACAAGGTTCTCGCCGATGGAACCCACCTGGTTTGCGATGCAAGCCAGCATGCAGTTCTTCGATTAGACAAAGATGGCAAGATGCTGGAACCCGCTTCCAAAGAGTGCGATGGTAAGCCGTTGCGGGGGCCCAACGATTTGACTCTCGATCCCAAAGGTGGCTTTTACTTCACCGACCCCGGAGATTCAGGGAAGGATAACCTGATCGGAACAATTCATTATGTGGACACCCAAGGGAAGACCCATTTGGTTGCTTCCGGTTTAGCTTTCCCCAATGGAATCGTTCTGACCGAGGATGGTAAGAGACTGTTGGTAGGAGAAAGCCAATTCAATCGCGTGTTGGAATATCCGGTATTGGAACAGGGCAAAGTTGGCCCGATGCGAGTCTTCGCCGATTTGCCTAAGAGTTCTAGTGGCAAATGGGAAGACAATCAACCCGATGGCATGTGTCTGGATGCTAAAGGGAACCTCTATGTTGCGCATTACGGCATGAAACAGGTTCAAGTGCTCGACCCGCAGGGCAAACTGATCCGTCAGTACGATGGTGGGAATCAACTGACCAGCAACGTAGCGTTCGGTGGCCCCAATCACGATCAGTTGTTCGTTACCGGAAGCATCAAAGCAGATGGAACGCCAGGCGCAGTGTTCCGCTTAGACCTGGGAGTGAAGGGGCGAGTCATCCTTCCGACGAAGAAATAAACGCTCAAGGATTCCCGATCGGAACAGCGACTGGTAGCGCGTTTCCGAATCGTTCGAAATCTTTGAACGACCACACGATTTTCTTATCGGGTGACACTTCGAGGACTTGTGGATTGTCAGGGCCGGCATGGCAATTCACGATCCAGGTGTTGCCATTGGGGAGTCGATCCACCATGGTGATCCAAGCCAATTGGACTCCAGGCAATTCCTTCTCAGCAACCTCCCACACGATTTTCTTGTCGGGCGAAACTTCGATCACGCGGTGACCATCACCGGTGCCGATCAGTGTGTTACCGTTCGGCAATCGGACCGCGGAGTAGAGTTTCGATCCTACGTTATACTCCCAAACGATCTTGCCGCTTCGATCGTATTCGCGAGCGACGCCCAGAGCCTCATGAGCGACCAAGTAATTGCCTTGGGCCGTGGGCCGAACGAGACGGGTATCGCGGTGTGCATCTGGGTTTTGGATCGCCAGCGGGATCGAATGCACGATCTTGCCATCGCGATCCACTTCGATAATCCTCGCCGCTCCGCTCTCCGCGATCATGGTTAAGCCACTGGGTAGCCTTCGGAATGCGTGGATTTCGATCGGGCCACCACTTGTTGTCTTTCCCGCCTGGTATTTCCAAACCTCTTTTCCCTGAGCGTCGACTTCGATCACATTGGTAAAGGATGACTGCAACAGCCAATGACCATCCGGTAATTCCTGAGCGTCATGAATGTCTTGGATATCGCGTTGATGGCGAACTTTCTGATCAACGCCGATCCATGCGGCGGTTTTCTTCTGGTAGTCGGCGGCGAACAAGGCTCGCGGAGTTCCGCTCTGTTGCGCATAAGCACCCGCAGAGTAGGAAATCAAACAAGCCACTACGATCAAGCAAAGATGAATGCGCACGGCGATCCCTTCGAGAAAATAGAAATAACGAACGATTACTTGCCAGAGAGCAGGCGTTGAATCTCCTGCAGGCTGGTATTGCCCAGGGCGCAGGCCAGGATCCCTTCCTCTTGGAAGCCGAGGTGGTTTCTCGTCTTGGCAAACTTGCGCAGTTCGTCGGGTTTCCCTGCGAAGTTGATGATCGCCTGCCGCATCGCATCGTCGATGGTCAGCAACTCGAAGATAGCCATACGACCAAAGTAACCTCGGCCATTGCAACGCTTGCAGATCTCAAATTCGATTGGATTGCCTTTGGCGTCGACCCGTTGTTCGGGAGGAGGCGGGATGGTTGGATTGAAAAGCTTATTGACTCTTCCCGGAGGTATTCCTAGCTTTTGAAGCAATTGCGGAGTCGGCTGGTAAGGCTGCTTGCATTTCTCGCACAAGCGTCGAACGAGTCGTTGATTCAAAACGCCATGCATGACCTTCACGAGTCCCTTAGCTTGCTTCGGGTAAGCAGCGAGAATTTTCGTGACGGCATCGAATACATCGTCTGCAACCATCCGCGTCACTGCATGCTTTTGTTCCTTGTTGATTTGGTTCAACATGGCTTCGATGATCTCGTCGTTGATCAACGATGGCAAAACAAAAACATCGGGTTGTTTCAGACGAACTTTTTCAAAGAGGGCTTCGGGTGTGTTTTCCGTGCCGTCTTCGTAGTAATACTCCGTCACATTGATAATCTCTGGTTCCGCCTCAGCTTTATTCTCGATCGAAATCCAGTCTCGCACGAATTTGTCGGCATTTTCAAGAGCCAGTCGCCAAGTGGTTGGCAGACCGTGAGTGGCCGGAGCACTGATGACTACCAAGCCACCGTTGGCATTCATCATTCCCTTGAACTGTTCCTGCATTGCATCCCGCATACCGAGATCGCCAAGCGTCTTGAGTACCGGTTTTTTCCGATCGATACTGAATAAAACACGTTCTCCTGATGGCACCCCAGTGCTCATGAAGGAAACGATCCAATCGATCTCTTTGAAATTGGTCGCAAACTTGCCGTCTTGCCGAGCTCGCCGTTCAGCGGGGTTCAAGCCAAGAATCTTCTTGTAAACCACCAAAGCCGAATCGGCCGAAACGCGATCCATGGCGGGTAGCGTTTCCCACATGCCATCGACTCGGAATCGAACGACTGCACCCTGTGCCGAATAGTCGATCAAAATGCGGTCGGCTCGACCGGCAATCGCATTCGCGATGATCACTAATGCGATCGGGTATCCAGGCAATTGCTTGCTCGCAATCACCAAACCAGTCGCTTCATCCTTGTTGATGCCGATGGGCTTAATCTCGAGAGACGGCAGAGGGATATCCTGCCCTGGGGTCATCGAGTTGGACGTCGACTCTGTCTTTTTCTTCTTTTTTCCGAAAACCATCTGCAACCTGTAGTTCTACTAAATAATACCTGGCTGGCTGACATTGATACCCTTGAGAGCCATCTTGAGGGCTTCTGGATTGGGAGCAACCTCGAAGGCTGTAGGACGATCGATGAGTCCATCGTCGATGAGCTGCTTTAGGCTCATCGTGAAATCTTGCATGCCTTCTTGAGCACCGATGCGAATCGCGTCGGCAAGCTTCTGGTCCTTCTCTTCCAAAAGAAGTTTGCGGATCATCGGCGAGAAAGTCATGATCTCGCAAGTGGGCACGCGCGATACGCCTTGGCGAATCGATCTCAACAGTTTCTGAGCGACGATTCCCTTCATGTTGAAGGCGATGGCATTGCGAATCGCTTTGTGCAACTCTTCGGGGAACAAGTCGAGGATACGACCGATCGTCGAGGGGGCTGTCGAGGCGTGAATGGTACCGAACACCAAGTGACCGGTTTCGGCCGCATGGATCGCCGTCATAAACGTCTCTTCGTCGCGCATTTCACCGACCAGAATGATATCTGGGTCTTCGCGGACGGCGTGCTTCATCGCGATCTCAAAGTTTTTCACGTCGGTGCCGACTTCGCGTTGATTAATCAGACACTTGTCCTCGGTGTACACGAATTCGATCGGGTCTTCGAGAGTCAGGATATGTTTGCGATAATTCCGATTGATCCAATTCAACATGGATGCAATCGTTGTACTTTTTCCGGAGCCGGTAACGCCTGCGAGGAGAATCATCCCTTGATCAAACTTGCAAAGCTCTTCAAGAATAGGAGGGAGGAACAAACCTTCGAAGTTCGGAATGAAGTTGTTGATGCGGCGTGCGACCAAGCCGGGTTTGCCGAGCTGCTTGAGCATGTTAACGCGGAAACGCCAATTCTCCCCCTCGACATTGACGGTGTAAGAAAAGTCCGCGCCACCCTCTTCCTCAAAGATGCGTCGATTTCGGTCGTCGAGCATTGGGATCAACAGTCGAACCATCTCTTCCACGTCAATCGGTGGTCGATTCAGGGGCTTCAGGTCCCCTTTGACGCGCACGATAGGTTGCGTGCCGACTTTCAGGTGCAAGTCGCTTCCCTCGAGTTTGACGCATGCCTTGAACAGCTTATCGACTTCCAGTTCCTTTTTTTCTCGCAACAGCGAGGCGGCGAGTGAGTCGGTAGAGGAAGCGGGATTTCCGGGGCGAGGAGGTTCTGCTACGGCCATGATATTTGAAAGGGTCCTTGGTGTGAGAGGGATCGATCAAGCGTCCCAATTCTATGGTGACTCAGTCTGTGTAAATTGGAATCACAGGCGAACGAGAATTCCTCGATCCGCCATCATTTGCTTCGTTTTTGCAATTGTATAGGTTCCGAAGTGGAAAATGCTTGCGGCCAACACCGCATCTGCCTCAGCCTCGAGAATTGCGTCGATGAGGTGATCCGGACACCCTGCCCCTCCGCTGGCTACCACTGGGATGGAAACGGCCCGGCTGACAGCTTTCGTAATCGGTAAATCATAACCGTCCTTGGTCCCATCGCGATCCATGCTGGTGACTACAATCTCGCCGGCTCCAAGATCCTGAACCTGCTGGGCCCACTCGACCACTTCCAAGCCGGTCGGAGTGCGGCCTCCGTTGATATGAACCTCCCAGAATTCGTGCCCGTTCCGATCCACTCGACGGGGATCCATGTTAACCACGATGCACTGAGAACCGAACCGCTCGGCTGCCTCACGGACAAAAGCGGG
>JBILVV010000132.1:0-11471 GCA_044370255.1 Pirellula sp.
CAGGCGATGGAATTCAGAGACACCTTGTCGCAACCTGCCTTGAGCAGGGCTCGGATATCATCAATGGTTCGGATGCCGCCTCCAACCGTCAAGGGCATGAAGATTTGATCGGCGGTCCGCTCCACCACGTCGATCATGATGTTTCGATCTTCGTGGCTAGCGGTGATATCAAGAAAGACCAGTTCGTCTGCGCCCTCCTTTTCGTACCGTGCGGCAACCTCGACTGGGTCACCTGCGTCCCGCAGATTGACGAAGTTTGTCCCCTTCACGACACGTCCGGCGTGAACATCCAAGCAGGGGATGACTCGTTTGGCCAACATGCCAACCTCAATTCTTTCCCCGCATCAGGGATTGAAATTCGTCGAACAAGTAGCTGCTGTCATGCGGCCCGGCTGAGGCTTCCGGGTGATATTGCACACTGAACGCCGGGACAGATTTGTGCCGTACTCCCGCGATGGTGTTGTCGTTCAAATTGCGATGGGTGATCTCCAAGCAATCGGGAAGGTTGTCTTCGGCAACCGCAAAACCATGATTTTGGGATGTGATCTCAACGCGGCCAGTTTCGCAATGCAGGACCGGTTGGTTTGCTCCTCGGTGACCAAACTTTAGTTTGAAGGTCTTCGCGCCGCTCGCCAAGCTGAGTAACTGATGCCCCAAGCAGATACCAAATATGGGTTTTTTGCCGAGCAGTTCTCGAATGGTTGAAATGGCATACTCCAAAGGTTCGGGATCCCCCGGCCCATTGCTGAGAAAAACTCCATCCGGATTGAGGTTGAGTACTTCTTTTGCGGATGCGGTCCCTGGCAGTATCGTTACCGTGTTGCCTCGGTCGGATAAGTGCCTTGGGATGTTCCACTTCATTCCGAAATCGAGGCAAACCACATGAAAAGGTTGTTTGCCGTCAGCGGACTTGGCGTGTTCCATTAATGGATGAAGTTTTTCCTGCCACTCTCGGCGGTTTTCCGGGACAACTTCTCGCACTAAATCTCGACCGACCAAACCAGGACTGTTCCTCGCTTTTTCCACCAAGGACGCAGGATCGCAATCGATGCTGGAGATGATTCCTTTTTGGGCTCCGCGATCGCGAATCCGTCGAACCAGCGCACGGGTATCGATTCCTTCGATCGCTACGATGTTGTGGCGAACGAGGTATTCGGACAATGATTCCTGAGAGCGAAAATTGCTGAAGACCCGGCTGTTTTCACGCACCACGAAACCCGACACTTGGGGTTTGGCCGACTCGATATCCTCCTGGTTGATTCCCACGTTTCCAATCATGGGATAGGTCATCGTCACGATTTGGCCGCGATAACTCGGATCGGTGAGGATCTCTTGATAGCCGGTCATCGAAGTGTTGAAGACCACTTCGCCATCCCGTTCTCCTTCGGCACCTATAGAGATGCCCTCGAAAACAGAACCATCTTCTAGGGCCAAAAAACCACGTTTTCCTGGGTGAATCAAAGTCCGATGCCTCGCTTCGCAAGAGTTTTCACCGATCGAGCCAATGATACCGGGGTAGGACGGTTCTCACCAGCCTTACCATCCGTAACGCCTGCATAGGTTTATCACTCAAGTGATTTCATTAGGCAAACGGCTTCAGGGCCTGCAGGGCGACTTCGTGTAAGTGCCCGTTGCTCGCAAATCCGTGTCCGGCTCGAATGTTGTACTCACCGGCCCAAGATGAAAATCGCCCCCCAGCCTCAACGATTACGGGGGCAACTGCCGCGACATCCCACGGATTGACGACCGGATCAACCATCAGTTCAGCTCGGCCGGTAGCGACAAGCAAATAGCCATAGCCGTCACCCCAAGAGCGGGTGATGTACGATTTTCGCTCCAGTTCCTCGTACGCGGATTGGGCATGGCGTCTCTGAAAATTGTCGACCTGAGAAACGACGAATAACCCCTCGGCCAGATCTTTGATGTTCGAAACACGAGCGGGGGCTAGGTTCACTTTCCCCGATCCCGTCCCCTGTCCATACCAAGTTCCCTGGCCTCGGATTCCGATTGCCAACTCACCCAAGGCTGGAATCGCGATCACACCCAGCACTGGTTCGCCCCGACATGTGAGACCCACCAGCGTCGAATACAAGGGAACTCCGGAAATAAAACTCTTGGTCCCGTCAATCGGATCGATGATCCATTCAAAAATACTACTGCCGGGCTCACTACCGAACTCTTCCCCGAGGATTCCATCTTCCGGATATTGCTCGGCAACCATCGACCGGACGAGTTGCTCCGCTTCCTTATCCGCCAGCGTAACCGGAGAGCGATCGCTCTTGCGTTCCACTTGATAGGCATCGGTCCGAAAATACCGCAGCGTGGTTCGGCTGGCCGATTGCGCCAGTCTTAACGCAAATTCCAACCGAGCCCCTCCGTCCGAGTCGGATAAGCAAATTCCAGGGGGAAGCACGAATTCAGGAAACGCCTGCATGGCCTGGTTTTTTCCTCTCGAGGACGGGGTTTCGGGCGGAAGGGTAACGTTGAGCTTGTTCGCTGATTACAATCAGAACAGGTCGATTCACACTCGGCAACCAGATAGCCACTGGAAAGTGGGGGTGGTTGACCTCGCGACCTCCCCTCCAACCTAGCGGCCGTTCATGTCAAGCCAGCCATCCTTCGACGCACCCGAAAATCTCGGGGGACCAACGACTCAGCAGGTCCCGTCGCCCTTGGCATTTTCCGCGAAAGACACTGACGTTGGGACTTCTCGTCCCGGATCGCCGATTGTTAATCCGCCTGTGATCCCGAAGCGTTCGTGGACTTACCGAACGATTTCGACGGTGCTACTCATAGCCCTCGGCGCTGGTATCTATTGGACTCGTGAACAATGGCAGCCCGTCGTCGACGCCTGGATTCGACCAGCATCAAAATCCTCTCGCCCCGAACCTCGCCCTCCCGTGGTGAGCACCGCCATCGCCGACCGACAACCCGTATCGCAGTTCATCAACTGTCTTGGGACGGTCACCGCATTCAACAACGTCGTGGTTCGGAGCCGTGTGGATGGGGAACTGGTCGAAGTCCTCTTCAAAGAAGGGGAGATGGTGGAAGCAGGACAAGTGATGGCCAAGATCGATCCTCGTCTCTTCGAAGCGGCTCGCGACCAAGCCAAAGGGCAATTGCAGAGAGACGTGGCTGCACTCGACTTAGCTCGACTCAGCTTTGAACGAGCAAAAAACCTCGCAGCCGGTGAGACCCTGTCGGAACAGGAAAGGGATCAACTCGAAGCGGCATTCAAACAATCGCAAGCGGTCGTGGAAGTTGATCGTGCCGCTCTCGCTAACGCCGAGTTGCAATTGGAGTACTGCACCATCCTCGCTCCGATCTCCGGTCGCATTGGCTTGAGAGTTCTCGACCAAGGAAACATCGTTCAAGCCAACGACCCTCGAGGTCTCGCAGTCATCGCTCAACTGCAGCCGATATCAATCCTCTTTCCGATTCCACAAGACGAAATTCCTCGCGTACAAAAACAACTGGTGACTGCCAGTACGGTTCCGGTATTCGCATACGATCGAAGCTTTCAGAACCAATTGGCCGAAGGCACACTGATCGCGATCGACAATCAAGTCGATCCCACGACCGGAACCCTTCGCTTGAAAGCGAACTTCGAGAATGCAGACGGCGCTCTGTTTCCCAATCAATTCGTCAATGTGCGATTGCTCGTTCGCCGATGGGAGGACGCCATCGTGGTTCCATCCTCCGCAGTTCAGCGTGGAGCCGATTTTCTCTATGTTTACGTCGTGCAGGAAGATTCAACCGTGGATATCGCTCGGGTCACTGTTGCGTTTAGCGAAGGAGGCAAGTCGGTAATCGACTCTGGCTTGGAGCCAGGAATGCGAGTGGTCACCGAAGGGACGGACAAACTGATGCCCAAAGCCAAGGTAACGCTACCGGGCGAGAATAAACGCTAGGGCTCCCAGCGATGAACATCTCGCGTCTCTTCATCCTTCGGCCGGTTGCGACAGTCCTCTCGATGGTCGCTATTCTCCTGAGCGGATGGGTCGCCTACCGCCAACTTCCTGTAGCAGCCCTGCCACAAGTCGACTATCCGACCATTCAAGTGGTCACGTTTTATCCAGGTGCCGGCCCCGAGGTGATGACCTCATCGGTCACTGCGCCGCTGGAAAAGCAGTTTGGCCAAATCCCAGGTCTGCAGCAGATGACTAGCTCGAGCACACAGGGTTGTTCGGTCATCACGCTGCAATTCGCCCTGGAATTGAACATCGATGTCTCGGTGCAGCAGGTGCAAGCGGCCATCAATGTCGCGAGCAATTTCCTGCCTCGCGATCTTCCGAACCCACCGATCTATTCCAAAGTCAATCCTGCCGATGCGCCGGTCCTGACATTGTCTCTCTCGTCGGACACGATTCCTCTGCCGCGCATTCAAGATCTCGCAGACACGCGACTGGCACAAAAACTATCGCAAGTCAAAGGAGTCGGACAAGTCACGGTCTCCGGCGGACAAAAACCTGCGATTCGCGTCCAGGCCAATCCGACGAGTCTCTCGGCCGTCAATTTGACACTCGACGATCTTCGCACCGCCTTGGTCGCCGCCAATGTGAATCAAGCCAAGGGTAGCTTCGATGGTCCCAAACAATCCATCATCATCGGTGCCAACGATCAGTTGTTCACTGCCGACCAATTCCGCGAACTGATTGTCGCCTATCGAAGCGGAGCACCGATCAAGTTGTCCGATGTTGCCAATGTCATCGAAGATGTGGAAAACGTTCGTCAAGCCGCATGGAGAAACACCACTCCGGCCGTTCTTCTAAACATTCAGCGACAACCCGGTGCGAACATCATCGATGTCGTCGATCGCATCCAAGCGATGCTTCCTCAGTTGAAGGAATCGCTCCCAGCCGCAATTCAGGTAGATGTCCTCACAGACCGAACCACCACAATTCGCGCATCGGTGGAAAGTGTTCAGCATGAATTGTTGTTGACGATCGGTTTGGTGGTGTTGGTGATATTTCTATTTCTTCACAGTCCGCGCGCAACGATCATTCCCAGCGCCGCAGTCCCTTTATCGATTGTCGGTACGTTTGGAATCATGTACCTGCTGGGCTATACGCTAAACAATCTCACGCTGATGGCTTTGACCATTTCCACCGGTTTCGTGGTCGACGATGCGATCGTCATGATCGAGAACATCATGCGTTACATCGAAGAGGGGATGGAGCCACTTCCCGCAGCTTTGCGAGGAGCATCGGAAATCGGCTTCACGATCATTTCGCTCAGCGTTTCGCTCGTCGCAGTATTGATCCCGCTCTTGTTTATGGGGGATGTCGTTGGCAGGCTCTTCCGCGAGTTTGCGGTCACACTGAGCGTTACGATTTTTGTGTCAGCAATCGTTTCGCTGACGCTGACTCCGATGATGTGCGCGTTTCTCTTGAAGAGGAAAACCAAACAAGAACTAGCGCAACACCACGATGCTTCGCAAGGGTGGCTGTTTCAACGATTGCTGCAGTTCTACGATGTGACCCTTCGATGGACACTGAGGCATCAACGGCTGACGATGATCGTCTTTCTCGCAACGCTCGTTGCGACGATCGTGTTGTATATCAAGATTCCTAAGGGTTTCTTCCCGCTTCAGGACTCGGGCGTGATCGTAGGAACAACGGAGACACAGCAGGATGCCTCCTTCGACAGCATCCGCGAAAAGCAATCGCAACTCAACGCGATCCTATCGAGCGATCCTGCGGTAGAAAGCATCGCGAGCTTTGTCGGAATCGATGGCATCAATTTGACTCTCAATAACGGTCGTATCCAGATCAATCTGAAACCCCATCACGATCGCGAGGAAACGATCGGCCAGGTGATGGCCCGATTGTCCGAAAAGGCAGCGGCTGTCGATGGGATCGACTTATTCCTGCAACCGGTCCAAGATTTATCGGTCGAAACCCGCGTTTCGAGAACACAGTATCAGTACTCGATCGAGAGCGCAAACCCAGCCGAACTCATGGAATGGATCCCGCGAGTCGTCGACAAACTGCGCGAGCAACCAGAACTGCGCGATGTTGCAAGCGATCAAGCCGTTGCGGGCAAGGAAGCGTTACTCGTCATCGATCGCGATACGGCATCCCGATTGGGAGTGACGCCTCTCATGATCGATGATGCTCTCTATAACGCCTTTGGGCAACGCCAAGTTTCGACGATCTTCACGCAATTGAATCAGTATCGGGTTGTGCTTGAAGTTTTGCCTGAGTTCCGAAACAGCCTGTCCGACATCGGGTCGATGTATGTGAAAACCACAACCGGCAGGACAGCACCCCTGGAGTCCTTGACCCGTATCGACTACCGCAACGCACCCCTGTCGGTGAATCACCAAGGACAATTCCCCGTAGTCACCATCTCGTTCAATGTCGCGCCGGATGTGTCGCTGGGTCAGGCGGTCGAAGCGGTCGAGAAAAGTCTCGCGGAACTGGAGATCCCGCGCAGTATGATCGGTGCTTTCCAAGGAGCCGCCCAAGCCTATCAGCGGTCACTCTCCACGACTCCGCTTCTCATTCTCGCTGCTTTGATCACGGTCTACATTGTCCTGGGGATTCTCTACGAGAGTTACATTCACCCCTTAACGATCTTGTCGACATTACCCTCAGCCGGCGTCGGTGCACTGCTGGCCCTGCAATTCGTACGGATGGATTTGGGAGTGATCGCCGTGATCGGGATCATTCTTCTCATCGGGATCGTCAAGAAAAATGCCATCATGATGATCGACTTTGCGCTCGAGGCACAGCGAAACCAAGGCCTGACCGCCGAAGATGCAATCTTTCATGCGAGCTTGTTGCGTTTGCGACCAATTCTGATGACAACGATGGCGGCATTGTTGGGAGCTGTCCCACTGGCGTTCAGTGTCGGAGTCGGTTCCGAACTGCGGCAGCCACTGGGTATCTGCATCATCGGCGGCTTGGTCTTCAGCCAAGCGTTGACGCTCTACACCACACCGGTGATCTATTTGTGGTTCGATCGATTCTCGCGAAGCCGAACGCACGGGGCGGAGGCTTCCGCATGACAACCCATGGCTCGATCCACTTTTCCACACCCTTTATCCGACGTCCTGTCGGAACGATGCTCCTGACGATCGCGATCACGCTGTCAGGGATACTTGGCTACTTTTTGCTCCCTGTGTCGCCGCTTCCGCAGGTCGAGTTTCCGACCATCTCGGTGAGCGCTTCGCTTCCGGGTGCCAGCCCAGAGACAATGGCATCAGCAGTTGCGACGCCGCTTGAGCGATCCCTGAGCCGCATTGCAGGGGTCACGGAAATGACCTCAACGAGCACCCTTGGCTCTACCTCGATCACGCTGCAGTTTGAACTCGATCGCGATGTGAATGCGGCGGCTCGCGAAGTTCAGGCAGCAATCAACGCAGCCCGTAGCCAACTGCCACCCAATCTTCCGAACAACCCTTCGTATCGAAAAGTCAACCCGGCCGATTCCCCCATCATGCTTCTGACCATGGTATCCGAGATCTACTCGAAGCCGCAGATGTATGAACTAGCCACCAATATCGTTCAGCAAAAACTGTCGCAGATCTCCGGCGTGGGCCAAGTCTTCGCGACCGGAGGCTCCAACCCTGCGGTTCGTATTGAACTCAACCCCACCATCCTGAACCAACTCAATATCGGGCTCGAGGATGTTCGTGCATCGCTGGGGACATCGAACGCCAATCGTCCGAAAGGGAGTTTCGACGCCGACGAATATCACTGGACGCTCAATACCACCGACCAGTTGATCACGGCGGAGGATTACCGCCCTCTGATCGTCGCCTATCGAAACAGTGCGCCGATCCGTCTTCAGGACATCGCTCAGGTCACGGATTCCGTCGAAGATATTCGCAACTTCGCGATGGCCGACGGCAGGCCATCGATTAGCTTGCTGATTTTTCGCCAACCCGGAGCCAACATCATTGAGACCGTCGATCGCATCAAAGAGACGATGCCAACGTTGAAGGCTCAATTGCCGGCGGCGATCGATTTGGGGATCGGTCTCGATCGCTCGACAACGATCCGAGCGTCGCTCGACGAAGTTCAGAAAACTTTAGTGATCTCTATCCTGCTTGTCGTCGTGGTCGTATATCTATTCCTGCGCGACGTTAGGACGACGATTGTGCCAACGATCGCTGTGCCGGTTTCATTGATCGGTACGTTCGGGGTGATGTATCTGTTTGGTTACAGCCTGGACAACTTGTCGCTGATGGCTTTAACGATTTCTACCGGGTTTGTCGTCGATGATGCGATCGTCGTGACGGAAAACATCAGCCGCTACCTGGAAAAAGGGATGAAACCGATCGATGCAGCTATTCGAGGCGCGAGCGAAATCGGCTTTACCGTTTTCTCGATCACCGTTTCGCTGATTGCCGTCTTCATTCCGATTCTCTTGATGCGAGGGGTCGTCGGAATGTTGTTCCGGGAATTCGCGGTCGTTCTCTCGATCGCGATCCTGATTTCCCTGGTGATATCGCTGACGACGACTCCGATGCTGTGCGCGTTGCTGCTAAAGCCGACCGGACACAAGACCTCGGATCGCAATCGCTATTGGATGGAGTCCTTCTACGGAAGGATGTTGGACGTGGTTTTGAAGTTCCCTGGCTGGACAATGATTGCGTTCGTGTGCATCGTCGCCTTCAACGTCTATCTCTATGTCCGAGTATCCAAAGGATTCTTTCCGCAACAAGACACCGGTCGCTTGGTCGGTAGCATCGTGGCTGACCAAGGAACATCCTTCCAGACGATGGTGGAATTGGTTAGGCGATTCGGCGATGCTGTGAAAGACGAACCCTCGATCGATCGCGTGCTATGTTCCACCGGTGGCGGAGGAGGCGGTGGCGGTGGTGGGGGAGGTGGTATCAACAGCGCTCGCATGTTCGTAACGCTCAAGCCTCTCAGTGAACGAACGCAGACAATCGATGAGATTCTGGCTTCGATTCGCAAGAAGACCGGCCGAATTAGCGGCGCCAACTTATTCATGCAACCGGTCCAAGACTTTCGGATCGGCGGACGCCCTTCGGGTGCCCAGTTTCAATACACCTTGCGAGGTGGCGATCTGAAAGAGCTCAACGAATGGACTCTAAAGTTGATGGCAGCGATGAAAAAGATTCCCGAGATCACCGACGTAAACACCGATCAGCAAGACAAGGGGCAATTGTCGCGGCTCGTCATCCATCGAGATATGGCAGCGGCTATGGGAATCGATATCGCCACCATCGACAATACGTTATACGACGCATTTGGCCAACGCCCCGTTTCGACCATCTATTTGCCGTTGACCCAACGTCGCGTTGTGATGACTCTCGAACGAGGATTTGCCGAAGGCCCCGAATCGCTTAAGCATATCTTTGTGCGGACTCGCAATAATTCCCAGGTTCCGCTCCAGGACTTGTACTCGCTCGAAAGCCGTAACACTTCTCTGTCGGTTGCCCACTCAGGACTGTTCCCTTCATCAACCATATCCTTCAACTTGAGCCCGGGAAGCGCCCTGGGGGATGTCGTCCCCATCATTCAGCGAACCGGAAATGAAATCGGCATGCCTGCCAGCATCCAAGGAAGCTTTCAAGGAACCGCACAAGCCTTTCAAGCATCCCTGTCCAATCAGCCGCTACTCATTCTCTCAGCGATCGTCGCGGTCTACATTGTCTTGGGGATTCTGTACGAAAGCTTTATCCATCCAATCACGATTCTTTCAACGTTGCCTTCTGCTGGGGTGGGTGCGATTTTGGCGTTGATCCTTTTTCGCATCGAGCTGAATGTGATCGGATTGATCGGAATCCTCCTCTTGATTGGTATCGTCAAGAAGAATGCGATCATGATGGTCGACTTCGCCATTGCACTGAGGCAGGAGCGCGGCTGGAGTCCTCGCGAAGCGATCCATGAAGCTTGCCTGCGACGATTTCGCCCCATTACGATGACGACTGTGGCCGCGATTTTAGGAGGGATACCGTTGGCGATCGGACGAGGCGATGGCGCAGAACTCAGGCAACCGCTTGGAATAGCGATTGTCGGCGGATTAATTGTCAGCCAGGCTGTTACCCTTTTTACGACTCCCGTAATTTATCTGTATCTCGACTATTGGTTTGCGGGCAGCACATCCAAGGTCGCTAAGAAAGTAATCGAAACGGGGGAAATATGGCCTGCAACTATTTCGAGTCCGACTTAAGAATCGAACGCGAGCCAACGTAAAAGAAGACGATTGAGAGAAGACAATGCGAGCCGCCGTTTTCGATAGGTTCCGATCCCCTTTGCAAGAACGAGAAGTTCCGGATTTGGAGCCTCATATCGACGGTGCGATTATCCAAGTCCGTGCGTGCGGTATCTGCCGAAGTGATTGGCATGCATGGATGGGGCATGATTCCGAGGTTCGGTTGCCGCATGTACCAGGGCATGAATTCGCGGGGATAATCGTTTCTGTTGGCAAACAAGTTTCGCAATGGCGACCTGGCGATCGAGTCACGGCGCCCTTCTGTTGTGGTTGCGGTAGTTGCGAGGAATGCAAACGAGGAAATACGCATATTTGCGATGCCTACACGCAACCGGGTTTTACCCACTGGGGCGCGTTTGCAGAGCAAGTCGAGATACGATTTGCCGATATCAACTTGGTTGCGTTGCCCGAAGACGTGGATTTCGTATCGGCAGCGAGTTTGGGTTGCCGCTTCGCGACATCCTTTCGAGCCTTAGTTGATCAAGCTCGAGTGCGTGCTGGCGAGTGGGTTGCAATCCACGGCTGCGGCGGTGTGGGATTGTCGGCGCTGATGATCGCCAAGGCGATTGGTGCATTGACGATTGTGATAGATCCGAATCGGGATCGAATGGCCATGGCCACCGCGCTAGGAGCAACCGAATCGATCGATCCCGCGAAAGTGGATGTCGTGCAACGTATTCGAGAGATCACGGGCCGGGGCGCCCACGTCTCCGTCGATGCCTTGGGGCACCATCAAACATGCTGGAATTCGATTGCATGTTTGGCCAAACGAGGAAGGCATGTGCAAGTTGGCCTAATGTTAGGTTCGCAATCTAACCCGCCTATACCGATGTCGGCAGTGATCGCGGGTGAATTAGAGATCTATGGGAGCCACGGCATGCAGGCGGTCGATTACCCGAAGATGTTGAAGATCATCGCATCGGGGGCGATGGATCCATCTCGATTGGTGAGTGACACGGTCTCTTTATCGCAAGGTGCGAAGCTACTGACCGAAATGGCTACTTATCCAAATCAAGGCATCACAGTCATCGACATATTGCGAGGCTAAGTCGATTTCACAAGGGAAACAGCAAACAGAAGTCGGCTGTGTCCGAGTGACGACCTTTCACCCTCTGTGCTCCTCAGTATCTCCGTGTTAAACCGGATAGTGTTTTACGTGCCACCCACCTATTTGCCATTTCCTCTCTTTTCTGCTACCCTGTTCTTCCGAGGAGAATCACTATGCCTAGACCCCTGCGGTCCGAACTGTTCGATCCCAACGAAGTCTGTATCGTGCA
>JBILVV010000327.1:0-5716 GCA_044370255.1 Pirellula sp.
CCAGGTCGCTCAAGCATTGACGCGCATCGGCAGACGTTTCTTTATCAAGTTCCAGGCACAAAGAGTCGGTCGCAGGCCACGAGTCGGATTTGCTGGTGACTCGTTTGTCTTTGCTGGAGATCTCCTTGACGAGTTCCAGTAGATCGAGGCGAAGGTAGGGGCGATCCGCCGCCGGTTGAGAGTGGCTGGCATTCGCAATGTACAGAACCCCATCCTCGGGTACGAACAGCACGTTGTGGAGGTTGGAGGTCATCGCGACCGGGCGGCACATGAGCTGCATGCTCTGCTCCGCATTGATACGACCATGACCTTCCTTGACTCGCTTTCGCAACTCATCCAGTCGAGAACCAGCGGACAGGACAACCGCATCGGGAATTCCTTCACCCAAGAGGTCATGAGATTGTCCAGGCTCGAGGAAATCGCACGATTCTGGAGTTGCCGAAACAGCAACAGCTGATTTTTCTTCGCCATCCGCAAAGACATAGAAGTACTCACAGGTACGCGGACTTTCGCTCCAAAGTTTTTTGACTTTATCGAGAGAATCGCACTCCTCGAGAGCTCGGCGCATCAACGTCGCCATGGGCACGCCATCCCATTTTCCTTCGCCTCGACCACCCATTTCGCCGAGCGAAACGCGTTCCGCATTCATGCCACTGACGCTCCCGGTGAAGCCTGCATAACCAACGTTGACAAACGGGATCTGCCCCTTAGGTGCAACGATGAACGTCGTGGCCGCATCTTGCAAACCGATGGTCGTCATGTAGTCCAAGACGCGACCATGATAGAGCTTACCATCCTCGGTCGCAGATCCAAACAACGCGAAGCCCGAGCAGTGGAACAACTCTGGAAACACATTGAGTACCTCGATCAAGTGCTCGTCCATTTCAATGCCGCGAGCCAGGGCACGCGTTTCGCTGATATGCCTCTCTGGGATATAGGGCTTCAGTTTCTTATACGCGCGATCGAGATCCTCTCGGAACCATCGCCCAGTGCTGATGGTCTGTGCAAAGCCGAATCCGTACAGCACCGAGTCGACGCAACGGATAGCCTCGGTCTTTAACAGAGCCGCATGAGCCGCTCCGATTTCCTCGGGTGTTCCGTGCAACAGTGCGACTCGATGGCCATCGATCCATCGCAGTTCACCGTTCTCGACCGTTCGATTCTTTCCAACTGGATTGGTCAATCGTTCCGATGGCGACAGCACTTCCAAAGCCCGCCTCGCACCTCTTACAACCGTTCGCTCTAACTCCGCACGGTCTAGTTGCTGCAACTCGAAATCGCCCCAGTGAAGTTTTAGCCAATCATCGGTCGATGTTCCTTCGCTTCGCGGAAACGGGTCGGCAACAGTCGACGTAAAATTCACTTGCCCCCGAATATCCGCTCCCTCGATTTGAATCAAGTCGGATGCGCCGGATCCGTTTTTGCTATCCGCGTTCACCGAAGTAAATGACACGGTTGTGTCCTTCCCAATCTGCCATCGCTGAAGATTGGACGCGGCCTCGAGCACACCGGTTGACTTGAGGACCTCGAATAGCGAATTCGCGTCCAGCTTGCCAACCAAATCGAAAGGAACGGCAACCGTTGTCGTCGGCCTAACAATGCGCTTGCCTAGATCGGTGGACTCCAAATGATCCTTCGCATCGGTTGCGCCCGAACCCCAAAATGCTTTGCGATGCTTTGGCAACACCAACACCGTTACATCATCGCGACGGATAATCTGGACCGCGTATTCGGGATGCTCGGCTTGCAGATCAAATGCAGTGCTAGAGTGACGACGCAAATCAAATCGAACCGACTGCGCCTTGCCATCGATCGGTAGTGCCAACTCCCCCTTCCACTGAAAGTCCGGGTCGGTCAGTTGAATCGATCCAAGCAACCGAGCCAGCGATGATGTCGCAGGTGCGGATCCTACGTCCGGCTCCTCTGCCGAGGTTACTGCCAAGAAAATTTGGCTGCTCAAAAAGCAGCACGCAATCGAACAGGAAAATAGAGTTCTTTGCCAACGCATCGTTATGCAACTCCCGGGAGGAACGACTAGTCACAAGAGAACGTTAGTTTAGCAGGTTCCATCGGCCATGGCTGTAGCAGAATAAAGAACGCTCGGATGGGGAAAACCGAGGCGTTTGTCCACCAAGTTGAAAAGGGGCTGCCCGGTTAGATATCTGCGTAAATTGGTGCAAATAAGACGCGTCGAGTCGTCATACCGGGGCCCGGACTGCGCTCCAACATGGGGGGTGATCAATACCTGCGGCATGTCATAAAGGGGGCTGTCGGCTGGCAACGGTTCCGTAGCGGTCACGTCCAACCCCGCGCCTCGCAACTGGCCACTCTCCAGCGCCTCGATCAGATCCGGTTCGTGAACACATTGCCCGCGAGCAACATTGATCAAATACCCACCTCGCTCCATCGATTCAAAAACCGCCATGTTTACTGAACCGTGAGTTTGCTGGTTGAGCGGAAGGGTCAGGATCAAGATCTGCGACCAGGCGGCAAGTCGATGCAGATCGGTGTGGGGCCACAAGGCGGACACGCATTCCGGCCGATGCTCTGGAAAATAGTCGGTTGCACGGATCTCAACGCGGTAAGGGGCGAGTATCTGTGCGAGCCTTCGGCCGTTGCCACCCAAGCCTACGATGCCTACTCTTTTTCCATGGAGATCATCGGTAGGGCGGCGAATAAATTCGTGCCGTTGCTGTTGGCGATAAAAAATCGGTATGCCCCGCAACAATCCGAGCAACAAAGCCAGTGTTTGCTCAGCAACTTGGTCGGCAAACAATCCCGATGCACTGCAGACGACGATCGGCGATTCGATCACTGAGGGGGCCAGACAATGATCGAGCCCCGCAGCAGAGGACTGAATAAATTGCAATCGTCCCAGCGCGACTACCCTGTCCCAATCGACGGGAACCTTGGCGTGACCGACGAACAAATCGGCTTCGAAGATCGCATCCGGAATCGTTTCTTGGCTAGCGGTCAGAATTCTGTAGCCAGGTGCTGCTTCGGAAATCGCCCTCAGATGCCTATCCTCTGTCGGATAGCAAACGACCAAATTCTTCATCAGGCCAGATCGCGATCCTCAAAGAGCAACAAACCGAGCAGCGTTGACAAGAGGAAGTAAAGGAGCGTGTACACAAGAACACTTGCGAGAACAGTCCATGGTACTGTCACATCTGAATCAATTGCAGCCTCCATCGAGAAGAGATTCAAGTTCGGCACGACAGCAGAAATAAGCTGAGAGAAGAATTCGACCAAAGGCAATCCACCTTCCGCCGAAGCGACGATAGTTGGTGTCAAATGCCCAAGAAGATAGATTGCGAAGCACACGGTAAAGTTGGCGATCAGTGGCAGTCGGGTTGCCAGAGCCACAGCA
Source organism: Pirellula sp. (assembly GCA_044370255.1). GTDB lineage: Bacteria > Planctomycetota > Planctomycetia > Pirellulales > Pirellulaceae > JBKCUI01. The sequence goes on from JBILVV010000327.1 coordinate 3,371, forward strand.
ATCGTCCCGATCACAATGGACTGGAGAAATGCCATCGATAACCCAGGAATGGTCTGCATCACCTCATAGTGACACGATTGCCATGTGGGCTGATCCATGGAAGACTCTCTGGCATCGTAAATCGGTTTGTACGCTACCATCAAAAGTTCCCATGAACCAAGCACAAGGAACATGAACATCAGCAACCAGAATATGCCAAGCATCTTGCCGATAATAAAGGACCTTCGGTGAATGGGCTTACTGAGCAAGGTCAGGGCCGTACGACCTTCTATCTCTTCGTTCACCGAAGTACTCGCCGACCACACAGCCTGAAAGGTTGCCACGATGAGAATGAGCGTTATCCCGCAGTCCTTCAGGAGCTTTATGTCTTCGCCGAAGGTGTGGAAGGGAAGGAATACGAACAGCAAGATCGCCACCCCAACCAACACCATGAGAATGACTGGCAAGGGCTGCGACAACTCGCTCTTAGCCGCTGAGAGTGCAATCGCGGACGCTTTGGGTGCAACAGCTTGCATGAGCAGGAACAACAAGCCCAACAAGGTGGTGAACCCCGCGACCAACACAAAGGTAGACGCTTGCGGAACCGGGGGAGCGGTGACCACTCTCACCTCTAGTTGAGCGTCGCCGAACTCTTGGTTTTGAACATAGACATTGGAGCCCGGGGCGAGAGGGAGCGGGCACTTGGACATCCCCTTCGTTCGGTCCCACTCGGCAGGGGCATCGGGCACAAGCTTATATCCCGTCACTCGAAACTCCCCGACGCTTGGCCCGTCGCCTACCAAAAGATTCTTGTTGGAAATAATCTTGAGATACGCCAAATTAGCAGGATCGTAACGGATATCTAGTTTCTCAAACTTTGCATCCGCATCCTCCGTCGCACCCGGGATCGTAAAAATCTGAGGAGGGTTCGTTCCGGACGTGAAAAGCTTAGGGAGACTCGCAAGGGCTTCCGATGGCTTGGAGACCAAAGGGGTACACAGCACCCCCCCTACAGCACCGATCAAAACGGTGCACAACAGATAGAATCCCACCCCCTCCAACAGAAGCGACCTGAGCTCCAGCAGAAACCGAGTGGAAGAACAATAGAATAACGACCACGTGATCACTGAAAAAAAGAGGAACGCCGCCAGAACGATCATGGTCATTTCGTCGGACGGCAGGCTGCTAATTTCCGTGGATAGAAACCAAAAGAAGCCAGCAGTGAGTCCAATCGCCCCCAATCCCGCAAGAACGTGGGCCGCCCCGCTCCGCCTAAGCGGGTCAAGAGCGAACGAAAACTTCGACAAAAGCCAAAACAACCCTATGAAAAGTGCCAATACCCCCAAACCTAGCAACGCACCCAACCCGAGAAACCAGACAGGTGTTAGCCACCGAGACATCCAAATATCGGTAGCCGCCAAAAGAAACGGTTGAGTTTCAAGCATCATCGTGACAAGGACTTACGAAAAATAGGAGACTGGAGACCTAAATTCATTTTCCGATTGTACGCAACCAACGGGGCGCAGGTTCGACAACTCTGGTATGGCTCAATCTGAGACCGCCATCGCTGCGGCAACCAAAAGCTTCCCTGCACAGGAATATAAGGAGTAAGTTCGATGAGTTTCCACATCCACGCCAGTGGCACCGACGGTTTTCGATACAACCGCAGAAATTGCATCGACTCTGGCGAATTCGAGACATTGCAGACCCTCGTTGCTATCCAATCGATGGATTACTCCGTTACCGACGCGGTAGCCAGTGCTTTGGATATCGAAAATCCGCTCCAAGCACCTGGCGTTGTCGACCTCGCAGAATCTGTAGCGACACGGCAGTTTTTACATCTGATCACTTCGTCGGTCGATGCAATCGCCATGAATCCAAGGGCCCGAGATGGCTGGATCACCGTCCACTGCAGAAGGGCAAGCCTCATTTGGGCGGACTCGACCCGTTTCGCACGTTATCGATTTTCTCCTCTGGAGGAACCAGGTCTCGAATTTGCTCGCGCCATCTTTCCCGCCCTCGAGGAAACGGACTACAACACCTGGGGGGTCCTACGGCAGCTAGGTCTGGTGCTCTCTCGCTACTCGACCGACTTGCAGTCATCATCCACCCCAATGCTCAGCATCCAAGTGTTCGACGGCTGAGGTTCGTTGGGTCGCAGTCCGCAATGCAATGTTGGAGCGTGTTATGGCAGTTCGATCGTCTGAACCGCCCCAAGTTGTCCAGCCCCATTGACGCCTCGGACTGCTACGGCTCGCGGCAGCTCCCCCTGCTCAGGTGCAAGCCTCAGTGCCGACTCGGTAACGGAGACCAACTGAGGCACCCAGGTCTTCTCGTACAGGAAATGCACAAGCCAACGCCGCACAG
>JBILVV010000328.1:0-5699 GCA_044370255.1 Pirellula sp.
TTGGGTTCGCAAACACGGCGGAAAGTCTTCTCGTCCTTTCGACCAATCTGTTTCCACCAACGCCAATCGAGCCATCAAGTGAGCGACCCACTCGGTCCATTGTGCATTGGACCAACGGTTGGATAACCACAGGCAGGCTTGATTCCAGTTAGGCAGAAACGAAATCTGGCTTCGAATTTCGCGGCGTTCCATCATCGCAACTAGACGAACCCATTGCTCGCGAAGCATCTGCTCTGCCAGGTGAGGATCGTCGACTATACAGGTTCCGATCTTGGCTGCCACGTTGTTCTTGCCAGGATCGTAATGAAGTGTGGGGTATCGTTCGACGCGAATACCACCGATGGACTCGATCACCGAGACAGGCAGCGATTCGATATCCCAACGCTGCATGGCATCTCGTTTCCATGCATAGTTTACCTTCGCGTTCGATACGGTCCGTTCGGAAGTAAGGGATGGTGCGACCCGCTGTTGAATCTCACTCAAGTCGCGCGATGCGAGTTCGGTTTTTCCCTGAGCATCGATCAATTCGATGCGCAGTTGCAGATGGGGTGGCAGGCTCGCGATATCGAAGTCTTCGGGCCGGATTGTTTCGCTCAGGTGCTGCGAGCACCACTGGCACAAGCTTTTCCAAAACGGTTCGCAGCGAGACTGGGCTTGCTGCATGACCGGCAGCATCTTTCGGACGGTGTCTGGAATCGGTACCAATTGCCGACGCAATTGCTTTGGCAGCGACTTGAGGAGTGCGATTAACTTTTCTTCGAGCAATCCTGGTACGAGCCATTCGGTCTTCTCGCGATGCAGTTGCTGTACCGCGGCGCGAGGGATCTGGACGGTAACCCCGTCGAATTCCTCTCCGGGTTCAAATCGGTACTGAAGGGGCAGCTGCGTTACGCCCAGATCGAGTTGATCAGGGAATTCGCGGAGGACTTCCGAACGATCGACGGGAGATGCGATTGCATCCCATGACAAGAACGGCGGTTGATCTATGCCTCGGGGGTCCCTGCTTCGGGGCAACGATCGATCCCATTGTTCCAGCGTCACGCGATCGACGACATGCTCCGGGATGCAATTTCGATAGAAGTCGAGGAGGGCATACGCATCGACGACACAATCTCGGCGGCGCGTTCGATCTCCGACCTCTTTGACTTCTTGAAGGAATCGCTCGTTGTGTTGCCAGAAACGGGCTCGCGACACCAATTGCCTTTCTGCGAGGCCGTGTTCGATCAGTAGGGATCTGGCGAGTTTCGGATCTAGGGGTGCCAACGGGACCGCGATGCGAGGGACGGCGGGAAGTCCGAACAAGGATCCTCGTCGCATGACCATTGCGGAGCCTTGATTGCGGCTGAAGTGGGGACTGTCGTAGCTGTAACGGATGCAGTGGTTACCAACCCTTTCGATCCATCGCGGGTCGATGCGGGCTACTGTTCGCGCGTAACGCTGAGTTGTCTCGACCAGTTCCGCCCCCACCAACCACTTCGGTTTCGAACCCTTGAGTCCCGAACCGGGCCAGAGTTGCAACTCCATGTTCGAGGCACCGCGGTATCGTCCTTGATCATCGAGCATGGCGATTCCCGAGAGCATGCCACTCATGATCGACATATGAATCGCATCGTAGCCATCGGGCAGTTCCTTATCTTTTCTACCGGCATCGGCTTTGCTCTTCGCCGAGTCCAACTCTTTTGTAACTGGCTCCCTGGCGACCTTGGAATCGAACTGGAGAAATCGTCGTGATGGAATATGCCATTTGGCTTCTCGGCATTGGTCGGTGAGTTGTCGGTGGACATCGCACCATTCCCGCATGCGGGGGAGGGACAGGAACTGGTCTCGGCATGCCTTTTCCAATCGCGAGCGCCCGAGTTGTTCCCGCAGGTGATGGTAGAAATCCCAAACCTTCAGGAAGGAAACGAAATCGCTGTGGATGTCTTTGAACTTTTCATGTGCGGTATCGGCTGCTTGTGCTTGTTCGACGGGGCGAACACGGGGATCTTGCGACTCGATCGCCGAGGCGATGATCAGCATCTCGCTGAGACATCCCTGTTCATGAGCGGCCAGCAGCATGCGACCGGTTCGCGGAGAAACCGGCCAACGCGCAAGCTGACGGCCGATGCGAGTCAATTCGCTTCGCTCGTCCACCGCACCAATCTCAGAGAGTGTTTGCAGTCCTTCGCGAACGGTTTCTGGTCGTGGCGGATCGAGCCATGGGAGCGATTCGATATCATCGATTCCGAGGCTCTTGGTATGCAGAATGGTGGCTGCCAAGTCGCAGCGGCGGATCTCGGGTTGTGCGAAGGGATGGCGAGCGGCGAAATCCGACTCGTCGTAGAGTCGAATGGCGATCCCGGGCCCGAGTCGTCCGCATCGCCCGCTCCGCTGGTTTGCCGATGCTTGGCAGATCGGTTCGATCGGCAGTCGTTGCACTCTGCTTTTCGCAGCGAAACGGGAGATGCGAGCGGTTCCGGTATCGATGACGTAGCGAATGCCTGGTACGGTCAACGAAGACTCTGCTACGTTGGTCGCTAGCACAATTCTCGTTTTGGAATGAGGTTGAAAGACTCGCTGCTGTTCTGCTTCGGTCAATCGCGCGTACAGCGGCAGGACCTCGATGCGTTCAGACTGACCTCGGCGAGTCAAATGCCCTCGCAGTTGTTTATGAGCTTCGCGAATATCTCGTTCCGTCGGGAAGAAGGCCAAAATGTCTCCTGTTCCCTCTGAGAATAATTCATCGACCGCATCGCAGAAACGGGACAATAGCGAAGCAGCGTACTCCGGCGCATCGATTTGTTCAGAATTCTCGGAATCGAGTTCTCTTTCTCGGGTGGATTGTGCACCGCGATAGCGGATTTCAACAGGAAAACTTCGCCCTTCGACCAAAACGATGGGTGCTGGTCCGATCGCGTCGCAAAAGTGCTGCGAGAACCGTTCGGCATCGATGGTCGCGCTGGTAATGATCAATCGCAAGTCAGGGCGGCGCTGCAGTACGGGGACCATGTAAGCCATCAGCAAATCGACGTTGATCGATCGCTCGTGGGCTTCATCGATGATGATGCAGTCATAGGCTTCGAGATCGGGGTCGCGATGGATTTCGGCCAAGAGAACACCGTCGGTCATCAGCTTGATGATGGTCGAATCCTTGATCGCATCTTGAAATCGAATTTTGTATCCGACGGCATCTCCGAATGAGGTTCCGACTTCATCGGCCAATCGCTTAGCGATCGAGCGTGCAGCCAATCGCCTCGGTTGTGTATGCCCGATCCATCCGTAGCGTCCGAGTCCGGCGGCAAGGCAGAGTTTTGGCAGCTGGGTGCTTTTTCCCGAGCCGGTTTCACCACAGACTACGATGGTTTGTCGATGTTGAAGCAGATCGATGATCGAATCGCGATAGCGTGAGATCGGCAGTTCGGGATCGAGGTCGAGATCGAGTTGAGCAGCGAGGCGTGTATCGAAACGTTTGCGCGCGGTGAAGAGGGCGCCATGCCAACGCTGTTCATCATGCTCGCGGCGTTTGGCGTGTGCGCGGCACAATCGTTGCCACTGCCTTAAGAGCCGGGAGTAGTCGTGACGGAGAAGGCGGGTTGCGTCGAACTCCGCGTCGTCGGGCCGTGTCATGACCGTTCCCAACGGACCGCACAAGCGCGAGCGCAAAGAATAAACACCAACGCGCAGAGAGTTAGCACGCCCAGTTCCCATTCCAAATCGCGCAGCGCTAGGTCTCTCCAAAAGACCTTGTTGTATCCTTCGAGTGCCCAAGCATTGAAAGTGATCAAACCTACGCGTTGAATGTTCTCACTCATCAGGTAACGAGGAACCATGCTGCCGCCCAATGCGCTCATGGTCAGAATGACGATGGTCGAAAGCCATCCGAGTTGAGTCCGAGTCTTGCATAGCGAGGCCAAAAAGAGAGCGAAACTGGCCGCTGCACCCGCAGTAACCAGAGTCATCGCAGTAAAGCCTTCCAAGTGACGGAACAATTCGATGCCAAAAACGATGCTTCCCCACAGGAACATCAAAGTGATTTGCACGATTCCGATGCAGGTCAAATAGGCCCACTTACCGAGCAAGAGTTGATCCATCGTCAGTCGGCTGCACAGCAATCGATCCAGCGTTGAGTTTTCCCGTTCTTCGAGAAGTGAACCGCTGGCAGTCGTCGCGCTGAACAGGACAAACATCACCGCGATACCGGCTGCGTACATCGAGATGACAGGATTCGTCTTCTTGCCACCGAGGATATCCACGACGGCAATGTCTGGCGGCTTGATGGCTATCGCAGGACTCGTTGGAACCATTCGACCATCAAAGCCAGCAGGGCGTACGGATTGGTTGTCTAGTTGCGGCATACTCGGCGTGGATTCCGAAGCAGCGGTCATCACGGCTCTCTGCACTAACGCCGTTACGACTTGCGATGCCACTTGATCGTAAGTATCGGTCAGTATGCGGACCTCAGGCATGGTCCCGTCGCTGTTGGGCTCGAAGACGATTGCGGCAGACACCATTCCTCGTCGGACCAGATCTTCAGCGGTCGCTAGGCTCACCGTGGTGGCCGGTTCGTCCTTTGCAGATTCGTTACCAAAATAAGGTTGCGACGCCCGACGATCGGCGAGGCGAAGAGACTGTTGCTCTCGGAGCAATTCCGTTGCCCGCTTCGAGATCGTTGTCTCCGAAGTGTCGGCGATTGCGACTTTGATTTTCGGGGTCCCGGAACTCGAGCCACCGCGAGAGCCGAAGATGACGGCAAAGATACTAAAGAAGATAATCGGAACGACGAAGGTCAAGACGAGCTCGGAGCGATTGTTTTTCAATCGACGCCAGCTTGTCTGCACCACCGTCCAAATCATCTCGAGGTACTCCGCTAGGAAAAGCAGGGCCAGGAAAAGCAGGGCCAGCCACAGTAGCTGAAACCGCATCGGATCTTACTCAAGCGGGGAATCGTTGGATATGTCATTTCGTTTCGCTAGCTAATGGGACAAGTGATCGCTTTTGCTCTGCTATAATCCCGATGACGTTCCATGGGTGGCGGATTTCATCACTTAGAAGTTGCGAGACGATGAGAGGAACACGGACGAGTAGAGCGATGGCTGAGGCGGCGATGGAGCTTTCCCGGCAGGTGGACATATTACGGTTTGCTTCTCCCGTGGAGTACGTATACAACCCTCTTTCGTACGCTTGGGGGGCGTACGGTTGCTATTTAGAGCGTTTCGCCAGGGGGCCGAAGCGAGTTTTGTTTTTGGGGATGAATCCGGGGCCTTGGGGGATGGCTCAGACGGGGATTCCCTTTGGCGAGGTGGCGGCTGTTCGGGATTGGCTTGGAATCGATGCACCGATTGGGCGTCCTGAGCGGGAGCATCCAAAACGGCCGATACTCGGACTGGCTTGCGAGCGTTCGGAGGTGTCTGGCAGGCGGGTTTGGGGTTTGTTTGCATCCCGCTCAAAGTCTCCCGAGGATTTTTTTCTTGGGCATTTCGTTGCCAACTACTGCCCGTTGGTCTTCATGGACTCCGGGGGGCGTAATGTCACACCGGACCAGTTGCCGGCTCGACAGATAGACAGGCTCCGGGAAGTCTGCGACCAACACTTGGCCCGAACTTTGGAGCTGTTTGAGCCGGAATATCTGGTGGGCATTGGCCAGTACGCAGAGGCCTGTTTTCGGCGAGTGGCGGGGTCAACAAAGGGGGGGGGTGGGCAAATTGTAAGGATCTTGCACC
>JBILVV010000329.1:0-5669 GCA_044370255.1 Pirellula sp.
CCGAGTTGCGAGATCAGGCGCGAGCGTCGTTGCAGCTAGCCTCCAGCACGTTCGCGGAAACCAACACGTACCTTCGCCCCATTCTCGAGTCGATGCGGGGCGCCAACGTCAAACCCGACGAGACCCAAAAACTTGCGATCCGAGAGAAACTTCAAACGGAATACCGCCAAGCGCAAATCCTTCAAGCGATCAACAGCAAATTCATCGCTGAGACCCATGATGCCAATTCCCCCGAATGGAAGGCCAACTTGGAAGCAGCCGAGAAACAACTCAGCGATGTGATCGAGAAAAGTACGACCAGCACGCAAGCGGGCTCCAGATTCCTGAGCCTACTCAATCGCGGACACGTCCAACTCATGCTCGGCAAGATCGATGCGGCTCGAGAAAGTTACAACCGAGTTGCGGACAACGAAGAACCGGGAATCTTTCGCACCTGGCGAGTTCAAGCCGTCGCTGCCTTGGTTCGGCTCGATAGCGCGCCCGCTTCCCGCAAATACGAAGCCGCGGTCATGATTGGGGAAGAACAATGGCGGCAGGGCGATATCCGGGAAAAGGACAGACCCGAATGGTTGGATCTGCAATTGGCAATCGCCGAGGCACGGATCGCATGGATGAACTCGTTGGACGCGAAAACCGACGACGGCAAGATCCGCAACATCCGACGCGAAGCCCGCGAGGCTCTTCAATTCCTTACCAAGAAACCTGGTGTTACCCAGAAGAAGGCAGCTGATCTCTTGAAGACGCTCGGGATTGAAACCAAATCCACCGAGGACACGAAACTGCCCGATGCAAAGACCTTTGATGAAGCCGTTAAGGCAGCGCGATCCCGCAGCGATCGCGCAAACTCCTCCCTCGCCACCCTCCCGATCTTGACCGGGCAAATGGAAAAGGCTCCTCCGGCTGATCAACCTGCCATCCAAGAGCAAATCGACCTGCTCAAAAGCGATGCCGACCGCGATCGCCAGCAAGCGATCGAACTCAACAACATCGCCTTTCAAAAGTATCGGGACACCGATTCGCGCGACGATCTCTTGAAGGCTAGATTGCAGCAGTCGTTTCTCTATTATCAACTCAAACTCTATCGCGAAGCCTACGCGATCGCCAACGTCATTATCCGAACGCATCGCGGAACCGAAGAGGCTCAGCAAGCCGGAGATATCGCCCTTGCATCCCTCGCCGAAGCCATCGAATCTGCTCCGAGCGATCAAAAGCCCGCTCTGACATCGATGCTTGATGGCTTGGCCAAAAAATTTCTCGAAATCACCCCAGACTCTCCTCAAAGCGAGAAAGCGGCAGATGTGCTTGCCCGGCTCGCTATCGGAGAACAGCGATGGGATGATGCCGAAAAAATGCTCGCGCTGAAAAAAGGCCCCCCGGGCATCCTGGAATTCGTCATGGGGAATGTCCGCTGGATCCAATATCGAAACGCTTCCCTGCAACGGCGAAAAGACGGTCAGGAAGAAACACCCGAAGATCAGGAATTCAGCAAACGGGCCGACGCACTTCTCACCAAAGCCTGGACCGCTCTCGCGCCCGACGAAGTCAACAAAACCACCCTCGAAGGGACCAATAACCTGGTCGCTTTAAACTTGAAAGCCGGAAAACTAGACGATGCCCTGCGATATCTCAATGAACCCGGCAAGGGGGCCCTCGCGCAGGTGACCGCCATCGCCGAACTCAAGCCCGAACTCCGACTGGAAACTCAACGGCTCAATCTGCAAGCCATGGTTCAAGCTGCAGCCCAAGGGCGAGCCCCCATGACTCCCGATCAAGTGGCCGCATCGATCAACACGCTGCGAGAACTGAGCGAACAAACCGGTGATCCGAATATGCTCAACCGCACCCTTCGCAACCTCGCCGTCGATATCCAAAACCAATTGGAATCGACCAAAGAACAAGCCCAAAAGAACAATCTGGCCGATGCTTACAAGGTTCTCATCGATCAATTGATCGAGGTCAGCAAAGATGCACCGACCTTGGACTCGATCGGTGCCTCGGTCACCCAATTCGCAGTCGCATGGGAAAAAGAACCGCAGATGGCTGAAAAGGCTAAGAACATGCTCCTGGCAGCCGAGAAAGCTTTCGACAAACTACGCAGCCTGCCACAATCCGAGCAAGGTCCCCAAAAGAAGCCTGAAGAACTCCTCTTGAGCATCGCACTGGCGAAACGAGGCCTAGGTAAATACGACGAAGCCCATAAGCTGTTCGTACAAGCACTGCAGGTTCGACAAAACAACATCACTATCCAAATCGAAGCCGCTCGCAACTTGATGATGGCCGCTAAAGGGAAGGATCCGGAGAAACTCAAGCAAGCCATGCTCGGGGCCGAACCGCAAGCCAACAAGAAAAATCTGATCTGGGGCTTCGGCCAAATCGCGCAACTCGCGGTCAAAGATCAGGCGTTCCAAACCCAATTCTTTGAAGCCCGCTGGAGCATCGCGCGCTGCCGCTCTCTGCTCGCTGAAGCAGAAACAGATCCCGGTAAGAAACAAAAACTATTCGACGCTTCACTCAACGATATTTCCCAGACCATGGTCCGATTCCCGGAACTCGGCGGTCCTGGCAAAAAAGCTGAGTTCGATCGACTGGCACGCGAGATCCAACAGAAATCCGGAAAAACACCCTCCGGACTCGCTGGCCTAGCAGCGGCAACCAATCAACCCGGCAGCGGAAACTAGAAACTCATCTGTCCCCGAACTTCACCAACGCTCTTCGAGATACTTTCTCAGTCAACCGATGAAAATCGACATGTATCCATCCCATCTCCTGCTTCGAATCGTGACCCCACTCGCAATGCTCCTAATCCCGGTATCCATCCAAGCCCAGGATCGAGACCGCGTTTTTCCAGTCAAAGGGGCGGCGGTCACCGGAAAGATCGTCGAAAAAAATCGCGATAAGATCGTGATCGAAGTCCGTGGCAATAAACAGAACTTCCCCACCAACGAACTCCTTCGAATCGTGTTCGATGGCGAACCCCAACCCTTCTCTCGCACCAAAGACTTCACCGCCCAGGGCCAGTTGGAACAAGCTGTCGAGGAATTCAAGAAAATCGACGTTGGATCCCTCGAAACCGACGATATGAAACTCGAATACCGCTTCTACAAAGGCTACCTCGCAGGCTTGTTGGCTCTTCGAGGTCGCGGCGATCCAGCTAGTGCCCTGAAACAACTCACCGACTGGGTCAAGGACGATGCACAGAGTCACCACTTCTACCCCGCTGCCGAAACAATGGGGGACCTAGCTCTCGCCGGCGGTTCCTTTGATCAGGCAGCGAAGTACTACGGCGGCCTGGCCACCGCTCCCTTCCCCGAACTGAAACTCAAGGGCAGCTTCCTACAAGCCAAAGCGCTCCTGGCCCAAAACGCAACCGCCGAAGCCAAGACCAAATTCGCTTCGGTTATCGAAGCCAAGCTTTCCGATCCCCTCTCCCTCAAGTATCAGAAACTTGCCCGTGTCGCACTCATACGATGCGATGCTGCCGAAGGGAAAACCGAACAAGCTATCGCGGATCTAGAAAAAATGGTTGATGAGGGGGACTCCACCGACTCCGAGTTGTTCTGCGAACTGTTCAATACCTTAGGTCTTTTGTTCGCTACCGCCGGTCGAAATGACGAGGCTGAACTCTCCTACCTCAAAACCGATATGCTTTATCCCATGCAAGCCGATGCCCATGCCGAGGCCCTGTACCAACTCTCCAAAGTGTACGCCAAGATGGGCAATACCCAACGAGCGGCCGATGCCAAACAGAAACTTGGCAAACTTTACCCCACCAGCCCATGGACCAAGAAGTAGCCGTCATTACACTCGAATCTCGAACACTCCGCCGCGATCTTTCGCTAGGATAGTAACCGTTACACCTACCCCTTCTCTTTCCCTCATTCACCACAAGCTCTTTTGCCTTTCGGAGTCACTATGCTTCCTCGTCCACGCGCATTGCGACAGATCTTGATCCCCTATCTGGCGCTTGTCGTATCTATGTTCTCGGTAGCGTTTCTCGCCGACTCGACCGCCTTCCCACAAGATGACCAAGGGGGAGCAGCCGCTCCTGCCGCTCCTGCCCCGGCTCCTGCTGCCCCGGCTGCCGCAGGCAACCCGGCTCCGAAGACCGAGAATATGCTCGTCAAGACTTGGACAGCTCTGGGGACCATGTACGCGATCACCTTCTTGATCATGTCGATCATCCTGGTCGCTCTGGTGGTTCGAGCAATCATCGCAGTCCAGAAGAACAACTTCGTACCACCCGATCTGCTTCAAGGGATTAACACCAGTCTCGATGAGAAGAATGCTCAAGCCGCCGTGGAATTGGTGCAAGCCGACGACAGCCTCGTCGCAAGCCTCGTTTCTGCTGGCCTCGGAAAGATCGGAAAAGGAAAAGAAGCCATCACGGAAGCCATGCAAGTTGCAGGGGATTCGGAGACGATGCGGCTCGAGCAAATGCTCAGCTACATTGCCCTCATCGGCAACATCGCCCCGATGGTTGGACTTCTCGGAACCGTTCAAGGGATGGTGGCCTCCTTCGGTACGATCGCTAGCAGCGCCCAAACCCCAAAACCCAACGAGCTTGCATCTGGTATCGAACAAGCTCTCTACACCACCCTCGTCGGCCTCTACCTCGCGATCCCAGCCATCGCCATCTACAACATCCTTCGCAATCGCGTCCATCGCTTGATCATGACTGCAGGAAGCGAGAGCGAAGAAATCATCGAGAAATTCCAATCCCTCGGGAAATAGAGAACGGTAAAGTCCGGCTATGGCCATCGTCAGAAAATTCGATACCAAACTCGCCGAAGGGGACATGACCTCGATGATCGACATGGTCTTCCAGTTGATCATCTTCTTCATGGTTCTCATCAACTTCTCCCAAGAAGACCAGAACGAGAAGATCAAACTTCCATCGAGCGAACTAGCGAAACCCGCCGAGGCACCACTCGCGCACCCGATCGTATTGAACCTCGACTTCAGTGGCTCTGTTTACCTCGGATCCGAGACCTCCTCCGTCGAGGGTTTGCGTCCTCTGTTGCAGGTCGAAGCCGATGCGCTCAAAGCCAAAGGACTCGCTACCAAGGATGCCAACATCATCATTCGCGCCCACCAAAATACCCCGGGTGGCAAGGTCCAGGATTTGATCAAGAAGTGTCAGGAAGTCGGATACGAGAAATTCGCCCTCCGAGCCTTGGAGGATCGACGCTAACATGGCAATGAAGTTCAAATCCAATGCGCCGGACAAGGTCGAGATGCAATTGACGTCGATGATCGACGTCATTTTCTTGCTTCTGATCTTCTTTATCATGACCTTCAAGATCTCGGCGCAAGAAGGTGACTTCAACGTCAAGATGCCGATCGGCGGTGGCCAAGGTGCGATGGACACCACCAACATCCCGATCAAACTCCGATTGAAAGCCAATCCCGACGGCGGTCTGGCCGATATCGTCGTCGATGAGACCCGATCCTTTGGAAACGATTTCACCAAACTGCGAGCCTACATTCTGCAATTGACCGGTGGCAACGCCCCACCCAATCCCGACGAGGGCCCAGAAGTCGAAATCGATCTCGACTACAACCTGCGCTACGTGCATGTGATCGAAGCGATCACCGCCGTCACCGGCCAACGCCAAGGGGATCAGATCGAACGCCTGGTCGAACGGATCAAATTTGCCCCCCCGCGCAAA
>JBILVV010000330.1:0-5657 GCA_044370255.1 Pirellula sp.
GACCAAGGTCCAAAACCTGTTCGAACTCGCCAAGCTCGCGTTCCGCACCGATTCCACTCGAGTCATCACGATATCGTTGGATTGGATCTACGGCGCAATCACGGTCCCTGGTGCGACGGGCGGTTGGCACACGCTATCTCATCATGGAGGTAATCCAGAGCTTCTCTCAAGCCTTAGTTGTGTGGAAAGAGACATTCTTAAGCATTTCGATCAATTCCTTTGGGATTTGGATCATATTGCGGAAGGGGATGGAAGCTTGCTGGACCACACTACGATTGTGTTAGGGAGCAACTTTGGCAATTCATCCGACCATACGTGCAATGAGTTACCCATCCTGGTCGCTGGTGGAGGGTATCGACATCAAGGGCATCGTGTCTTGGACCGGCAAACACCGCTGTGCAATCTTTATCTCGAATTGCTTCATCGGCATGATGTCGACGTAGGCAAGTTTGGAAGCAGCCAGCGGGACATGCGGTTGCTGTGAATTGAAAAACCTTTTTCGCATGCACGTGCGTCGCAGGGGGCTCGAGGGTGCCGCCCATGCACAGGCTCAGCGCTCGCAATAAGAGCTATTGATCGTGAGTTCCCGGGTTGAACTGTGGCATACGTTGCAGCGTTCAGTCCGCTTCAACCCGGATGCTTGCGCATCTCGGCTAATATTTGGACGCTCCATGTTCTGGCGGCAACGGCGAGACCCCGGTGGCCTTGTGCCACCTGGTGAATCAGCTTCCGCTGCTAGTTGTACAACGGACTTCCGAGTCTGTGGCGGTGACAGACGACGGACTGGGAAGTCCGTCTTACGGGTAAGGATCCGGCGTTCTGGGTGCCCGTCGCTTCTTAGCGATGAAGCTTGGCTTCCTGTGGCACAAGGCCGCTGGGGAGCCTCTCCGATTCCCTAGCCGCACTATAAGAACCATTGACGTGAGTTCTCGGGTTGAACTGTGGTATACGTTGCAGCGTTCAGTCCGCTTCAACCCGGATGATTGCGCATCTCGGCTAATATTTGGACGCTACACCGATCGTAGTATGAGGCTTCACGTCCTCGCGTTGTTGAAATCGCAACAAATGGCGGTTAATTCGGGTAACTTCACCCTACAGTTGGTTTTTGCTACCCAGGCAAAATGGAGCCATTTGACAGTCGTTAATTCCTAGCAGCATAATGCCAGATCGAGTTCTTTTTCGTCCTCCTCGAAGACCGCATCCTCGACAACTCATTCCTCTTGAACTGGTAATTCCATCATGTCACGTTTCGCGATCTCCCAGCTTCGCAAGGTCCGCATGATTTCTATTCCCCTCATGTTGTGGATAGTAATCATCACTTGCGTTACCCCAGCCCTCGCTCAAAAGTCGGCATCGTCTCAAGTACTCATCGCTGACTTAGGCAAAGAGACCAAGCTCGAACTGGTCCACGTACCGCCTGGTAAGTTCATGATGGGGAGTTCACCAGAGGAGAAAGCTTGGGCTACGGGGATCGAAGGTGGCGCTCAGCCTGGGACTGAAAGAGAGTCATACGAAGGAGAGATGCCCCGCGAAATGGAGGTCCCGCACAAATTTTGGATGGGACGCACCGAAGTCACGGTAGGACAATTTCGTCGCTTCGCCAACGAGACAGGATATGTCACCGATGCGGAAAAGCCAGGTGGTCATACCCAGTGCTTCAATCGCCAATGGACTAGCTATCACTTTCGAACTTCTGTTGTCCATCCATGGGATCCGATGCCCGGCAAAAGCTGGCGTGATCCGAATTTTCCTTTTCCGTTGCAAAGTGATTTCCCGGTCGTCTGCGTGAGTTGGACCGATGCGAAGGCATTCGCTGCTTGGCTCAATCAACAGCCAAACCTCAAACCTTCGATTCCTGAGGGATACGAGTATCGACTGCCCACCGAAGCCGAATGGGAATACGCATGCCGAGGGGGACGACAAGACAGCACCGCTTACTGGTGGGGAGATGATCTCGCTGAAGGCGAAGGTCGATTCAATATATCGGCTGTCGATTTCCTTCCGGATCGCAAACAGAAGTGGCCGTTAGCCAGCGCTCCGTGGAGCGATGGCTACTCGTTCGTCGCGCCTGTCGATCATTTCGGCGAGCGCGGTCGCAACGGTTTTGGAATCTCGGATATGTGTGGGAATGTTTGGGAAGTTGTCCTTGACCATTTCGATCCAAAAGGCGGGCATGAAGAATTGCATACCGTGACGGAGAACTATCGTCCGGTGTGCAAAGGCGGAAATTACTTTGACGTTCCTGGCAATGCTCGTTGTGCCGTGCGTTTAGGTCTCGCTGGTCCGCACTACTCCGATTCGCGCGACGGTTTTCGTATCTGCATTGGCCCTATCATCAAGTAGGAACTGCGATTCGGAAGAGCTCCAAGGACGATTCTTGAGTTATGATGAACGGCATTACGTATTTCCAAAAGGAGATTTCATGATCCGTTGTTTCGTCTGGTTTCTTGCCGTGTTGCTGTTGCTGCACCCGCTGCGTTCTAATGCACAACAAATCCAACAGGGGGAGATGGCAGGCTACCTGCTGGTCCCTAATGAAAAAGTGCCAGCCGAGTATGGAGCTGGATTTTCGATGTATATCGCTGCATGGCCTCTGCTCCAGCAGTATCCAGGACAGCGTTTCCAATCGGGACTGCCTGGAACATGGATGTTTGCGCAGCCAATCGGCGAGCCTTTGGAAAAGATGTACTCCGATATCGAGGGTGGATTGGGGTGGTGGCGGGATACCGAATACGCCACCGAGACGCCGAAGTTCATCATGGGAGGCGTAGCGCCCAACTTTGCTGAGTGGGCGAACGGCCCCGGGGCGGGCAAGGGAAGGGACTGGAAGAATCCTAATGGCAAGTACGCAGTAGCGCAGTTGAGTCCTTGGGTCCTTTGGCCTCCCGATGGACTGAACCTCAAGCAAGGAACTCGAGGCCAATGGTTCGGTTATGGCTATCTGCCTCTTCCGTTGACCGAAGCGAAGGAAAAAACCGATGGGAAATCCATCCCTACAGGTAATCAATGCTGGACGCTCTTTTTGAACGCGGGGAATTTCAAGGGGCCGGTCACATTCTTCACCCCCTTCTTCTGGTCGCAACATGCCGTGAAGGATCCCCGTTTGGCCGGTCAGCTACTCGATAGCCGCCCTTCCAACCCCAACCGCGCATTGCAGATGGAGACGCAGCATATCCCTTGCGTGATAACGACCGATTCCAAGGGAGTCACATACGCTCGGATCACCCCGACGCAGTTTCCTTGCAATGACGATGGCAATTCGTCGTTGGTCCACCGTATCACCTCGTACAACCGGCAAGCACTGTGGGATGAAGTGCAAGCATGGTTCGCTGGAGGTGTAGTGGCCAGTGGACGGGTGGATGAGGCGGGAGAAGTACTACATTCCTTCCCCGGACGTGGCGGCGCAACCTGGAAGATCTATGCAGATGGAACGAAGAAAGAAGAGAAGCATGCAGTGGCATGGACCTCCTTTGCCACTCCTTTTGCGCCTGATCCCAAAACCTTCGGGTATCGATGGAGTGCTGCATCGACAAAACGACTGAGGAGCGAAACAGGAGACCTCGTCGTCCTACCTGAGTTCTTTCGACTTGATCGCGATCACAACGACAAACAAGTCTGGATCCCTGTCACGGCTGACGAAGTACCTTCGGGGACGGGACTAGCCGGTGTTCGGTTCCAGAAAGTTCAGGAGGATCCGCCCAAGGTCTATGTAACTCCCGAAGATGCAGAAAGCAGTTGGAAGAGCCCCGGCCCTGTGGCAGGCCCATTCACCGCAACCCTGGGTGATGGCAGCATAGTGACCTATGCCTGGTATCGATTCGCCGATCAGCCAGCGCTCTTCCATGCCGACCTGACCGATCAAGAGCGGGAGGAGATGCAGCGGCGCGTTGAGCTTTTGCATCGGCACTGGACCCGCGATCGTGAATACCTGACGCCGCCCGAAAACGGCCAACTAGCCGACCTCGACCCTGCGCTGATCGTCACGCCACCACCCAACTTGGAGTTCGGATATGTCCCAATCGTGACCCGGCAAGAGCCAGCGAAGAATTAATCATGGGCAGCTTCAGATGCTTGCTATTGGCAACTCAAAGGTCGCGAACTAGGTGAAGTAATTGCATGGAATCTTGAGAAACTGAAACTGGCGGGAGCGAGATTGGTCGTCTTTGGAGCGGCGCTTTGGCTGGTATTTATTGCCGATTGGCTATTGCCTACCGACGGTCGGCGAGCATGTCTCCTGGGACGGCCACTTGACCAGCGCCATCGCTGGCGGCCTGCTAGGATATTTTTGGTTGCTAAGTTCAGTACGGCGATTCAGCGACAGTTCCTGCCAATCGGCGTTAACTTCGTTACTTCAAGCTCACGTGCTAATGTCCGCAACTCGCCTTTCGTCGCTCCGTTGCCAAAGGTTCCGAGAGGCTTAGTTTGATCGTCGCAATCGCGTCTCGTGCATCGCGTCACCATGGAACGACTCAAGGACCAAAGCCCCGTAGCCACCGTTAGCTTTTCCCTCGAAGAGATCCAGCAACGCGATGAGTCATTCTATAACTTACGTTCACATCTTCAGGACGGCGCGGATGTGTTGGAGCCAGTAACTCGATTCGGCAAACGCTCAGAGTTGCTACGGGACTTCCTACAGAAACTGCGACAATCGAATGTATCCAGAATCAAGTGATGCGAGGAGTATTTCCTATGAAACCAAGTTTTATACCGGCACTTACTTGGGTTAGCATTTGTCTGTTGCTTTCTTGCGCAATAGCTCAGGAGAAGCCGTCGCGCGGTGGCGCAGGGGATAAATCGTTGCTCCAGCGCTTCGATACCAACGGCGATGGTCAGATCGATGACTCAGAGCGTCGGGCAGTGCGTGAAAAGATGAAGCAGATGCAGAACAAGCCGGGGGCGATGACTCCATCGGGGAAATCGGAGAGCGTAGGTAATCGCATCATCACTGAGATGCAGTATCCTTCGAGCGACGGTAAAATGATCCCGTGCGTCCTCTCAATTCCCCAAGGGAGCGGCCCCTTTCCGATGCTGGTCACCATTCACGGTGGCCAAGGAAATCGCGATCTGGGCTATATTCGCACCATGGCCGCCCCCAACGGTCTGTCCCCAACCATCACCGCCTTCAACGAGCAACCGTGGGCGATCCTCGCCATCAGCTATCGCGCTGGAAATGGCGCGCTGTTCGGTATGGAGCAAGATGATGTGGTCGCAGGCATCCGCTTTGCCAAGTCCCTTCCCAAGATCGACCCCCATCGTGTCGGCGTAGTGGGTGGGAGTCACGGAGGGCATTTGGCACTCGTCGCTGCAGAGAAAATGGGGCGTGAATTCCTATGCGTTGCGGTGGGTTCGCCATGGATGACCGACCCAGTCGTCTACATGACGGGTGATCCGACGAAGCCACCTCTTTCGAATGTACCCGAGAAACCGCGTGAGGAACTGCAACTCAACGGCCGACGCATCCTCAATGGAATGAAAATGGGCCGCCGAATGTCCGATGATGAAATTAGGAAGTTCATCTCAGAACATTCCATCGAAGCCAACGCAGATAAGATCGCTATACCGACTCTGTTCTTGACCAGTCGCGGCGATGATCAAGCGCCGCATGCTCTTATTGAACCGATGATCCAGCGGATGAGAGCTGCGAAAAAAGAGGTCCA
>JBILVV010000331.1:0-5640 GCA_044370255.1 Pirellula sp.
CTCGAAGAAAACCACGGACCTGCCTTACAGGCTCTCAAGAAGTTTGCCACAATCTGCGACACATGGATCGAGGCCCTCGAGAGTGGGGATTTCGACCGAGTCGAGCAACTATTGAGAACTGGGAAGGCAATTCGTGAAGCTGTGGCAAGTAGACATTCGGTCGGCTGATGGACAACCCGACGCGTTAGGCACCGATGCGGCATCCTCCGCACGCGAATTAGGAATAGCGGGCGAACTCCATATCCTCGGCATCCAAGGTTTTCTGCTGCAAGGGGATCTGAACGATAAAGTCGTTCATGAAATCGCAACCAGCTATCTAGCCGATCCCATCGCCCAGCAATCGATGACCGCAAGCGTCGGAGATGCCAAATGGAGCGACCCGCAGTCCGTGGGACTCGGAAAAGGAACGTTGATCCATGTGATGTTCAAGCCGGGGGTGATGGACCCGGTGGCGCAGAGCACCCTCGCTATGTTGCGCAATATGAATTACAGCGTCGATGAAGTTCGTACCTTTCGAAAATATTGGATCGACCACGCGAAATCCGGCACCATCGATCCGACCGTCATCGATCGATTGAGCAAGAAAATTCTCGCGAACGATTCGATCGAACAAGTAGTGATCGGTCCACTATCGCTGGATCGCTTGACCCTCGGTTCGGAGTATCACCTTCAACTCGTCCAGGTCCCCATACGCCATCTGGACGATGTGCAACTGATGCAACTGTCAAAGTCTGGGCAGTTGTATCTCTCGATCGCAGAGATGCAAACGGTGCAAAAGCATTATCTCGATCTCGGACGCGAGCCAACCGACATTGAGTTGGAGACCATCGCGCAAACCTGGAGCGAACACTGCAGCCACAAGACACTCGGAGGTCGAATTGAATATCGCGATGAGCAAGGAGTGCGACACTTCAAGAGCATGCTCAAGGAAACCATCTTTGCTGCAACCAAAGTCATCCGTGAGCGCCTCGGTGATAAAGACTGGTGCGTCAGCGTGTTCAAGGACAATGCAGGAGTCGTTCAATTCGACAACGATCACCATGTCGTGTTCAAGGTCGAGACGCATAACCACCCATCGGCGATCGAACCGTATGGGGGAGCCAATACCGGGCTGGGAGGTGTCATCCGCGATCCACTCGGAACCGGTCTAGGTGCTAAGCCTATTTGCAGTACCGATATCTTCTGTTTTGCATCCCCAAACTATGCTCCTGAGAAACTCCCTCCGGGCGTGCTCCATCCTCGAAGAGTGATGACCGGTGTCGTGGCCGGGGTTCGAGACTATGGTAATCGCATGGGTATACCGACCGTGAACGGAGCGGTCTATTTCGATGATCGCTATCTCGGCAACCCGCTCGTCTATTGCGGCAATGCAGGCTTGTTGCCAGTCGACAAGGTCGACAAGGCACCACAGGCCGGAGACTGGATCGTTGCTATCGGCGGTCGAACAGGCCGGGATGGCATTCACGGTGCGACGTTCAGTAGCGTTGAACTGACGCATGAAAGCGAGTCGATCTCCGGAGGCTCGGTGCAGATCGGCAATGCGATCACTGAAAAGATGGTGCTCGACGTGGTGATGCAGGCTCGCGATGAAGGGCTCTATCACGCGATCACCGATTGTGGAGCGGGTGGATTCAGCAGTGCGGTCGGCGAAATGGGTGAGAATCTCGGAGCCGAGGTTTGGCTCGATCGCGCGCCGCTCAAGTACAGCGGACTGAGCTACACCGAGATTTGGATTAGCGAAGCTCAGGAGCGAATGGTACTGGCCGTGCCCCCGGAAAATCTCGAGCGACTCGCTGCGATATGCAAGAAGGAAGATGTGGAACTGGCCGTCATCGGCCAATTCGTCCCGACCGGGAGGCTTCGCTTGATGTACCAAGATACACAGGTCGGTCTACTGGATATGGAGTTCCTTCACGGAGGGCGGCCTCCGGTCATCCGCAAGGCGGTCTATGAGCCGATCCTAGAGCAGGATTGCTCACTCGAAGGATTGGGACGCAACGAGATCGAGTCGACACTTCAAAAGATACTGGCCCACCCCACGGTTGCGAGCAAGCATTGGATCATTCGGCAATACGATCATGAAGTTCAAGGAGGGAGCGTTATCAAACCGCTCGTCGGTCCGTCCTGCAATGGCCCGAGCGATGCTGCAGTGGTTCGGCCCAAGCTAACTTCATCGCGAGGCCTAGTGTTGGCATGCGGCATGAATCCTCGGTTCGGAGATATCGATCCGTATCACATGGCAACCAGCGCCATCGACGAAGCGGTCCGCAATGCAGTTGCTGTGGGTGCTCGCCCGGATCGCATCGCGATTCTCGACAACTTCTGTTGGGGAAACACCGATCGACCCGAGACCCTCGGCTCCCTAGTGCGTGCAGCCATCGCGTGCTCGGATCTTGCCATCGCATGGAACACCCCGTTTATCAGCGGCAAAGACAGCCTCAACAACGAATTCACTTGGGTCGACACCGATGGCGAACGGCAAACGATCGCGATCCCATGTTCGTTGCTGATCAGCGCCATGGGTCAGATCGACGATGTGGCACATGCGGTGACAATGGATCTGAAGAAGCCTGGCAATGCGATCTATATTTTGGGGGTCACCCGCAACGAAATTGGGGGATCGCATGCATCTTTGGTACTCGGTCTCAAGGGAGGGCTAGTACCCAAGGTCGATGCGCCGCTGGCGATGCGAATCTACGAACGGGTCCATGCGGCCATCCAACGAGGTTTGATCCAATCCTGTCATGATGCTAGCGAGGGAGGATTAGCTGTCGCATTTGCTGATATGGCTTTCGCTGGCGAGTTGGGACTTCGATTAGATGTAAGCCAGCTTCGCGAGCAAAGTTTTGTGGATGCGGGGACGCTCCTTTTTTCGGAATCCAACAGTCGCTTGATTTGCGAAGTTCCCGAAGCATGCGTCAAGGAGTTCGAGGCATCGATGTCAGACATCCCGTATTACCGCGTGGGAACCGTCACACAAGATGATCGGGTTGAAATCCTCTGCGATGGCACTCCGCTTGTCGACTTGCCCTGGAGCGTACTCCGCTCCCTCTGGCTCGCACCTCTCGATTTAGGCTAGCGAGCTTTCAATTTAGTCCATAAAAAATCTCAGACTCTCTTTTAAATAAGTGCCACCCACCTATTTGACTTGCGAGGGGCGATCTGATAGATTGATCGCTTTAGGAGATAAATAGATGCCTAGACCATTACGATCGGAACTGTTCAACCCCAACGAAGTGGGGATTGTCCACTGCATCCAACGCTGTGTTCGGCGTGCATTTCTAGCAGGAAAGGATCCGGTGACCGGGAAGGACTATGGAGCCCGACGGGAGTGGATTCGGGAAAGGCTTGAGTGCCTAGCTTCGGTCTTTGGCTTGGATGTGCTGACCTATGCGATACTCTCCAACCACATGCATATCGTCCTGCGTAACCGGCCTGATGTGGTGGCTCAGTGGTCCGATCAGGAGGTGGCTCGGCGATGGCTGAGTCTGTTTCCTGGCCAACGGCTTGATGAGTTCTTGGGTCAGCCAACCCAAAGCCAGATCGATGCGATGGTTCGCGATGGCGGACGGATCGCGGAAATTCGTGAACGGCTTAGCAATCCCTCTTGGTTTATGCGTGCGTTGGCCGAACCGATCGCGCGGTTGGCAAACCGGGAGGACGAGTGCACGGGGCGATTCTGGGAAGGGAGGTTCAAGGCCCAGGCGATCCGGGACGAGGCAGGATTGTTGGCCTGCAGCATGTACGTCGATTTGAACCCGATTCGGGCCGCGATGGCCATGACACCAGAGGAATCGCTACATACATCGGCTTATGATCGGATCGAGGGGATGCAAGGGAAAAAGATCGCTTCCATGGCTGCGGAAACAGTCGTGCTGTCTATTGAGGAAGCGGGCCGGATCCGGCGAACGTCAACACCCGATCAACTGCGTCAGCGAAGAGCGAAAGCCAAGCAAGGGCGCCGAGGGGCATCGATCTTGAGGGATGCATGGTTGGCTCCGTTGACGCTCGATGAGCGAGGCGTCCCCGGTCCGCAGGTGAGTTCCTCGCTGGTCCGGGCGAGCGACAAGGGTTTCTTGTCGATGTCGTTTGCGGATTATTTAGCGCTACTAAAGTGGACCGGCAGCCATCGGCCGAGTCTGGGTAAGGTGGAGGCGACACCGCAGGTGAAGCCGATCTTGAAGCGGTTGGGGATCGATGGATCGATGTGGATTGACTTGGTGTGGAAGTTCAGAAAGTACTACCAAGGGAGTGCAGCGGGTATGCCGGACAGTCTGGCTCAGGATGCGAGGGGGCATCAGCACAGGTGGCGACGCGGCCAGCGGGCAGTGCGCCGGATCTTTGCCTCGCCCGGGTGATAGTTCGCGAGCAATATGCTGAGGATCCGTTTTGCCTGCTACCCAGTCACTGCGTCGAACCGCTCGCTATCTAGCAACGCATTGTGGCTTCTATCTGACGATTGCACGTATTTGAGTTTTGCGACTCGTGCTTTGGTGGGAGGCTACGCACCGTATTTTTTGTGTCAGCCCCTCAGGCATTTTTTATCGCGAGCGAAGTGCAGACCGTGGCTCGTTGTGCCACGGCAGTCACTATTACATCCCGTCGGGCTTGTGCAACCCACGCCCCCACTTGCGTTGGGCGTCACCGAATTATCCAAAGTAAGTTGTCCGCTAGCTAAACAATACGTGGGTGGCACGTATTAGTGGTATTGGTGTTTTTGGACTTTGGAATGCGAGTGAACGGCACATGGAATGTGCCTACTAGTGTGACGCGTGTCGGCTGTGTCTATGTGCGGTGCAGCACAGGTTGCCCTGCTTCCACCGTGAATTCCGCCCGTGTTTGAACAGACGCACCGGGGCGATCCACATACTCGACGGTTTGATATCGAGTGCGCCACTCCTTGGGAGTTACCTCGCACTGGACGTATCCTCGCTCTCCGTTATGGAATTTGACGAACGGGTTTTCCTCTATTAGTTGGTCGAGATACTTAGGCCGATCAAATCCGTTGCCCCCCGAGGAAATCGATGTCCCGACGAATTCCGTTGCCACGTTCGGTGAATCGGGGTCGTCGAAGTCGATCTTGAGTTCGTTCGCCCAATTGGTGTGGATGTCACCTGTCAGCACGACTGCATTCGCTTTCGTATCTGCAATCTGTTTCAGCAATCGCTTTCGCGGAGCGTCGTAGCCAGCCCATTGATCCATGCTGACTTTTTTCTCCAGTCCGGGCTCGCGATCGACACGGGCGACCATGACCTGTTGCCCGAGCACATGCCAACGCGGATCGCTGTTGGCGAGTTGCTCGTTGAGCCAATTCTCTTGCACAGTCCCCAGCATCGTCGCCCTCGGATGAAACACTGCTCCCTCGAGTGGACGTTGACCATCGCCGTTGGGTTGATCGGATCGGTATTGACGAGTATCGAGCATCGCGATGTTGGCGAGTCGACCGAAGGCGATGCTTCGGTACAACTGCATATCGGGACCGACAGGAACAGAATACGATCTTAGAGGCATATGCTCGTAGTAGGCTTGGTAGGCTGCAGCGCGGCGCGTCATAAAATCGCGGGGATCGACAAACAGTTCTTCCGAGGTGAGGTTGGCGTAGTTGTTGTCGACTTCATGGTCATCCCACGTCACTAACCA
>JBILVV010000332.1:0-5632 GCA_044370255.1 Pirellula sp.
CTCGCTTCGGGGCAACTGCCGCGCATACATATTGAAGAACGGATCGGTCAGATCGATCGCATCGGCGGCCAGCAATGGAAAGTAGATCATCTCGGTCGTCCAGACCCAGTACTGCGATCCCCATCGGCGAGCATCTCCAGATGTCAAGAAGATTGAACCATTCCATTTCGGCGGCAACTCGCCGCGCGACGAACTGGCCAAATGATACAGATGCAGATCGCGCCAACGCTGAACCCGTTGAGCCTGCCCATCATCGCTCGACAAATCAACATACGTCCGTGACCAGAAGTCGTGCCACCATTGCTGATGCGCGGCGCGCAACTCGTCCGCCGATTGCAAAGATACTTGTTCAAACAAGTTTCTTGCGTCCTTCGAAGGGTCTTGTTCGCTCTTCCAGCCAGCAGCGGTTGTGATCAGAACGATCCGTTTTCCGCGCGCTGCCGGGATGACCAATGTCCGCATCCTCTCCGAACTTGGTTCGATGGCAACTGGTTCACCGTTTGCCAGACCGACATACACTGCCGATGCGTTGTAGTATTCGCGTTCGCGAAACTGCTGCATGAGTGCAATCCGTTTTGGATCGTCGATAAAGCGTGTTGTGGCAATGTGATCGCCCGCGATGACTTCGGGCGGACGCAACATCGAGACGGCCACTTGGATCGGCTCCGGTTGGGGCCGCCGATCGTCGAGTTCCATAACCAGCACATCGTGGGCGGCCGAGACAAACGTATGCACCTGAAAACCAATGCCTTCGATGGTACATTTCGCATTGACCAGCGAGAGTTTCTGCCGAAATGGTTTTTCTTCGCCTGTAGCGAAGGCTTGGCTTCCGACATCGATCGTTACACTCGCGATCCCTCCGCAGTAATCGGTCGCGCTGCCGACCTGGCCGGGCCGTCCGAGATGATCGCAGATGACGGCAAAGACATCGACGCGATTGATCTGCAGGTGGACAGCATTGGGGGATGTCCAGACCATCGTCCCCATGCGCCCGTTTCCGATCGGCTGACCGGCATCGGGCTGCTCCGCCGGTTTGTCATAGACGAGATCCGAGCGTGCGACGATAGCATGTGTAATAGACTCCGGAGCGATTGGCGTCTGAGTTGGTTCATCTGCGGAGCAAATACCAGAGATTGCAAATAAGAGAAACAATGTGTACGACCGAAGATCATTTTTCATGCAGCGTAAGGGCATTCTTGAAAAAGGTTATTTGTCTCCCAAGTTAAAAAAGCGACTATGCCAATATCTCCTTCACCACATGCCCATGCACATCGGTCAGGCGGTAATCGCGACCGGCGTGGCGGAAGGTGAGTTTTTCATGGTCGAGGCCCAGGGTATGCAGAATCGTGGCGTGGAAGTCAGGCATCGTCACCTCGTTCTCAGTGACGTAGTAACCGAACTCGTCGGTCTGACCATACGTCACACCGCCACGAATGCCACCACCGGCCATCCAGACACTGAAAGCATGCGGATGATGATCGCGTCCGTCGGTCCCCTGAGCTGCAGGAGTACGTCCAAACTCCGTCCCGAAAATGACAAGGGTATCGTGCAACATGCCGCGTGCTTTCAAGTCTTTCAGTAACGCTGCGATGGGTAAATCCACCTTCGCCGCGTTCGTGGTGTGATTGTTTCGTAGGTCGCCATGCGCATCCCAGTAATTGCGGGGGTAGCTGAAGTTCACTTGCACGAATCGCACACCTGCTTCCAGACATCGGCGAGCCAGCAAGCACTGCCTGCCAAACTCGTCCGTCGGTTCGACTCCGATACCATAGGCGGCGTGCGTCTCGGCTGTCTCTTTGCCAATATCCATCACCTCGGGAGCTTCGGCCTGCATCCAGAACGCCATCTCGAACGAGTCCATCCGTGCATCGAGCGCGGAATCGACTCCGGTGGTCTCGCGATATTGTTCGTTCCGTTTCTTCAGGAGTGCGAGCTGCATTCGCTGCAGTTCTGGTGTTTGCCCGGGTGAAAGACTCGAGAGCTTCGCATCTTTGAAATGAATACTGCCATCGCCAAGTCGTGTTCCTTGAAAGGTAGCGGGCAAAAATGCAGCGCCATAATTCTGCGCACCGCCGTGATAAAGCGAAGGGCTCAAGCTGAGGAAGCCAGGCAAGTTTTGGTTTTCACTCCCCAGTCCGTAAAGGGTCCACGCACCCAGGCATGGTCGCGCGAACACTCCACTGCCCGTATTGATATTCAGCAGGGCTGGACCGTGCGAAACGAGGTCGGCGCCGTTCATCGAACGAATGATCGCGATGTCATCGATGCAGCTTCCGATATGGGGAAACAAGTCGCTAACAGGGAGCCCGCTCTGGCCGTATCGCTGGAACTTCCAAGGCGAAGCCAGTAAGTTGCCGGTACCGCCAAATTCAAATTTTGGTTTCGCA
This sequence comes from Pirellula sp., assembly GCA_044370255.1. Classification (GTDB taxonomy): domain Bacteria; phylum Planctomycetota; class Planctomycetia; order Pirellulales; family Pirellulaceae; genus JBKCUI01. The sequence goes on from JBILVV010000332.1 coordinate 2,388, forward strand.
AACGGTAGCGGCTGGCCGTTCATCTCATCGAGCTTGGGCTTGGGATCGAACGAATCGACATGCGAGACGCCGCCATGCATGAACAGAAAGACAACCCGCTTGGCGGTGGCCGGGAAATGAGGCTCCTTCGGCGCGAGCGGACCAGCTACTGTTGGATCAGCACACAAGTGATCGGACAGCAAACTTGCCAAAGCCAAACTGCCGAACCCGCAGGCCGATTGCCGAAGGACTTGTCGCCGTGTCAGTGGATTGGTCATGGGGCTTCTTTCTAATGAGGAGCTGCTGATAAACGCGAATCAACAGGAACTCAGTCGGAGATGAATTGCGAGATTGGATCGCTTCATGTGTCTCGGATTTCATGTATCACGGACTTCCAGTCCGTGAATCAAGCTAGCCGACGTGTCTTCGTTTAACCCAGCCGAACACCAGCCGTTGGCGAGACAGGGCGGAGACGCGCTCTCGCTAGCGGTTGCGGTTTGTGATCGACGGACTGGGAAGTCCATCGTACGGTGGTGATCGACGGACTGGGATGTCCATCGTACGGTGGTGATCGACGGACTGGGATGTCCGTCGTACGGTCGAATTTACAACTATCGGTCTCCCCCGATCCGTGTTCCTTAGTGTTCATGAGCGGTTCTTCTACATTCTTTTGATTCGTTTGTTCTTACTCTACATACAAAAACTCGTTGCTGCACAGGAGCGATTGACAAAAGGATTGCCAAGCTCCCTGTCGACGTTCTATTTCTGATTTATCTGCAAGCGATGGCGACTGGGTGTATTCTGTTAAGAAGGCTTGAGTCTCTTGTTGTTCGTTGGGCGATGCACTACGTCCATAGGCGAGACGATGGGCCAAATCGATCCGTTGCTCGTCAGTCAGCGAAGACGCCTCGAGCAATCGCTCCGCAAACGCGTTGGCCTGCTGCCGTACGAATGGATGATTGAGCAGGAATAATCCCTGCGAAGCGACCGTTGTCTCGTTGCGTGTAGCAGTGACTCCGTTTGGATCCGCCGCATCGAATAGCGAGAGCACATCGGGAAGCATGTTGCGAACGATGGGGAGATAGACGGAGCGTTTCCGAAACGTCGTATAAAACTCGTCGTCTGCACCGACGCGATTGGGTCGGATGATCGCGCTGATGTCCTCCGATTTTGAAAGAAGATAATCACCGCTTTCGGATTTGCCCGGCACCAAATCCAGTTGACCACTCGTCATCAGCATCGCATCGCGCAGCTCCTCCGCAGACAGTCGTCGCCGATGAACGAAGTAGGGTGCGTTGAGTTGCAGATCGTCGTGGACCACTCCGTGGTCCAATTTGGTCGTTGGTTCGATTGAGGAGAGAGGATTTGCAGTTGTCGCGTTTGTTGGACCCCGTAGTGGTCCGCGACTATTGGCCATCCGATAGGTGTTCGACAACACGATCCAACGATGCAATTGCTTTACGCTCCAGCCTCCTTCAATCAACTGGCTCGCCAACCAATCGAGCAGATCCGGATCGGAAGGTAGTTCCCCGCGTGTGCCGAAATTGTCGGGAGTGCCGACAATCCCTCGACCGAAATGCAACTGCCAGACGCGATTGACCAGCACGCGGGGAGTCAGGGGGTTGGCGGGATTGGCGATCCAACGGGCTAACTCCAGCCGACCGCTACTCATCTGATGCGGATCGATCGTCGGCGAAAGATCGAGGATACCCAGCGGACCGCGTGGAACTATTCTCCCGAGCGTGAAGCGGTTGCCTCGCAAATGGACACGCAGATTGCGTGGTTGCGTCTCCTTGGGAGCCATCACCATCAGCGGTTCCAGTCCCGCCCCTTGTTGAACCGGAAACTCCCACCACATCGTGGCATTGCGCACTTCGTTCTGAAATGGTTCGGTGCTGCGAAAGATTCCCGCCAATGCGTAATAATCGGCAGTGCGTATCGCATCGAATTTGTGATCGTGGCACCGAGCGCATGCGAGTGTCAGCCCCAACATCGCGCGACCTGTCACGTCGATCTGATCGTCGACGATATCGAGACGCGATTGCTCCTTATCGGTTTCCGCTAGCGCTTTGGGGCCAATCATCAGGTAACCCGTGGCAATTACGCGTCGCGTGTTGACAGCGACAGAATCCGTCGGCGGCAAAAGATCGCCAGCGAGCTGCTCGATCAAAAACTGATCGTAAGGCAAATCCTGGGTGAATGCTTCGATGACATAGTTGCGATACCGCCACGCATACTGCATGACGGCATTCGCGTCGTTGGCAGTCGATTCCGCATAGCGAACCAGATCGAGCCAATGCCTCCCCCAACGCTCTCCGTAGTGGGGCGAGTTGAGCAGGCGCTCCACGATTTTTTCGTACGCTTCCGGTGCAGAGTCCGCAAGGAACTCGTCGACCTCATGCGGCGTCGGAGTAAGTCCTGTCAGATCCAACGTCGCGCGGCGGAGCCATAATCGCTTATCCAGTTCAGGTAGCGGAGTTGACGATGTAGATTCAAATGCTGCCAACGTAAAGCGATCGATCGGAGTGCGAACCCAGGATTCATCCCGAACCGCTGGTGGAATAATCTGGCGCAGCGGTTGGTAGGCCCAGTGGCCTTTTTCCTGCTCGGTATACTCCGGTTTTTTCACAACGGTCCGCTCTTCATCGATCCACAAGCCATATTTCTCACCGAGGTACATCTCCACTCCGAGTCGGTCGGCGTCGGATAACGCGGTGTTATAGAGAACGACTTCGCCAATATCCCCTTGAAATGGCCCGCACCAACTGAGCGCTTTGCCCAGAAACACGCCGATGTCACTTCGATGCTGGATATCGGGAATGTCGTGGACCGCTCCGCGGTCCAAACTCGGTTCCAAAACCGTACACAGCGCGTCCTCACCGTCGGCGTGCGAGGTTGACGCGTTGCTCGACTCTTCGAACGAGAGACCACGGAGTGGTTCTCGACATGGTTTACCATTGATATAAAAGCGAGTTGTCTCTTTGATCGGGCCGGGTTGCTTCACAAACGTTAGCAGTACAGGCTTTCCGAAAAGAGGCTGGAATGAACCGGGGCCAAGCATCGCATCATGTCCCCAGCCACCCGCGAAGTCGAGCGAATACTGCTGGGTCTGATCGATCTCGATGAGCGCAGCGAGCGGTTTTCCGGGATCGCCACCGTGAGCTGGATTGCCGACACAAAAGACCGATGCGTGCGTCGGGTGGCCTTCGAACTGGGCGAGATTCACCACCATGGAGATGGTCAGCGCCGCATCTCCACGGATATCG
>JBILVV010000334.1:0-5618 GCA_044370255.1 Pirellula sp.
GCCATGAACCGCGAGAACGCACGGGGCTAGTCTGGGCCCCTCGTCGATGTGATGCAGGCGCATGCCGTAGGGCATGGACCAATAGCGAGATTCAAACGGATAAAGACTGCGCCACGATGCATCGATGGGAGCGATCATGTTCGACTCGCGCGGATATCTTCGTATGATCGCAAGGCGTACGGCATGCCAACATAATCCAGCAACCGGCATACGGACCGTAGAGCAACGCCAAAACCATCGGGACCGCTGAAACCTCCGAACTGGCCGCCACCCTTGAGGTGAGGCTCCAGATCGATGAACAAGCCAGGGATTCCGCGTCCCTTCAGTCGCTCCATCAACGTTGGATAGAACGACTTCAAGTCGCGAAAAATCGCTTCATGGCCGCTATCGCCTGCATCCGCGGGGACGAACGCTTTGAGGCTTTCCTCGTCCACGTGCGCGGATTTCGTATCGGGACGCTTATAGTCCTTGACATGGATCCATCCGAGCCCCGGCTTCATCGCGTGATATTCCTCCAAGACCTGGTCGGTCGACATCCCTTGGCAAACGAGATTGGCACCATCAAAAACGAGGACGAGCCCTGGATGGGCGATCGCTTCATGGATTTGCGCCAACAGATTGCCGGTTTGGCCAACGAGATTGGCTTCGACTTCCAAACCGAACGTCAGCCCATGCGAATCGCAAACGCGAACGATCTCGCCAATCTGATCGATCGCTTGAGCTAGGTGCGTCGCAATATCGCTTCCACGCGGATGATAGAACGAAAAACCTCGGATCAGTTTGCAATGAAAGCGATTGGCCAGTTCGCAAGCGCGTCGGACATCGCGAGCAAGATACTCTTTGAACGGCACAAATCGATTGCTGGTCCCATCATCGCTATCGATCAGCTTCACCTTGCCGATCGGGGAGCCTATCGATGAGACGCTCAGCCCATATTCCTTTTGAAGGTTGAGAATCGTATCGATCGCTTCGGATTCGAGCTGCATCACGTTCTGAATGCCAGCTCCCGCATCGATGAAGCGGATTGTGTAGTACTTCAAACCCAAGGCAGCGAAGGCACAAAACTGTTGCATCGCCGTCTTTTGGTTGGCCGCTTCGTCAGCTAGCCCACTGAGGAGCAGCGGTGGCATGTGAGTGGGTTGCATGAGAGTCCTCACTGGCTGGCTAAGGGTGTTGAACAGTGATCACCGACGTGATGCCACCACGCGGCCCCCAACGGCTTTCCAATTCTGCCCGCTTAGGGGCGACCACCGCGAGAAAATCATCGAAAATTCGATTGGTGACGTTCTCGTAAAAAATTCCTTCGTTGCGGAATCGCTGCAGATACAGCTTGAGGCTTTTTAGCTCGACGCATTTTTTGTCAGGGACGTACCGAAAGGTGAGAGTTCCAAAATCGGGTTGGCCTGTTTTGGGACAGATCGACGTAAACTCGGGGCATACGATCTCGATCGAGTATTCGCGATCAGGATACGAGTTATCGAAACATTCCAGTTCGTTGACGTAGGGTGTCCCTGGCACAATGGTCCTCTTGTTTGGGTGGATAAATTGTTTCAACAACGGTTGTCGAGACAACAGGTGGGGTATCGGCATCTGAAAACCAATCGCCGCTGAACCGTAGTTTGCCTGCCATCCGTTCCTCTCGAAGCTGTGCGCGTCGGAAAATCGCAACCCGAAGCGTGAGCGAGGGATGAATGCCAGTCAAGCACCTTGGCGTCACTACCGCGAGCCCGTATCTTAACACGCTTAACGTTTCGCAACAGATCGCCCTGCGGCGAACCATTTTCCAGGCTTGAGGAGTTCCAACGCGTGATCCGCGTCGCCGAGGTTTTCCACAGTATTCAAGGGGAGGGATTCCTGGCCGGGACCCCCAGCATTTTCATTCGGACCAGTGGCTGCAACCTGCGGTGCTGGTTCTGCGATACCCGGTATGCGTCCTGGGAACCGGAGGGAGATCAGCACTCGGTTGAAGCGGTGTTGACGGCAACCGCCAAATGGCCGACCGAACATGTCGTCATCACCGGTGGCGAACCGATGATCTTCGACGAACTCGGCACATTATGCCAGCGACTTCGCGATGGTGGGAAGCATATCACGATCGAAACCGCTGGAACGGTCGATCGGGATGTGCCTTGCGATCTGTGGTCGATCAGTCCCAAGCTCAGCAACTCCACGCCGGTCGGCTATGCGACCGATGCATGGATTGCCCAGCACGATGAACGTCGCAATCAGCCCCGCATCGTGGAGTCGCTAATGCAGCGAGGAGAGTATCAACTCAAGTTTGTCGTCGGATCGATTTTGGATGCTGAGGAAGTTTTGGAATACTTGAGGGAGTTGCGGGGCTGGTCTCGGGATCGCGTCATGCTGATGCCGCGTGGGATGACGGCTGAGGAGTTGGAGTTGCAGACCGGATGGTTGACCCAATGGTGCGCTACCCATGATTTGCGGCTTTGCGATCGCTTGCATATCCATTGGTTCGGTAACCGCCGCGGGACGTGAGAGCCCTATCCTTAAGTAAGAGCCCCATACAATCGTTACGATTGGTAGGGTCGACCGGATGGCAGCGATTCGCGAGTGAGTTTTCGTAGAAGTTCTCAGGCCTCTGATTAGTCTGAGAACTATGAGCTACCTCCAAACAAAACACGTTCTGAATCTCTTGGGCGCCGTGCGAGCGTTGGTGTTCGCGACGGTTGTTTTCGGTTCGTATTCTTGGGGCCAAGTCCCCTGCGAACCACGCTCGATTCCACGTCATTCGGTCAAGCCAGTTGCACAGCCTGCAACTCCATCTGTTGATTGGACTACGATGCCGTCGACCTACACGCATGATGCGACGGGCCAGCGAGTGGATCAGTACGCACTGGGTGTTGAACCGGAGGCTGTCAGTGAAGCGGGAGTCGTTCGAAGCGGATTCACCCACACGCGCAGTAGCCTTCAAGTTGGATTCAATTCCGATCATTACCATGTCACTGAACAATGGGGCGATCAGGTTCGCCCGTACGGCGAGTGGCGGTTTCCGTATCGACCGTTCTCGGTCCCGTATGGAGCATGGGGGCCGCAGTTGCCTCAGGTCTCGGTACAAGGTTTAGGCGTCTATCCATGGGGCGTTGGCCCCGGCCAACAGCATCCGGGCCAACCGCATCCGGGCCAAGGACATCCGTGGCCACAGCATCCAGGCCATCCGGGCATGGGTGGTGCTGCAGGCGCGGGAGCACCTGTAGCAGGCGCACCCGCGGGCGCAGGTGGGGCGGGCGCCGCAGGAGGTGGAGTGGGCATGGGGCCGATGGGAGGGATGGGACCGGGAATGGGACCGATGGTTCCGGGGCCTGGGGTTCCTGCCGGGCATCCGGGGATGCATCCGGGGATGCATCCGGGCTATGGTTATCCGCAAGGGGTACCGTGGTGGGGATATCCGGGAGTATCGCCTTACGCACCCTATGGAGGAGTGGGTCCTTACGGGGTTGGACCTGCGAATGGACTAAGTCCGATTCAGGAGGACTACTATCCTCAGGCTCCGATTTACCAGCATCCATCGGACGGATATTTCCATTCCCCTTATCGGCCTGGTCCGTAGGGAAAAGCGGAGTGCCAGTCGTATGCCCTTCAAAAGTGCGGTGGAGACGTTACAATCGTGCTCACTGCACCCATAGCTCAATTGGATAGAGCATCGGTCTACGGAACCGAAGGTTTCTGGTTCGAATCCAGATGGGTGTATTGAACGAATCACCTGTGTTTTTCCAGTCGGAACGCGTTTTTCGCGTTACCGCCAAAATGGCGAGCGACTCCGATTTTCTGAAGTTCATACCGAAAAACCCCTAGTTTTCGGCCTGAGCGACAATCAAAGGAGTACCCTTCCATGGCGCGTCCAAAAGCCAAAGCACCAAGCCTTCGCAACCACATTAGCGGCCAGTCTGTCGTCACGATTGACGGTCGCGACTTCTACCTAGGAAAGGCCGATTCAGCGGAGGCATTCGCGAGGTACGCGGTCCTCATTAACATCTATCAGGAACACGGACTTTGCCTGCCTGACGACTTCGATCCTCGCGTGCTGGACGATCAGATCGGATCGATCACCGGCCTGACGATCGCTGCGGCGGCACACCAAGATCGGCAACCGATCCAGGTGCAACACCTGACAGCGGCATTTCGCAGATTCGTCGCCAAGCGGTACGCGAATGGCCTCCACGCAGTTCGTCCGCGTCGAGCCCCTCACCCCGCCCCCTCTCCCCGAAGCGGAGCGAGGGAAGATGGATTTCCGTGTGAGGCTCGCGAGGTGCCATCGCACGCTTTTCGCGATTGCCGTCCAATTGGGACAAGCCCCATGCGAAACGAAGAACGCCCGCAGAGAAAGCGATCGGCGTTTTAACCTTCATCTCAGAAGAATGTCAGCCGAGATGCGCGAGCATCCGGGTGGAAGCGGAGTGAACATGCGATGTCTGCCGCAGTTCAACCCGACAGCTCGCGCTGTTCGGCTTTTATTTCGTTCGCTCCGCCAGCGGTCTACGGCATCTTCGGTCGCGGGCATCCGCCCATCGCGATCTGCGAATCCTAGCCGAGATGCGCGAGCATCCGGGTGGAAGCGGAGTGAACATGCGATGTTTGCCGCAGTTCCACCCGACAGCTCGCGCTGTTCGGCTTTTATTTCGCTCGCTCCGCCAGCGGTCTACGGCATCTTCTGTCGCGGGCATCCGCCCATCGCGATCTGCGAATCCTAGCCGAGATGCGCGAGCATCCGGGTGGAAGCGGAGTGAACATGGCGATGTTTTTCGCCTCGGCAACGATGTAGACTAAAGTGGAGCAGGAGGCTTTTTTCGCCACCCAGTCGTGCTTCGTCAATTTGAGGTTACTAATGCCAAACTCCATAGCTGAGACGGAACGGGTCATTGAGTGGTTATCAAAGGTTCGCTTTTGTCAGGGCTTGGTTCCGGAACAACTCGCGGCGATTGCAAGGGACATGAGCGTGCGAACCTTTACCGCAGGGGAAACCCTGGCTTCGGCGGGCGACGCGGTTACCGAGTTTTGGATCGTTGTCGAAGGAGAACTCGAAAGCATTCTGACGGATACCCGCGGACGTGAGAAACCGTTGGGATTGGTGCGGGCAGGCGAAACGTTGGGCGAGATTATTATCCTAGAAAAGGCAACGACTCGTCCCGCTCGATTTACGGCGCGAACGCACGGGACCTTGCTTGTGGCTCCAGCCGAGATGCTACAAGAGTGGATCCGCATATATCCGCAAATCATGCAGAACTTGTTCTTTACCTTGAGCCAACGTTTCAAGGTGGTGTCTGGGGCTGCATCTCGCAACATCCCTTCACCTCATCTCGGAATCGTCGCTGGTTCACCGCGCGGTTGTTTGTTGGCGGGAAGACTCGTTGCAAAGTTGCTCAGATCGGGAGAAAGGCTTCAGGTTTGGTCTAATCAACCTGAGATAATGACCAACACGGGGAGTTGGCCCGAGTCATTATCGATTCAGTCCACCTCAGACGGCGATGCGCCGTTGCAGCAGCCCCCCTTATCGAACATTGATCGGCGGATCGTTTGCTATTCGCCGGTCGCTCATGAAACTTCCGATTTGAGATCGCTCCAGGGATGTGACGAGATCCTGTGGTTGCTCGAACCCCGTG
>JBILVV010000335.1:0-5616 GCA_044370255.1 Pirellula sp.
TCGGCTCGGGAAGCGTCTCTGTTTCCCGAGCCTGTTTTATTATCGAATTATGGCAGCCACCGCATCCGTAGCTATCCGTCGCCAGACGATGGAATCCGTAGCTATCCGTCGCCAGACGATGGATGGCAGCGGAGGCAACCTCGTTCGTATCAGGTCCGGCCATCGCTTGGCAGCGATAGCTACGCCAGGACGATAGGTACGCCAGGACCATCGCTTGGCAGCGATAGCTACGTCACGTTGGATCTGTGGAATTGGATGTCTAAGGTTCGCAGATAGGTATGCAAGCCTGCGTCCTGGATGGGCATCAGGTAAGCGACCTCACCGGACTCGTTATGGTGCGAATGCCACCAGCCCGGCGGTGTGATAAAGGCCCCGCCACCTTCCCAGGGAACTCGGATCGGATCGATCAAATTTCCGTGTTCGTCAACTCGCTCACTCACGAGCGTGTAACATCCCGGCTTGCACTCGAGAATCAAATCGAGGGCGACCGATTTATGGGCGTGCGGCAATTGGTTGGCTCCAACAGGCAGAATACCCAGCATCGCCCATAAGACATGGGTGATGGTGAGCGTTTGCGGGAAGTGTGCGTTTGTCAAAAGGACGCTGATGCGGCTGCGTTGGGCCGCGAGAGCATCGGAGGCAGCCTCTTGCAGGGCTGCCCGCGATTTCTCTCGAGGGTAGAGCGTTGGGCGGAACTGCGGTGAGACAGGAGCGACTCCCAGATATCGCAACAACGGTTCATCGTTGACCCAGTAGAAGACGGAATCTTCATGTGCTACAACCGTTGGGTCGGGGCCGCATGGCAAAGTGATCAAATCACCGCTTCGGTAAGGAATTCGAGTGTCGCCGAACTGAACCACTCCCTCCCCCTGCAATGCATAGAGGAGATGGGAAGTGGCTCGATTGGCCGTGGCAATTCGATCCCCCGCTTGCACACGGACAAAGTTAGCCATAAGGCTCGCGCTGGACGCTGGCGAACCACATCCCAATCGTTCGGCGATATCGAGCGGGATAACTCGCGAAGGACCTGAACCATGAAGTTCTGCAGAAAATTGCACGATCGGGATCGGCGGGATCGATCCGGATGCGAGTGGATTAGCAGCCTGGGTGTATTCGAGATAGCCTCCATCGCATGTGAGGGATGCCACATCGGCTGCATCAAGATTGATAGCGATTTCCGTTGCAGGGGTCATGACAACTGAGTTCCCAAAAGAAAGGAATTGGCTCGAAGGACTATCCCGGCCTGCACGACCGTTCGTTCGATCGAATGCCCGAGTATTGTCCATCTCAGAATGAACAAGATTGTACGGTATCTTCGCCGTAATTTAGAAGAGGACAATAACAGCGGGTTTTGCATGCGGATTAAGGAACAACGTGCAGGGCAAATTTCCGCTGCTGCAAATGCTAAGTTATTGCTATGGATGCATTTCCTCGATGTTTGGTATAGTTCGCGACCAAATCGCACTGCACGGCTCAAGAATCGGTTTCGACAGGGACATTGCATGCAGGATTCCACTTCACAATTGGAAAAACGGGGGCAATTTCATCGTGAAAGCGCTCCAATCACCGATTGGGTTCGAAAATTCGATGACGAGTCGGTTCGTGAGCTGATGGAACACTATCGTCCATTGCTTTACGAAATTGCCCGCCGCCACTGGGATCGACGTTATCAGCGACGGATCGATCCCTCGGACGCGCTTCAGTTGACATGGAGTTCGATCGCCCAAACTTCTCGGCGAGTTGGCTTCCAAAATCGGGCCCATTTCGCTGGTTTTCTCACACGAACCCTGGCGCAGCACTTGGTAAACATCCGGCGTTCGCTCTATGCAAAGAAGAGGTCGGTGGCACGCGAAGTCGATGTGTGTGAAACGCCATCCGAACCGGTGCTTGATCTGGCATATGACGATCCGGCCGTTCTGGATACGTTGATCGAGAAGGAGTTCCTGGCGGAGGTGTTGCAGGTCATATTGCAATTGCCGCGGGAACTGCAGCGGCTTCTCCGTTGGCGTTTTCGCAAGGGAATGACCTATTCGGAAATTGCGATCAGGATCGACCGCACCGAAGACGATGTGCGCCATTTGGTCGACAAGTGCGTGAATGACGTATGTCGCGAGTTGCGAAACCGGGATCGCAGGCGAAAATGATGAGAGCTCAAGAGTTTCCAATCGTATGACCATGACTTATGGAAAGAAAGGTCGCGTATGGTAAACAGGCTCCCCGGATCCTCAGAAGCCAGCCATGCTGAGATCGCTCGATTGCAACAACAGTGCGATCGCGTGCGGGCTGAAAATGAGCTTCACTCCCTCGATCATCAAGACCAGGAAAGCACTGCAGCAGTAATTCTTCGGATCTCGAGTGCGGGATCGACTCATGCAGATGAAGAATCCCTGTCGCGCTTCTCAAACATTGAGTTCGTCGGTCGCGGTGCATTCGGTATGGTCTTCGCATGCGACGACGCAGAGCAGCATGGCAAGAGAGTCGCGGTGAAAATACTTCGCACATCTCGGCATAATGATCGTATCGCTCGGGAACGATTCCAAGAGGAATTGAAAGTCATGAGCGGGTTCAACCACCCGAGTATTGTCCGTGTATTTGGAACAGGCGAGATCGATCAAATCCCATACATGGTTACGGAGTTCGCGGATGTGGGTTCTGTCGCATCGCTGATTGTGGACCAACCAGAGCTGGTTTCACCTCGCCAAGCGGCGTGGCTGGTCAGTTGCGTTGCGGAGGCCGTGCAGGAAGCACACACGACACCGATCTTGCACCGCGATATCAAGCCAGGAAATATTCTGCTCCGAAAAGAATCCATGGAGCTATCCGAAGGGTTGGGGCTCTGGCCACTCCTGAACGATTTTGGACTATCCAAAAATCTCGGCCCGAGTTCTAGCAATCCGCTAACTTTTGAAGGGGAAGTACTGGGGACGTTGTCTTACATGTCCCCTGAGCAGGTTCGTGGACAACCTCTGAAAACTCAGTCGGACATCTTTCCTCTGGGTGTCATCCTTCACGAACTCGCATACGGCCAGCATCCTTTTTTAGACGAGAGCGATTTCCAAACTCGGCACAACATCGTCCAGGGATCACCGTCAAAACCGCAAGGTCACTACCGAGTTGTCCCGGCTCGGCTCGAAGCAATCATCACGAAATGTTTACAGAAGAATCCAGAAGACCGTTATCTTCACGCAAGCGATCTCGCAAAAGACCTTCAGCGATTCCTTCGAGGAGAACCCATTTCGGTATCTCCTCCAACCCCTTGGGATTCAGCACGTCGATGGGTCGCGACCCATCCGATCGCGTCTACATTCCTGGGTACTGCGTTATTCTTCATGGTCTCTAGTATCTTGCTCCTAAGCCGCGAATGGAGCATCCAATCGGACTTGGCGAAATCGAGTCGAGCATTGGCAGAGGATCGGGCGAAGATCAGCAAGCTATTCCTTGAATCGATGCGGGCGACCAACAGCGGGATTAACGACACGATTCTCAGCGGTAAACGTGTTTCGCCGACGGCGTTGTTGCGCACCCTCGAACATCAGGTTCCTTTGCTCGAAGATGCCTTGGCATTAGCACCCGATGATTATCTTCTCATTCGACAGCTTGAGGTGATGTATCACTACAAGTCCTTGAGTCACGCCTACGCACAGAGCACTACGGATCAAGCTGCAGCGAAGTCGCATCAGGCACAGGCTATTCAAGCTCGACAGAAATCTTTGGACTACATCCAAATGCTTCTCCAGCGATTTCCCGAGGAGGAGAATCTGCTGATTTCCAAGATGAATGGCGAGTTCTTTATGAGCCGATTGGTGCAGACGGATTCCGATGAAAAAAAAGTTTGGCAAAACTGGATATCCAGGGCGATCGCTAGCTCCGAGACATTCCTTGCGAAGCATCCTGACAACATCGACGTTCTTGAATCAGCCAATGCGATGCGCATCGACTGGTGTTGCGGCATCGCGAGCGAGGATCCGGCAGAAGCTATCCGTCTCCTGAAGGAGATCAGCGATCTGCTGCTCTTTTTGCAGATTGAACACCCGACACGAACAAATTTATTCACTTACGCTGCTCAAGCAGTGACCCGCCGTTGCTGCATTTTGCTTGATGAAGAACGGGAATTGGAGGCCTTGGAATCGTTTCGAGGATTTGAAGCGTACTTTGACACTTATCGGGGTGCGCTCGACAATGACTGGAAAGTGACCGAGACGCTCTTCAGCAGTTATGCGATTCTCTGCGGAGCACTTATCAAATCGAACCACTTTAAGGACGCGTATGACATGTCCAACCGGTGGCAACTCTTGGTCAAATCGGTAGCCGTCGCTAGTCAGACCGAGATCCTTGGGCATCTATTCAAGGGGCCGGAGTTCGTTGCGTTCTTACCAATCTACTACCGTTGGCAGGCGAGTTCCCGGCTCGCACCAGATTCACCAGAGCATGAAGCTACGTGTTCAGCGTTGCGAGATGCGTTCGACCGTTGCCGAAATAGGTCCGAGGCAGAACTCGAGACCTTGGTGAGGCTCATCTCTCAGATTGAGAGTCCGGTTGCTCTGGAATCGTTCAAAGCTGTGACGTCCGGCGGTCCAATAATTCGCTGACGTGTTGGCACCTGTTGCTGGTGGTGCCGTGACTCGATCAACGCGGGAACGTAGGATGGATTATCCGCGCGATGGATTGCCTGCTAAACGTTACGGCCGCAAACTGAGATCTGCGGCCGCATAGCATCCGTCTCTTCCATTCTCACTGCAGACGCACAGTCAATGCATATTAGCGATCGAAGTGAAGCGTTGCTTTGATAACTACTTCGTCGTTGATCTTCCCCTTGCCGTAGGTCATACCCCATTTGGTACGGTCCAACTTGAAGTCTGCTTCGAGAATGAGTTCGCTATCGCTGAGCGATGCATGGCAAGGAACTCGCAACTCAGAAGTCTTGTCGAGCATGGTCAGTTTGCCGATCAAGGTTGGGGAGTCCGAACCAACTCCCTCCATGCCGGTCATTTCGAAGGTGATCTTCGGATATTTTTTGGCATCGAAGAAATCAGGAGCCTTGAGGTGATCGGTCAGCTTCGCGTCATCGGACCACATGCTAGTCGTGTCGATCTCGACCTTTAGCTTGCTCTGGTCTGGAGCTTCGAGGTTGGCATCACATTCAACTTTAAACTCTTTGAATCCTCCTTTGTGGTCGACCTTTTTACCGTCTTCCATTTTGCTACCGACGAAATCGATCTTGGATTGCTCCTTGTTGAGTTTCAGCTTTTCCGCGAACGCAGGGGATACAAGAAACGCAACAACGGCAATCGTAGCAACACAGCGCATCAACATAGCAATAAGCCTCTTTCAGGTGAAATGAAACATGTGCGAACCAAAAAGCACGCCGAAATTCTATCAGGAATCGCACCGTCTGGGCCATGAACGAGTGCCAGTCGATAAAATTTCATATGACAGATGATACTGTGAAATTGCCCTTCCGTGCCACTCAGGTGTCGTTTTCCCAAACGGCTAGGCTCCCAATGCAAACCCTGCCCCAATCTCGACTAACCGCGATTTCACTATTCGTTTTCGGATGGCCCCTTTCCTTGGCATACTTCTCGGCGAACTCAACGGGAATTGCGTACGCGAACCAAA
>JBILVV010000336.1:0-5613 GCA_044370255.1 Pirellula sp.
GTCGCAAAGGCCAAATCGCGCATCGCGAACACCAAGGCTCGACTCGGTATCCATTGCCACAATGACGGCGACCTTGCAACCGCCAACTCGCTCGCAGCCATCGATGCCGGTTGCGATCATGTACAAGGAACGATCAACGGGATCGGTGAGCGCTGCGGTAACGCAGACTTGATCACTATCCTGGCCAATCTGCAGTTCAAGAAGCACGGCTACCAGACGCTCGGTGGCCGACCCATGGACCATCTCACGGAGTTGTCTCGCTACGTCTACGAGACAGCCAACCTCGCAATGCGCAGCAGCCAACCGTTCGTTGGCCGAAGCGCCTTTGCTCACAAGGGTGGCATGCACGTCCATGCGGTCAATAAATTCGCGCACACTTATGAGCATATGGATCCATCGCTCGTCGGAAACGAACGCCGGATCCTGGTAAGCGAACTATCGGGTCGTTCCAATATCGCCGCATTGACCCAATCGCACGGCGCTCCGGCCGATCCGAAATTGCTCGAAGCGATCTTGGCCCAAGTGGTGAAGAAAGAGAACCAGGGCTACCAGTTCGAGGCTGCCGAGGCATCGTTCGATTTGCTCGCCAAGCAATGTGCTGGACAGTACACCTCCCACTTCGAAACCATCAAGTATCAGATCCTCGCCGGTGATCTCGACACGGTTCGGAATCAGATCTACGCCGAAGCGATTCTCAAGGTTCGCGTCGGGGACGATACGCGGGTCGAAGCGGCCGAAGGGCACGGTCCGGTCAACGCGATGGATGCCGCGTTGCGCAAGGCACTCATCCCGTTCTATCCATGCCTGGAGTCGATGAAACTGGTCGACTACAAAGTCCGCGTCGTCAACAGCGAAGCAGGCACAGCCGCTCGCATCCGAGTCAATATCGAAAGCTCGGACGATCACCATTCCTGGCGAACGATCGGCGTGAGCGAAAATATCATCGAAGCCAGTTGGTCAGCTCTCGTTGATGCAGTCGAGTACAAACTCCATCGCGAGGGTGTAGCTGCTCGCCCTTAGATACCGCTTCGTCCTCTGCACCTCGGGATGGGAATCACATTCAACTTGGTCTATCATCAACGGTGACTCGCTCATCCATAACCGTATAGAACACCTCCTTCGATTTGCTCAGAGATATCATCATGACTTCGCGATGCACTTTGCCATTGAAAATGTACCACGTCAAACTCTCCTGCCAGACGGCATTGCTGTGCATGCTCGGTGCGATTTGCATCGCTCCAATCGCACTTGCCGATGAAACGATTCCACTTTGGAGCGATGGTGCACCGGGAGCTTTAGGAAAAGAAGCGAAGGACATTCCGACGCTGACTGTATCCACGATCGAATCCGAGACTCCCACGGGTGTATTGATCATTTGCCCAGGGGGCGGTTATGGCGGACTGGCGATCGACCACGAAGGGCATCAGATCGTTGCGTGGGCCAAGTCGATGGGACTGGCCGCGGCACTTTGCGAATATCGTCATCGCGGCCGAGGATATGGGCATCCAGCACCGCTCCAAGATGCCCAGCGCGCCGTGCGACTAGTGCGAGCCAACGCGGGCAAATGGAACATCGATCCCAAACGGGTCGGCATCATCGGATTCTCCGCTGGCGGCCACTTGGTGTCGACCGTGATCACGCAATTCGATAACGGCGACCCGAACGCTGCCGATGCTGTCGCCCGTTTCAGTTCGCGACCCGATTTCGCCATCCTCTGTTATCCCGTAATCTCGATGGGGAGTTCATTCACACATCGAGGGAGCGAAGTTAATCTCCTCGGCAAAGATGCGACCCCGGATCAACTGCGCGAGTTCGCAAGCGAACGGAATGTCCGCGAGGATACTCCCCCGACGTTCGTGTTTCACACGCTCGAAGATAAAGCAGTCCCGCCCGAAAATGGACTGGTCTTCTATCAGGCAATGGTGGCAAAAAAGGTTCCGGGCGAACTCCACATCTACCAAAAAGGGGTACATGGTGTTGGACTCGCTCGCAACATTCCCGGCACCTCTGATTGGCCCGCTACATGTCAACGCTGGCTCGCAAGCCTCGCAATGATCCCGAATCCGTAGCCAAACATGACTGCGTCCCTTGCTCACGCGTCAGGTTGTGATAATTACTGATCATTGGTCACGTATCGGTAGAAGTCCATGGTCTAAATTCGACTACTTCGCTGGGAACTGTAGCCGAATATCCTTGGAACCAGCGGTCACATTCTCAGACACCTGTCCGACAGCGCTTGCATCGTACTGGCCAATTGGAACCGCTGACATGTCGACCGCCTGAATCCGGTATTCCCCCTGCGGCAGGTACGAAAATCGGAACGAACCGTCCACAATGGACTGTGTCCATTGCAAGGGGTTCGCACTCGGAGTCGTAGGCCACAGATAGACCAACCTCTTAGAAACAGGAACACCATCGGCACTCATCAGCTTTCCTGAGATCGATTCCTCTCCCAATCGCACAACGATCTGATCGCGTCGATTGGGATCGGAGGTAGTCGGATAAAAAGCCACTGCTTGACCATCGATCGCGACGACTTGAACCGTCGCGTATCCGAATGGATTCAATCCCATTTCTACACTCCCTTCGTTATCGGTGGTATACGTCTGAGCGAACGATGCCGGGGCCGGAGGAACGCTCTGCGAAACAGTAAACTGGACACGAGGTTTGTTGCGTGCCGTCGATTCCACGAGCAAACGAATAGGCGAATTGCGATTCAATTGAACCCTCAGCGGAGTTTCGCGCTGACGATAACTTGAATCCAACGCAATCATCAACGAACCTGACCAGCCCAATGGCGAATCCTCGTCACCGGGGATCGCAGCACTCAAAGCCAAATGAGTATGTTCTCCATCCCTCACACTCACGTACCATAGATTCTCCCTTCCGTTCTCAACCACCAGCGGAGACATCGCCATGCGATTGGTTCCGTAGTTGATAAGGCTCATCACCCACATTTGACCGCCAGCCATCGGCACGCCGGAACCATCGACCAATTCGATTGGCAAACGAAACGTGAACTGATCCTTGAGTTCTGCAAAGCGAAACAGGTTGCCTGAAATGGTATCGGTCAACGCTGCGACCGTAACAGAACTCCCCGAGGAAAAGTTATTGAGCAACATCTTCCCCTTTCCAGGGTAAGTGATGATCCAATAATCGTCTCCGTATCCGAACGAAGGGTAAGATTGTGTTGCCATCGCTTCATGGTTGAGCGCGACCATCCCAAACCACCTCGCCGACGCCGACTGAAAGCGGACGCTGCCGGTCACCAGTGTTGCGGGCTTCATCGGCACATCCAAATCGCCCGCTGACTTTGCATTCCAAGTGGTGAAGCCGATCAAACTGGTCTCCGCCGCGAAGGGTACACAGTTTTGATACACCGTTACCGCGGTGTCCGTCGACCTATTCATCGACGGCACATGCATGGCAAAATTTCCCAAGTCGTCTGTTCGAGCACGATAGCCTTCACTTGTTAAGACGATCGCATCCTCGCATGGTTTATTATCGCGATGGACTCGTCCACGAATCAGTATCCCCTTCTGCAGTTCAATGACCAGCGGATCACTCAGCGATTTCGAAGAATCGTCGCCCTTGGATGGATCCGGAATCGTAAACTGGATTACCTCGGATTGCGAATCTTTACTCTCAAGAAACTTGATCGGCAAGAAAGTAGCCGGGTAGTCGGGATGGCGAATGAGTAGTTCGAATTGCCCGGTCGTCGGGACGGCATCGAATCGAAATTCCCCTTTGCCGTTGGTGCGAGTCACAATATCCGATGCTCCGACAGAGGTATCTTTTGCGGGGGAAAAGCTGCTGATCGACACACCTTGGCGCACGGCGAAGATCTTCTTGATGCAAAGCTCAGCGTCGGCAACGGGAGTCCCCTGGTGCATCACCTGTCCGAAAAGAGGCTTGATGGGTTTGAGGATCAGTTGGATTCCTTCCCATGGGGGTATCTCAGCAAGGGGAACCAGTTCCTTCGAGATCAAGTTCTCGACACCGAGGCCGACCTCCGGATGAAACGCGAGTACGCGGAAGATCGAGGAACGAGCCGAAGGGAGTTTCGGGACATCAATTCGAAATCGACCATCGCTGGCAGTGATTTGCTTTGCAAGAACATCCCGCATCCCCACGAGATTCTCTGTCTCAAAAACCGGAATCCCGTTGGTGATCAGAAGGACCGCAACGTTCGGCACGGGTCTCCCTTTCGGATCAACTACCGTTCCCTCGATCGTCTTGCCGCTCATGCCAGCAGGGAACTCGATGTCGGGATTATCGCGTGCGAAAAGCTCTGCGAGATTCGATGCACTTGGCTCCCGAAACACGAGCAACTGCGACTCTCGGTTGTAAGTCTCGATCGCTTCGTGATCCGAGTCGGATAACGCGTCCTGAGCGTGAGCCGCTTTGGCGATCAACAGCGAGACAAGGAGTGCCGGGCCTACGAAAGACCACCGATTCGTTAGCATGCTGCAAAGCCTATTCCCCAAAGCAGTAAAGATGGTTCTCACCCCGAATCAAGATCCGATTGCCGAAAGGGACGGGAGAGCCGATCACTGGTTCACCCATCTCGGTTTCCGACAGGGCTTCGAACTTTTCGTTTGCGATGCTCGCGACGAAGACGGCCCCATCCTCGCGAGCTGCGTAGATTTTATCGCCAGCGATGAGGGGTGACGCATAAAAGTTCGCGCGGCTCTTTTTGAATACTCCCTTCCAATTTGTGAGGCCCGTCTCCGGCGAGACGCTCTCTACTTCCCCTTGATCGCGAACCAAGATCAACTCCCCTCGATGCAATGCCGGAGTTGGAACAAAGGTTCCGACATCCTCTCGCTTCCATACATGGTTGGTCGCCGTCGTATCTCCTTTGCCGGACAAGCTGATGCCGTACAAGCGTGGGATTCCTCGATCGTTGCGACCATAGGCAATGATCACTCGATCCTTCGTAACAATCGGAGTAGCGATCGCCGGCCACAACTTGTTCTTGTCGGGATTGAAGTTCCCGCAGGACCAAGTCACTTGGCCATTGGTTGCGTCATGAATGGTGATATGCTCGGCACCCCAGACGAGGATCGATTCCTTCCCTTGATGTTCGATCACAACCGGTGTTGCGTATCCGTGGTCGCATTCGGTGGGTACTTCGTAGTTGCGAGCTACCTTCCATTGCAGTTCTCCTGTCCCCTTGTCGTATGCGGCGAGCCACGATTCTCCTTGATGCATCCGAGCCAAGATGACCGACTTGTTGGTCAACACGGGAGAGGTTCCATGATCCCAATACAGGGTGTCTTTGCCATACATCTTCACGATATCGTGCTGCCAACGGATGGAACCATCGAGCCCGAGGGCCGCAAACGTACCACTCTTGAAGTAGACAAACACGCTCGAACCATCGGTAACGGGAGAAGCATTGCTCCCCGAACCATTGCGATGCTTGCCCGGATCCTCAGAGCCAAACGTGGTCAGCCATTGACGTTTTCCGTTGGCGTCAAAGCACAGGACCGAGTCCTTGCCGTCGGCTGCCGCGGTCAAGTAGATCTTGCCGTCCAGCACGATTGGGGTAGAGCATCCCTTGCCCGGAAGTTCCGTTTTCCAAACATATTTCGCCGCATCAATGCGACT
>JBILVV010000337.1:0-5612 GCA_044370255.1 Pirellula sp.
GGCCATCTGCTCGTACCGCATCCTCCGATAGCGCGCACGGCTGGTCCACGTCATCTTGGCTACGCCGTCGTAAATCGCTCCACGAATTCGATAATAGGCAAATGTGCTGAATTGATTTCCTTGCTCGGGATCGAAGTCACGGGCCGCCTCGGCGAGCCCGAGTTCGCCATAGGCGATGAGGTCTTCGAGATCGACCCTGACCGGTAGCCCGCGATGAATGCGTAGCGCAAGCGAACGAACCAACGCTCGACCCTCGGAAATCAACGATGATACACCAGATGCATTCAAGGTCGATTTTCCAGCAATTGGGTTTGCAGTTCGATCAATCTTTGTTTTGATGCTGGGTCACTGCACAATGTCGACGCGATGACTAAGCTCATGTGCTCGAGCGATTTGGTCTTTAATACCGCTTCGGGCATTCGCATTTCCAAAAGTGCCCTGACGATGGAAACGCTCCAGCGATCCATCGGTTCATCCGATTGCTGGGCTGCGACCAAAATCGCTCGCAGACGATCCCACTCCTCCGGCTTGATCGCGCCCCGCCCTTGAGACATCGTTGCTTCGAGCACCGAATCCAAGGGGCTGGCCTCCTCGTGCGACGACAAGGCATCGCTGCGGGACCCACCACCGGATTCGGGGGACGAATGGTTCATTCTGGAGGCACTTGGATTCGATTGTCGAAATTACTTAGCTGCGGAAAGCTTGTCCCTCGACATCCATGCGGAAACTCGCTGCTGATCCGAAGTCACCAGAGTATCACCGTCGCCACTAAATGCAATCCTCTCCACGGATGACGCACCCTCTCGATCGATATTGTAGATTCGGCTAAAGATACCATAAGTGGGTGATGCGAACCAAATACCAATCGTACCGGTGGAATCCCCGGTTGCGAGGAGGGAATCCGCAGGGGAAACCGACAGCTTTACTCCCTTGGCAATCGAGCCCTCGAAAATTTCCTTCGGCTTTTTCTCTTCCTCAACCACAGGATCTTCACCGACCGCAGGCTCGTTCGACCGAGAAATGAAAAATAGCTTTCCATTCTCGGAATCCTTAGCCTGGTCCTCAGTTTGAACCACGATGTATTTAACCGATGTTTGGTTGCTCCACCGTTCCTCGAAGAATGACAAACCAACTGGCTTCCAGGTATCTCCCAATTTCGCGGATAAGTCGGCGAGGGGTTGTGCATCCCCCTCAAGCGCAAGAGAGCCGTCGGACTTGAGGATCGCCAAACGCGATCCTTGTTCGGGATCCCAATCAAACGCCGTAACGTCCTTGAATTGATCTAGGAGTTGCCCGTTTTCAGAGGCGAGCACCCGAATCGATTTGCGCTCCGCATCGTATACGGCAAGTCGCTGGCCATCCGGAGACAGCGAGATCCTCTGTTCGCCGGTCTCAACCTTGTACTCCACACGCCTCCACTGAGAACCCTCGGGCTTGATTTGCAGTTCCAAAATCGAACCATCATCATGCAACAGCATGAGCCGGTTCCCTTCCCGGTCGCCGGTACTCATCACGAACTTCTGCCGACCGTAGAGAACCGGATTGCCTTGTTCGCTCAAGCCATACACACGTCCGTTCTTGAGGGAAACGAACATTTGACTGCCCGCTCGACGCTTCGAAAGAATCAGCGGTTTGGGGTTTACCCCGCGATTGATGTCCTCGAGCCAAGACAATCCGCTCTGAGGTGCTCCCTGAACTTGACTCTTGAACACAACGGAGTCGCCATCAAACGTGAACTCGCTTGTGAAGAGAGTCGTTTTCCCTTTCTCTTCTGTCCCAGTGTTCACCGCGGAGACATCTCGTACGTTGCAGACAACGGTATCCACACCGTTGCTGCTCCGCACCATCAACTCAACATCTTGGTAGGATCGAAGAACGTTGACGATTGCAGCGTCCTTAAAGTCGGCAGGCTTGCTTTCGACTCGCCGTAAATCATCCCCGACAACAACCATGGGAATGATCTTGCCTGTAGCATCGAGCACGTAAAGTCGTTTCCCATCCTCCGACCAGATGGCGTGCACAGGCATACCCTCCTGCCCCATAGGAGCATTTGCTTCTTGAGGACTCGCCCCCGACTCGCGGTTCCACAGCCTTATTTCCCCCTTGCCCCCGGCTCTGCGAAACAATCCGACCAGATTGGGTTGGACTGGGTTCACGACGGCAAAGGTCGCTCCGCCACTTTTCTCTTGATTGGTAAATAGCTGGGTACCTTCGTAATCGAAGGCCATGGTTTTGTAGTCGTTTCCGACGTAGAACTTATCGTCTCCCAGTATGGTCAATCGCGGTTCGTTCGGAGTCGACTGACTCGGCTCGCTCATTTCAACCTGCCATCGTCGCAGCATCGCCCCAGAGGCCTGATCCCAAACACAGAACTCCGCCCACTCCTTCTTGGGATCAGCGACACCTGCATATCGAATCGCAGTCGGCGTAAGAACCGCCGATGTGATAACGACTCCCTTCTGAGCATCGATCGCCGTGTCGAACAAGGTCGAGCCAGGTGTGTGTCCAAAGTAACTATACAGTTGACTGTTGCCTGCGATGGTCTCGGATGTGCCCGTCTCCAGATCCCATAGGTCTACGACCGCGTTGGAGTCCACCGACAAAACCGACAAAACCTTCGATGACTTGCCGCGGGGATGTATCCCTTTGGCAACCGCTTGGTAATCGCGTGGCCTCAGTTCCCTACGCTGCTTCTGTCGTTCGATGTCGAGAGCGACCGCAGCCCCGCGGTTGTCCACATTCACCACGTGTTGATTATCGATCAGTACCGTTCTGCTGATCGTGTTCTCGTCGCTATCCCGGCCCTTAGCCCCTGTCAGAAATGTCTCATAATCGACCAATCCTGAACTCGGTTCTACACGCCATACGTGCACCACGGCTTCATCGCTCCCCGTAACCATGCGGCGACGCGACGCATCGATTTCAATCTGATGTATGTCTCGTCGATGCCGCTTCGATAGCGATTGACCATTATCGAGCTTTGCGATGGATTCCGAGGAAGCTCCAGTCGCAGAGGTCGAGAATTCGAGCTTATGGATAGACATCGACCCACCCTCCGAAGCAACAACGAGCTTGTCATCACCGATAACACCCAGTTGCGTGATCTTTCCTAACCCCTGTGGCGGATCCACCAATCCCGATTCGATTTGAGAATCGCTGGAAGAGATATTTCGTACCAAGTGCAGGTAGCGTTTTTTGCTCGAATCATTTTCGGTCAACACCAATAAGCTGTCGTTGTCGATCCAATCGACATCCAGGAGCAGTCCCTTGATTTTCGGCGTCAAATCCTTCCAGCCATTCCCTGCATTCTTCCACCAAATACCGCCACGGATACCAGCGACCACTTTCGAACCATCGGGGCTGTAGGAGCACTGTTGGAAGAAACGATTTGCCGTCGCCGTCTCCTGCATCGGCTCCAATTCCCCCTCCAGGTCCCAACGGAATAACTTTGCATTGCTCCCGTTGGCATTGTCGGCGATCGACAGCATCACTTCGTCTCCCCTCGGGGATATCGAGGCGGCTAAAATGTACGCTCCAACCTTCTTCGGCGGTTGTACCTCTAGCTTCCCATCCTGAAACTCCAACTTCACCACTCGGCCATCATCCAAGCCTGCAATACCTCGTTTGGCATCCTTCGCAAAATCGATCGCAGTCACCCTGCCCGCCAACTCCTGAGGTTGAAGATCCAGATTGCTTAGAAGCTTGACGCGTCGCGATGCCCAGTTTTCCAATTCAGGAATCCTGTCTCCGAACGCCTGCGACGCTTTCTCGTCGAACCCTACATTCCCAAGAAGTGTCGCAGCACCGATCGGGTTAGCTTGATCCGCCTGGGCGCTTGCGAATCCCAAGTTCGTTAATTGCTGCCCAACTTCCACCTGAGCAAGGCGTGCAAGAGCTTCTTTTGTTTTCATATCCGCGATACCTTTTTGTCGACTGGCTTCATTGAAGTTGGCGACTGCTTTCTCTTCGTTGGTCTTCGCGATCATGCGTTGGTTTTCAGCTTCTTTGAAGTTAGCGACTGCTTTCTCTTCGTTCGCTTTCGCGATCATGCGTTGGTTTTCAGCTTCTTTGAAGTTAGCGACTGCTTTCTCTTCGTTCGCTTTCGCGATTCCTTCTTGCCGTTCAGCTTCTTTGAAGTTAGCGACTGCTTTGTCTTCGTTCGCTTTCGCGATTCCTTCTTGCCGTTCAGCTTCCTTTTTCTGAGCAACTGCCTCAGTGCGTGCAGCATTGATCCAAATCGCTGCGCCCGTGGCCCCAACCCCACCGAGAGCAAGTAGCCCGATGACGGCATTGCGCAGCAACTTGAACCTGCTTTCGCGTTGTAGCAAAGCCGTCTTGGCTTTTTGTGACTTATCGAACAAAGTTGCTTCTTCTGGCACCTTGCGATCCAGTGTCTGCATTGCGACTTCGTAGTCCCCTTTGCCAAACGCGCACTTGCCGAACGCCAGTCTGGCTTTGGAGAGCTCTTCTTCTGCTTCTTTGTTCCCGGTCCATACCTCGACCGCGTTTTGGAAGCCGAAGATCGCTCGGTTGAATCGTTCGTAGTCTTGGCTCTTTTCGGCCAACTGCAGCGTGGTCTTAGAACTCTTGGTCAATTCCAAGCTTGTTTTGATATTCGCATTCTCGCGAACGATCTCACGCACAGCGGCTTGCATGTCTTCGACGGTGGCGTAACGATCGGCAGGATTGGTGCTCATCGCCTTAAGAGCGACCTGCAGAACCGGGCTGTCGGAGTCGGTCTGCCGAATCTTGTTGTGATAGGCGTCGACCAGTTTGGAATAGGCCAGTTTCTTGCGATCTTTGGTATCTGCTCCAGGGTGCGGGGTCTTGCCCGTGACGATCTGAAAGAGAGTCGCCCCCAACAAGTAGATATCGGTCTGCTTTCCGACGCTGTCTACCATTTTGCGAGCCATCTCAGGCGCCATGTAATCCGGCGTTCCACCGCATCGCAGGGGGATTTTCTTGGACAGATTGTGTGCCAAGCCCCAGTCGGTCACGTACACTTCACCGTACGCACCGACGATGACATTTTCGGGTTTGATATCGAGGTGTAGGATCTGCTTGCTGTGGGCAAATCCGATCGCGTCAGCCAACTTCTCGAAGATCTCCAAGTTCTCTTCTTGGCTACGCTTGGACATGATGCGCACCCATTCCGATCCCTTGATCCGTTTCATCGTGTAGAAGTAAGTACCATCGACCGTTGCTCCCAATTCATAAATGGGAGGAATATTGGGGTGATCGAGATCGGCCGTGATTTCCGCTTCGTAGAAAAATTGCTTCTGGGTCGCAGCCTCGATGACCTTGTCTTTTTTCAATGTCTTGAAAGCGACTACACGGTTGACTGCGGTTTGCAGGGCGGAGAATACCAGTCCCATACCTCCCTCGCCGAGCTTGTCCTGAATGGCGTAGTCGAATTTGGCATGCTCAGATTGGTCCACATTGGCGTTGGCGACCGTGCGGAGCGCAACACGATCGAGAACGGAATCGGAAGCCTCGGGCCTATCGAAGCGAAGTGATTCCCCTGAGCCTTTGCCGGAGGTGCCGATCGCCGCATCCCATTCGCGACGCAACCGATCGTGGCTGGCAGGTGTTCTTCCCGAACCGCCACTTCC
>JBILVV010000216.1:0-7956 GCA_044370255.1 Pirellula sp.
TCGGGTTCTGGGTAAGCGAAATGCACTTTGACTGAAGTGACGATTCGGGTGCGGGGTATCGACTTAGAGACTCGGATTGCTGTGAGCGCAAAAAAAAAGCGCGGCCAAAAACCGCGCTCCTTCATAGACTCGTCCCTACGCGGCACCATTTGCCGAAGGATGAGTTTTCTTCCAATGCTGCAATGCAGCGCGAATATCTTTCACGTGCATCCAGCTACCATGCGTTTTCGTGGTGCTAGAGACCATGGTCTCGGGGGCGATCTCTCCTTTTTCGATTTTCTTGAGAAAATCGCTTTCAGAAATCGGACCCACGGTCTTAGACCCGCCGAAAAAACCTTTCTTCATAAAGTACCAATCAGCGGACATACCTCTCTCCTCGATCTGCAAACAACAAAACGTACGATGAGTTCGAGTTCTATCGAGGTGCGATGCAAGTCGCCTTCGGTAATTACAAACACCCAATCATAGGGTTAGTTCCTGCCAGATTTCCAGACTCGTAACGAAATTTCAGCCCAACCAGCCAAAAAATTTCCGAGATTCCAATGCAACTCATCCAATTCAATAGGCCGAACTCCCTTGGCCACGCGGATCATGAGCCGCTTTGAGTCGATTGCCCAACCTCTGGATACCTTGCGCAATCGCTAAAGCTTCCGCAGTGCGCACTGCATGGCCGAGTGACTGCAGTCCGTCGATAGTTTCTTGGGTGATGGCGTATGGATCGTTCGTCCCTATCCCCTTTTCCGGCGGCTTGCTGTTCTCTCCGAGATTTGCTTTCTCTGCCAACAGCGTTTCCGGACTCCATTGGTGGTGAATCCGACAACCTGAGAGGGCATCAGCGATGGGTTGCTTCAGGTCCAAAACACGCAACAACACTTGAAGCGTCGCAGTGATGATTCTTGGTCCACCGGCTGCTCCGCAAGTTACCGTAGGCTGTCGATCTGCGTCGAGTACTAACGACGGACTCATGCTCGACAAAGGTCGCTTACCCGGAGCTACCGCATTGGCGTAGGAGCCAACCAAACCGAATGCATTGGGAGTCCCTGGGGCGAGACTGAAGTCATCCATCTCGTTGTTGAGTACCACTCCGGTCCCTGGAACCATCACTTTGCTTCCCCAGGAAGTATTGACGGTGCAGGTCATCGCGACCCAGTTTCCATGAGCATCAGCAACTGTCAAATGGGTCGTATGCTTTCGGTCTTCAGATTTATTAGGCTTTTGAGGTTCAAGATCATTTGCTGCGTACACACTGGGATCACTCCCTGGCGGTACACCTCGCACGATCTCGATTGATGCCACCCGAGGCGAGAAGCTTTTCATCCGATCCTGCAGATACGCTCGATCGAGCAATCCGCTGGGGACGTCGACGAAATCGCTATCCCCAAGCCAATAAGCTCGATCGGCAAAAGCTCGCTTCATGCATTCAGCGATCAGATGGTATCCCTGTACTCTCGAGTTTCCAAAAGCTTCATGCAACGAATGTGGTTCGAGCATCGCTAACATTTGCGCAATATGAATCCCTCCGGAACTCGGAGGTGGAAAACCGATAACGGTATGGGTGCGATAGGGGCGGCTAATGGGGGTGCGGTCGAGCGCCTGATAGCGAACGAAATCGGATTCGGTAAGGAAACCGCCGATGCTTGATAGGTAGCGGCATGTTGTCTTGGCGAAATCGCCGGCGTAAAACCAGTCAACACCATGGGCAGCGATGTTTCGCAGGGTTTGCGCTAGATCTCGCTGCACCAGGAGTTCGCCTTCCCGCAAGGGTTCGCCATTGCTGTGCAGGAGAATCCCGCGAGATCCAGGAAATCGATTCAGGTCGTCTGCCTCACGCGCCAGCGTGCGGGCAGTGGAACGACTGGCAGGATGCCCCTCGTGTGCGATACGAATCGCATGGTCGAATAGACGAGCCCAGGGCAAGGCTCCATGCGCCCGATGCATTCGGTCCATCGCAGCGATCTGTCCGGGAACACCGCTTGCCAAGGGACCGGTCTGGCTCAACAGAGGATCAGCCTTACCCTTGCTGGTGAATTGACTCGGGTGAGCCGCGGCACCCGCAGTCTCGCGACCATCGATCGCACGAATTCGTCCATCGGCCAAGCGAATCAGGACCAAACATCCGCCCCCGATCCCCGAGTTATGCCCGTCGACGACTCCGAGTACCAATGCTGCAGCGATCGCGGCGTCGATCGCATTTCCACCGGAGTGCAGAATCTCCATCGCCGCATCGGTTGCTAATGGATGGACCGTTGCCACAGCATGATTGGAAGTCAATGCGCGAGTAGAATGCGGTCTCGGCGAGGAGGACCAAACCAAGGGGCTACCACAAGCCAGACTGGCACCGGCGGCCAGTTGCGTTACAAAATGTCTTCGTGAAACCATCGTGCCTCAATTCTACGGAACAACTCGCCATGAACGGCCCAGCGACCTCGATCGATCTTGGAAAACGTAACGGATTCGGCGAGCGAGCTCGGTGGTCTATTGTACAAGAAGCGTCGGCGATCAAAGCGGGGAATGTCCATCCCTCCGCCCGTTTTGAAAACATGGACCACTCTCAATTCGTTGCGGCTGCAAACGCAATCGGTCAATCCGTCGACCAATCGGTCGGCAAATCCCTCGGGACCATGGTCAGGGATTGTACCCAGGCCATGCTCGATGCCACCGGAGTCAACACCAGCTTAGGAACCATTCTCTTGCTGGTCCCATTGATCTTATGCGAACGAAACCGATCAGCCAGTATTCGATCCGAATTGCTCCGGAGTGACTGGACTGGATACCCAATCCTCGAATTTTTACGCGGTACCAATTCAAATGACTGCGGATCGGTTTACAGCGCAATCGTCGCGTGCAAACCGGGAGGCCTTGGTACGACCGAGACCATGGATGTGCTAGGACCACCTCCTGAGTCCCTCCTTTCAGCAATGCAACTCGCCGCGGATCGCGACGACGTCGCTTTGCAATACTGCAACGGATATCTGGAGGTCGCTCGCTATGCCCAGATGCTGCAATCGCCAGATTTCCAATCGATGTTGCTACCCGATGCGATACGCCGCTTGCAAATGATCATTCTGGCCGAGCGTGTCGACAGCCTCATTGTGCGCAAATGCGGTTTATCCATCGGTCTCGATGTGCAGTCGCAAGCCCGGGACGTGTTGCATTCAGGACTCTACGGCGGCGACTTATTCGAATCGAAATGGTCCGCCTTGGACACCAGTCTGCGCAACGATGGAAACCGTCGCAATCCAGGTACAACGGCTGATTTGATCGCTGCGGCTCTTTACGTTGCGAGCGACGCATGGATGTGATTCCCATTCCTGACCGTGCGACCATTCGTTCGCTTCGTTCCATCAAGCCGAACCGAGCACCGGATCAAGCTCAAGGATACTTGCTCGAGCAAGAACCACTCGGGGCACGTAGAAGCGTCGCGTGCGCGACGTATTTCCTGACCGGGAGCGAATGCCGCTTCACATGCAGTTTCTGCGACTTGTGGAAGCATACGCTCAGCACGCCGACACCCGTCGGCAGTATCGTAGGGCAAATCGAATCGCTCCATCAAATTTTGCAATCCCAAGGGAAACAATTCGAATGGCTGAAGCTGTACAACGCTTCTAATTTTTTCGATCCCTACAACGTTCCAATCGAGGATTATGCCGAAATAGCCAACGCTTGCGAATCGGTGAGCCGCTTGGTGGTCGAGAATCACGCCAAGTTGACATCCTCTACGAAAGGTTTTCGTTGGATCCGAGCTTTTCAGCAGATGCTCCGACCGCAACTCGAAATCGGGATGGGATTGGAATCGATCGATCCAGATGCTGAACGAGTTATGAACAAATCAATGCGCCGAAGTGACTTTGAGACTGCGTGCGACCGACTCCGAGAATGCGGGATCGCGATACGCGCGTTTGTCATTCTGCAGCCCCCCGGAACCGAACCACAGAAGGCACTCGACTGGTGCGTTAGAACCTGTCAATTTGCATTGGAACGGGGGGCGGAAAGATGCAGCATCATCGCGGCTAGGCGGGGAAACGGTTGGATGGATCGCTTGGAAGAGAAACGAGTGTGGTCCCCTCCGTCCCTTGCGCTCGTCGAGTCCACCCTCAGGACAGCCGTAGAGAGCCTCACCTCAACCGGCCAAATCGTTGCCTTCGACCTGTGGGACTGGGAATCGCTCGCTGGTGGCTGCGATCGATGCAGAAGAATTCGGTACGATACGATAGTAAAGATGAATTTCGAGCAACGCGCTATTCCTCGCGAGGCCTGTCCGCTCTGCGATTCCGCGGGGAACTCTTGATTGAACGAAGGTGGAGCAATGGATTACGTTCGTTATGCAATCGCCCTGGGGCCGATAGGGTTGTATTGGGTCTTGATCGGTTATCTTTACCAGCGATCGCATCCTATGCTGATCAATGCCGCCCAAGATACGCTACTTTTTGGGTTGGGAGTGGTCGGATTGATGGTGATCGGACCGCTGGAATTGTTCTTTCCGAATGCCGCCTACTCGCTGCTGGGGGCTTGGACGTGGTTTTTTCTTCTGTGCCTCTACGCCTTTGTCGTCTTATTCATCGCGTTGAATCGTCGACCGCAATGGACCCTCTACGGATCGAATGCAGAGGGGCTTCGAGGAATCCTGAGTCGTGTCCTCGAGGAACAGAATATTGAACATTCGTGGGAGGATACGATACTATTAGTTCCGGAACTCGGTATCCGTGCCATCGTTGAACCTGCAAATGTGACGGACCGTGCGGCCCAATTGACCCGGTGCGGACGAGCTCAAGATATCGTCGGTTGGTATCGGCTCGAGAAATGGGTCACGGAGCAATTGCAATCCACTCCTTCGGCGCATGGAGGTGTTGTTTGGATAGTGATGGGAACGGCTATGATCTTAGTCTCGCTGGCTATGTTCTGGCTCGATATGGAGAAGATTATGCTCGCTTGGGAGCAGTTGTAGCGATCAGTGTTTGTCGCTTCGAAGCAAGACTCGCATACCGAAGACTTCTTCGAATAACTCGCCCGACTGCCGGACCGTCAGTTGCTCGAGCGACACATCCTCGATTCCGTGGGTGATAATCACCAATCGGTCTTCTTCATGACGACAACGAATGTTGCTGATCCGCTGCGAGCGGGATTCGTCCAGTGCGATGGCGAGTCGCAGAATAGCGGAGAGTTTCGCGACCGCGACCCGATCGTTCCTATCCAGCATGGAATACCCCTCGTGATCGGGCTGCGGCGACGAGCGGCGATGATATCGAACTACCAAGGAAACGAGTAGTTGGTCCTTCTCGGAGAGACCAAACAGTTCACTGTTTTGAATCAGGTACATCGCATGCTTGTGATGGCTTCTGGCATTGATGAACATTCCTATCTCATGAAGGATAGCTGCCAGATAAAGGATCAATTCCATCCTTTGGTCGAGTTGGTGGTCTCCGTGCAAATCGGCGAATAGCTTTCGGGAAAGACTCGCCACGTGCCTTGCATGGGGTTCGTCAAAGGCCATTTTCCGACCTAGATTGATGGCAGATCGGACGATTTGGTTTCGAAACTCTGCGGTCCATGCGTCTCGCACTGCCATGTCATGCAGCAGTCCATCTCGCAAGTTTGTTTCGGCAACATGGATGACCGGACAGTTGAATTCCCTGGCAAGCAGTGCGTAGCTCATAAGCGCCGGCCATAGAGTTTCGGCATCGGAGTAGCTGATCGAATAGCGACTGACCAGTTCGTCTTCATTGAGGTTGCCGATCGCACGGGCAAACTCCATCAATCGATCGGTCCCAACCGATCGCAGGGATTTTTCGGTTTTCACCCCTTCGATATTGGAGACTGCCATCCGCATGTCGCCGCCTAGTGCAACAATTTGTATTTCTTTACCCGCATCGACATGTTCGTAGATCTGGTGCACCAATCTGCGAATTTGGGTTTCGATGATCGCCCGCTGCTTGCCGTGCGAGGTTTTGTATTTGTCTACTTGCTCCAAAATACGAAGCGAACCGAGGCGATATGTGTTTGAATAGAGGACGTTGCCACCTCGCACTACCAACACTTCCGTGCTACCGCTCCCTACCTCGACGACGATGGTCTTGACCGAGGCTAAGACCGGGTTGGATTGCAGGAGTGACTGGATTCCCATGTAGGTAATCCGATTGACCTCTGCCTCGTCGAGAGATTCCACTTCCAAACCGGTCGCGATATACATGCGATCGATAAAGGCGAGACGGTTGGAGGCTTCACGGACCGCGCTGGTGGCTACCACGCGAACCTGATCCGGACTGGTGATACCATACTCCTGCATCAACCTGCGATAGCTCTTTAGCACCCTCGCACATTCTTCGATACTGCGGCGGCTAATGCGCTGCGAAGTGAAGGTGTCTTTTCCGAGCGATACACCTTGAGAAACTTGATCCAAGGTCCGAACGTTCCCAGAACCATCGATTTCGGCGATCGCCATCCTTACACTGGTCGAACCAATATCGACAACCGCCACGGGACGAAGCGGTGCCGTGGACGGGGTGGTCGTCAAGCGGCCTTTCGAGATCGATGACATGATTGGGATTTAGCTCCTAACGGGTTGCACGATTTTAGTGCGCAATGGTGCTCGATCCCAGTCGAAAAGCGATCAATCCCTGTGGAATCGGTACCTTAGGCTGCCGCCCGCGATAGCGCCTTCCCTGTCCGATTGGCGTACGCATCGAGACAGTGATCGAGAAACTGCACCGCGCTACCCTCCCATGTGGTAGGGATCGTACGTTGGATGCTCGGCTTAAAGAGCCCTACGCGGTCTCGTTCCGACTCCCAATCCAATATCGCCTTTGCTAAAGACTGCGGGTTTCCCAATTCAAAGAAATCGCATTGATCGCCACCAACCTCCCGATGAATCGGGGTGTCGCTCACAAAGGTTCGCTTACCATGCCAGAGCGATTCCACGATCGGAAGGCCAAACCCCTCGACGATCGATGGGAGTAGCACACCCGAAGCATTTTGATATGCATGTAGCAATTCCGCGTCGTTTGCATCGTGAAACACGTACAGGCCCCGTTCGAGCATAGGGTGATTTCGAATCCGCTGAATTACATCCTCGCACATCGAACCGGTCCTACCAAACATGCATAGTCTCAAGTGTGGATTGCTCGTCCACAATTGCTCAAATGCATCGATGGCTTGGTGATGATTCTTTCGCGGATCAAAGCTCCCGACCATCAGATAAGGTGTATTGCGAGCAGTGTCTGAAAAGAGATTCAGGATTTCAGGACGAACCAAACCCTGCGTGTATTTGATCTCAGCACCCAGCGTAAATGATCGAATATCGCGACACAAAGACTGCGATTCCGCACCCATCTCCTCGTCGATATATCGCTGAACATCGTCGCGAACCGTTCGGGAGATTGCGATAATCAAGTCGGAATTCCGGATCAGTTCCTCGAGATAAAAGCGAAATTTCTGACGCCTGCGCTGCCCTACGAATTGAGGATGAGTCAAAGGTATGAGGTCGTAAACAAGTGTTGCGACAAAGGCTCCAGATCGTCGATAACGGGCAATGGTTTTCCAAATCTCAGGGGTGGTCCAATACGCGTCAGGCAAAATCAGCAAGTCGCGTTCGCTGGGAGCCACAACCTTACCTCGAATATAGCGACTCAAATGGATCGCTCGTGAATAGAGCATGTGCGGCAGTTTGTATCCACCCAAATGGCTCGGGCTCGGACGCAGCCACTTCTTGATTTTCTCGCTCGGCCAAGTATCCGCGACTGACAGCGGGATCGCTTGCAACCACTTCGGAATAAATTCCTGCGCATCTGCCTCCCAGCGAGCCAGGCGATTCAAACCCCTAGCCTGATCGTGATCCAAGGGAAAGAAATGACCGTGGATGTGTGTGGCGACCTGCGATTCTCCCACCCCTCGCGCCAAAGCGACGGCCTCGATATTCCGGCACAGATTGCGCACCACTCGCTCAATACCGGTGTTCTTCCC
>JBILVV010000139.1:0-11001 GCA_044370255.1 Pirellula sp.
CGAATTCATAGCCAAATACAAGCCACTCCATGGCCTCCCACCGCCGAGGACCGGCCCTGGCCCCCACTGAGGGAGGTTGTACCGAACCCCTCAGCGCCGTGGCAAGATCAACAACTTGCTAGCAAAATAATCATGAAGCGATGGCCCTGAGCCCCGCCTTCATCAGATCGATCCGTTCGCGGACCCGATTCTTCGCGTGTTCCAGGTCCTCACTCCCCGCAACCTCCTCTACTCCGAAAAGATAGTATTTGATTTTGGGCTCGGTACCGGAGGGCCGAACCGCCACGGAGTTACCGGAAGGAACGGTTTGTCCTGGGAGAGCTAAATCGAGAATCAACATGTTCCCCTTGGGAGCATCGAGCGGAGATCGGCTTCCCTGAGCGTCCCGGACGACAAGGCTGCCGTAGTCTCGTACGGTGACGACCGGCAAACCTGCGATTTGCGGAGGGGGAGAGGTGCGCAAACTTTCCATCAATCGCTCCATCTGAGCCATTCCTTCGCTTCCCTCCATTTGCACGTTGATTTGATCTTCCCAGTAAACACCATGACGCAACAGCAACGAATCGAGTTGTTGATGAAGAGTCATCCCCAGCGACTTCAGGTGGGCTACCAATTCCGCCATGAGCAGGCATGCCACGGCGCCATCCTTATCGCGAGCGTGTTGGCCGGCGAGAAATCCATGGGATTCCTCGGTTCCGAACAAGAAGTATTCAGGACCGCACTGGTCGATGATTCCAGCAATCCACTTGAAGCCGACATGGATGTTCCCTTCGCAACGAACCGCGTAAGACTCCGCGATTTTGCGAGTCAATTCGGTCGTGACCAGTGTTTTGATGACATAGGAATTGGGGCCAATCCTTCCTGCGATCTGGGCTTGGCTTAGCACAAAATCGGTGAGGAGGGCACCGAGTTGGTTTCCGTTCAGAGTTCCCCATGGACTGAGGGCCTCCCTAGTGATTGGGGCTGCGCATCCCATGCGATCGCAGTCGGGATCGGTCGCAAGCGCCAGATCTGCCCCTCGTTCCTTGGCAAACTCGATGATGGCGTCGAAGACCCTTGGGTTCTCAGGGTTGCTGACGTGACCGGGTACATTTGGAAAATCGCCGTTGGGCTCGGCATGGGCAGGAAACATCTCTACGTTTTGGAAGCCATCGCTCTCAAGGATACGGGGTACTACGAAACTACCGACGCCGTGCAATGGAGAGAAAATGATCTTGCAATCACGTGGACCCGGCCAAGAGGTTTTCAAGGCAGCCTTCTCAAAGGCTGCATCGATTTCCTCGGTAACGATTCGGATTTTGCCCTCGCTGAGACCTTGAGAAAACGGGATCTGGTCGATGGAATCGCACCGCATTACTTCATCGATGATCCGCGAATCGTGAGGGGGCAAGACCTGGCCACCTGTAGACCAGTACACTTTCACCGCGTTATCGCTGGGGGGATTGTGCGAGGCAGTCACCATGATGCCGCAGGCACACCCGAAATAGCGAACCGCAAACGATAACTGCGGAGTCGAACGGTAATCATCCAAAAAATAAACCGTGAAGCCGTTCGCCACCATGATTCCTGCACACAGTTCAGCAAAGTGCCTCGAACGGTGTCGGGTATCGTAAGCGATTGCGCAGGAACGGTTTGCAGGCTTTTCGCTCAAGCTCAGGATGTAGTTTGCTAGCCCCTGCGCACTCTCTCCGATGGTGCGATCATTGATGGCGTTTGAACCGATAGGGTACATCTTGCCACGCCGGCCGCCGGTCCCAAACGGAATGATGGTCCAAAATACGTCATCGAGCTTCTTCCAATCCCCTCGCTCAATATGAGCCAGCAATTCGGGAACGTAACCCGCGTATCGTGTCTCCGTTAACCATGCCATGACATGACTTTGCGCACTTTCAGTCAGCAGTCCTGCCTCCACCGCTTGATTGATCTTGCCGGTCGCGGTCACCAAATCAGAAACCATGTTCGCCATGCTCTTCTCTCATGAAGCGGAAGGAAAAAAACGGATCGGGTTCCGATTTTACGGGGGGGGAGAAGTATTGGACAACCACCCTTGCTTCGACAAAGGGTTTGGCCGCAAAATCAAAGGAAAATCGTGCCCAAAGTACCCGCCAGTACGAGCCTTCTGCTCATCGTTTCGCGACTTTCATCGCTGGTAAGGAACTTTCTCAAACCCCCGTGCATCGTAAGTCAAGGTCTGTTTTGTTGACAGTCCATAGCCTCCAACTAGGATAGAACGAACCTGGCAATGGCCTTGCGTTTGTGAAATCCTTGTCTCCTCAAGGGTTACGGGGCCACTGCGGTAAATTGCATTTCCTTATCGTTCCTTCGTCGGGGATCCCATGGTGAAGTCGAAGAAGCTCCCTCATCAATCGAAGAGTCGGTCGCAAAAGCGAGCCTCCAGGAAACCCCCGAATCGAAGCCGCTTATTTGAAACACTCGAACGCCGCGAAATGTTCGCGAGCGATTTTTCGCCGGCAATCACGGCGATGCTCGCCAAGATGCGGCTCGCAGATTACGACAGTTATCAAGCTGCTGGAACGGCGTTAAGTCGTGGTTCTACCGGCGGCTCAGGTGGATCGGGGACCGCTGGGGGCGAATCTGGGAATCTCCGTACAGTCACCGAGGTCGAGCCAAACGATATCATCTCCCAGGCGCAATTACTCCCTCTAAACTCCTCTCAAGCGGTCAACTACACCGGCAATTTCCAAAATTCTTTCGATGTCGACTACATCGCTTTCGATCTGAAAAAGGGAGACATTTTAAATACTCGCCTGGTCGGGATCACGGGGACGCAACCACTGTTGGGATTATTCAATTCCGCAGGGACGGAATTGCTCCTGACGCAAGGTCGGTTTCTTGGTGGATTTCCAGCATCCTCTCCCATCTATGAAGATGGAAACACCACCCTTCCATACATCATTGATACCGATGGCCGCTACTTTATGCGTATCAGCGATGGAGTCGGCCCCTACACCCTCAACCTGCAAGTGCATCGTTCAACTTATGAAACCGAAGCGGTTGGGACGATGCAGACTATCTACATCGATTTCGACGGTAGCTTTTTACCTCGACAGACCTTCCCAGGCATCTTCACGCTACCAAACGGAACGGTACGCGTTCCCTCGCTTGCCAGAGCGATGCCTCTGATCGGTCTCACGGAAGCTGATGCGCCCGCCGTCGCTCGGAACATTATGAATCGGGTATCCAACAAGCTGCTCCCTTGGCTCGCGGCCGATTCGAACAATGGTTTCTATCCCTCGACGGGCCGGCCAGGCGACTTTGGTGTTCGCTTATTGAGCAGCTACGACAGTGCGGACATGTGGGGCATGCCCAACGTCTCTCGGATTCTTGTCGGCGGCACGTTTGCGGAACTCGGTATTGCAGATCCGTTCGTCGATGCTCTGTACGGCGTAGCGGAATCGGTGGACATCGGCAACTTTGACCGCGAAGAGACCGCCTTGGTGATCGCTGAATTGCATGCGACCCAAGCAAGGGACCGACAATTGATACCTATCTCCGGCTCTGTTACGGTTGCTGATGTATTCGCGGAAGTCATCGCGGACACCATCGCCCACGAGGCAGGGCACTATCTGGGCAGTTCGCACCAAGATCCATTCAACGAGAAGCTGACCCTGATGGATCAATTCCCGCCGCCGAGTGTCATTGGCGTTGGGCTCGATGGCATTTTCGGAACACGCGACGACGCGTCCTTCCGTTTCTTGAGTGATGATTACACACCCCTCGGTACTCCATTCGGTGGCGGGGTGAACAATGACCCCAACGTTCTCGCCTTCGGTATGTCGACGGGTAAGGCAGGGGGCTCGATCACCGGGCTAGTGTACAACGACAACAACCGCAACGCGCGACAAGATGGTGGTGAGGGTGGGCTTGCCCCGTGGCAGGTTTATGTGGATTCGAACAACAATGGTGTTCGGGATGCGGGTGAACCAGGTGCCACAACCGATTCCGCTGGGCGATATTCGATTGGCGTAGGAGCTGGAACGTACAACCTACGCTTGGTTTACCCGGCAGGTTGGATCGCTTCCACTTCTTCGGAAGCAGTCAAAACAGTGACTGTCTCCCTCGGTGCCACTGCCGCGGCGAGCTTCGGTGCCGTGTTCCCACAGGTAGGTGCCACCGGCTTCAAATGGTTGGATGTCAATGGCGATGGCGTCCGGGATGCCAACGAACCCGGTCTGGCTGGTGTGTACATCTTCCTCGATCTCGATGGCGATGCCCGACCGGATATCGGCGAGCCAGCAACCATCACGAAAGCCGATGGATCCTAC
The DNA here is from genome assembly GCA_044370255.1 of Pirellula sp. GTDB lineage: Bacteria > Planctomycetota > Planctomycetia > Pirellulales > Pirellulaceae > JBKCUI01. The sequence continues at coordinate 4,287 of JBILVV010000139.1, forward strand.
ACTCTGACTCCGCCGCAAGCGGGTACGTATCAGATCCGAGAAGTCGTCGAATCGGGGTATGTGCAAACCTTCCCAGCCTCTGGTTTTCACTCTGCCGTATTCAATGGCACAACGCCGCTCGCGGGTTATGATTTCGGAAATCGTGAATCATCCGATTGGGGGGATGCACCAGCGCCCTATCCAACCACTCGTGCACAAAACGGTGCATCGCACGGACTGCTTCCCGGATTCCGCTTGGGTACAAACTGGGATGCGGATCTAGATGGAGTGAACTCAGCCGCCGCCGATAACGACGACCTCAACGCCCCTGTCGACGATGAAGAGGGGATCATTCTGTTGAATCCGATTCTTCGGGGTGCCAGCGACAACTTGATCCAAATAAACGTTACCAACACCGCCAGCTCTGCTGCCTTCGTCAACGGTTGGATTGATTTCAACGGCAACGGAGTTTGGGGTGATCCCGGTGAGCAAATCGTTAACAATTTGGCCGTATCAGCGGGCAACAACATCATCAACTTTGCCGCTCCCTCCAATGCGGTTAGTAGCACTGCTGCAAGATTCCGGCTCTCATCGGTCACCGGCATCGGACCAACAGGCAGAGCTGTCGCTGGAGAAGTCGAAGATTACATGTTCAATCTCTCCGATGGCGCTCGGAAGAATCTCCAAGACGACAGCTACACGGTTATTCGAAATAGCGTCTCCAATACATTCGACGTTCTGGCCAATGACTTCAAGCCACCCAACGATCCAATCGTGGCTGTCTTGCCTCCCTTAGGTGGCAAGTCAGGGCAAGGCGGCACGGTCACCACTGGCACAGGCAACGTACTCAGCTACACGCCAGCACGAGGCTTTTTTGGCAGAGACAGCTTCAAATACACGGTTGTTTATGCATCGGGAATTAGGGATGACAATGTCAACGTTGATGTAAATGTCGTTCTGCAGTTTGTCGATCCGCAAGCAATCGATGACTCTTTTGATGTGGATCCCCGAGCTCAAGCCTTCCCGCTAAACGTTCTACTCAACGATATCGAGGGTCGAAACGGTGCACTAGCCATCAGCAACGTCACCAGCCCCGATAAAGGCGGTAGTGTATCTATCGGCAGTGGCGGTCTGAGTCTCCGTTACACTCCACCAAGCACGACCTTCAGCGGTTCAGAGCGATTTACCTATACCGCTGTAGATGGCGGAGGGAAGTCAACCACAGCTCGTGTCACAGTACACAGCACCGCCGGTCGTGCAGACGATGATGTCCAGTTCAGTTTCACTTTCTACGATATGGATGGCAAGGAGATCTCGAAGGTCAACCAAGGGGAACAATTCCGCGTAGACGTGTTTACCTACGACTTGCGTCCAGACCGAAGCACCGGCGTGATGCAGGATGCTGGGGTGTACGCGGCGTATTTGGATCTTTTGTACAATTCCAAACTCGTGATGCCAGCCAGTCCAGGCAGCAATACCGCTCTTGATTTTGCGAACACACCCACTGCCCCATATACAAATGGGGTGTCGGGTTCTGCTCAATTTCCAGGGGTGATCCAGTCTCTGGGAGCATTTCTCCGGGATTCAGGCCGACCGAGTATGTCAACTCCACCAGGGTACATCGACGGTCAACCCATCAAGTTCCAAAGTTTGATCTTCAAAGCCAACACGCCCGGCCTTGCGGAATTCGTCGGCGATCCTGCTAATCAATCACCCAACACGGACGTGATGCTCTACGTACCGGCCAACTTACCGGTTCCAGTAGATAAGGTTCGTTATCTCCGTTCTTCGATCGAGATTCTCCCCCAAGGGACCGAACTCCCATTCGCAGTCGACGATAGTCCAAAAGCTCTGGAACTCGGCAAAACTGGAATGATCAATGTGCTTGCAAACGATATCGTCGGCACATCTGGGCCGTTGCGGATTTTGGAACCTCGACCGGATCAGCAACCCAAGAACGGTGTCATCTCCATAGATAACCGTGGGACAAGTTCGACAAGTGACGATCTCATTCGGTTTGTTCCGATTAAGATAGACGCACCATTCACCGATCAATTTACCTATACGATTGCGGACGCGCGAGGATACACTTCCACCGGTACGGTCACGATTCAAGTGGGTGACAAGTCTCTGGCTCCGATCTCTACTCAGGTAATTCTTTCGCTCAGGACTTACGACACATCCGGAATGCTTCGTAGCAATTTCGCGGTGGGTGAAGAGTTTGAACTACGCGGATATGTGCAAGACAACACCAATGCGGCTACAGGAGTTTTTTCGGCGTTCCAGGACATCCTATACGATCGAACTCGCGCAGCGGTCAAGCCTACCAAGGAAGTTCCTTCCGGCATTACTATGACCAACGCTGGAACGGTTCCGAGCGGAGTTCCTGCAGGGACTTACAAGTATCGTGTCGTCTATTCCAACGGCAACGAAACACTGATAACAGAAGTGCCCACTGCCTCGCTAAAGGTGGCAAGAAATAGCTCCATCAGATTGAATAATTTACCTGCGGTAAGCAGTAGCAGCTTGCGGTTTACTGATCGACGCATCTATCGGATCAACCTCGAAGCCGATTTTCCGGAATATCAGTTCGTGGGCTCGATCGGACAGGAGGCCACAACATTCTTAGACACCAATAGCAGTCCAGGCACTCGTTTGGCGGACCCTAAGGATGTGAAATTCGACATTCAATTCGCGTCGGAATACCCGAACGGTCAATCTGGCGATATTATTATCCCAGGCTTGATCAACGAAGTCGGCTCGTCATCTTTCAGAACATCGCTTGACGGCAATGAGAGAGAGCAGTTCCGTATCAGAATGCGAGCAACCGCCCCCACAGTTGCTGGGCAGCCAATGCGAATCACTGGCGACCCTGCCGACATTTCCCCGTTCCATGATACACTCCTTTTTGGTGCGGCTGGACCGGTCCCGTTCACTGACATCGCGTTCATTGCAGCGGACGTCACTATCAGCAATGGGAGTGGCGGAAGCGGAGAAGGCTTTACCAATCCAAATAATCGATTCGACGTTAACAACGATAGCTACGTCTCTCCAATAGATGTTCTCCTCTTGATCAATATGTTGAATCAGGGTCAGGGAGGAATGCTGGGTGGTAAAGGTGGTGGAGGAGAGGGCGAGGCAGGAGGCGGAGGGACTTATTTCGTCGATGTCGACTCCGATGGCTTCTTCACACCGCTCGACGCCCTGCACATCATTAATGAACTGAACGGCAAGGTCCTGGGTGCGGGAGGAGAAGGAGAAGGAAGTGCCGCTCCTGCGGTTGAAATCGTTTCCAACCGGTTCCCTGTCGCAGGTAGTCTGATCGGCGAAACCAGTTTGGCGGATGTCCTCGCAGCAGAGATCGGTCCTCAGATCGCTTTCGCGTCCCAATCCACTGGTTTGTCCAGTCTCGATGGTTACCTGGCTGGTTTAGCTGTTGCCGAAGACGAAGAAGAGAGTGTAGACGAGTTTCTCGATGATCTTCTTCGAGTTCGCCTCGAGTCCTAGTCGGTCGTTCGCTATAACTACGCAAACAACATACGTAATCCGCTGTCGATGCTACCGCATCGGCAGCGGATTCCTTTTTGGCGTGCTGTGGCTGTCATGACCGAACGAGACCATCATACATCGCAAGCATCGATTCGCTACGTTGATCTTCAGATCAACGGCGTCTCTGGAATCGACTTTAACACGAACGATCTGACGGCTGAATCATGGGACAGTGCCTGCCAGGCTTTGGATTGTGATGGCACCGAATTGTTTTTGCCCACTCTCATCACCGATTCGGTGGAGGCATTGAACCGCAAACTAAAACGATACGCCCAATTGCTCGAAGCCCCACCCATCACCAACGGTGCTCTTCCCCAGGGCATCCACCTCGAAGGACCGTTTCTATCCGAAAAACAAGGATACATCGGGGCACACCCAAAGCAGTACGCCTGCGATGCTGATCTGGAACAATTGAAGCGATGGCAGGAGATCTCCCGCGGTCATATCCGCATGGTGACCCTGGCACCCGAACGAGATCCATCCGCTGCATGCACACGATGGCTCGCCGAACAAGGCATCCTGGTCGCGGCGGGACACACCGATGCTACGATCGACCAATTGAAAAGAGCAATCGATAACGGCCTGACGATCTTCACCCATCTCGGGAACGCATGCCCCATGCTCCTGCCACGTCATGACAACATCATTCTGCGAGCTCTGTCGCTCAGAAAACATTTAAAATACACCCTCATCGCCGATGGCCATCATCTGCCCTATTGGCTGCTGCAACAATGGATAGAGATCATCGGTGAAGACCGAGTCGCGATCGTTAGCGATGCAATCAGCGCCGCAGGACTTCCACCAGGAATGCACCGACTCGGCGAGAGGACTGTCAGCGTGGGGGACGATGGTGTGCCACGCAGCGAAGACGGTTCACACTTCGTGGGCTCCGGCATGACCCTTGGTATGATGGACCGACACTTGGAAAGGGAGTTGTCGTGGTCTGCGCAAACCCGGCGTAAATTGCTTCGCGAGAATGCGCTGACGTGGTTGGGGACAGAAGGGACAGAAGGGACATAGTTCCCGCTGCCCACAACTCACAACTCACAACTCATTTCTCGTCGTAACCATGCCACATCCAGACTAGGGTGTCGGCAAGGGTGTGTTCGAAAACACGCTTGTCGCAGTGCTTTGATTTCTTCGAGAAAACATAGCGGTATTCGTATCCCTTCGCTTTCAGGACCGCTGCGGTTCGCTCGTTGGCCATCACCCAATTGTGATACGACTCTTCCGGATCGTTGGCGCGTAGATCGTTTTCGGCAACGTGAGTAAATATCCGGAGAGGTTTATTGTCCGTGTTGCCGATCAAGTTCATGCTCGAGTGATATTCCCATGCACCTAGCGGGAACTGAGCTTCCTCCGCAGCGTCATCGTCTTGTTGATCTACAAACGTACCCGAATAGGTGATCAGTCGACGAAAAAGATCGGGTCGAAACCAACCCATGGTTAGAGCAGCTGCACCGCCGGAACTGCAACCCATCACAGCTCGTCCCCACGGGTCATCGGTGATTGCCAACTTCGGATAGGCACTTCGAATGTCGGGATGATTGAGGACGGCAGGGAATACCTCGTCGTTCACAAACCTGGCCAAACGATCGGACAGAGTGTCGTATTCCAGCCCTCGTTGACTCCCCTTGCTGTCATCCCCTCCGTTTTGCACGCTGATCACAATAAAGGGAGGCAATCGTCGAAGAGGATCGGGTGAACGAGTAAGATTATCCAGCGCGTTGCGGACTAATTCGAAATGGCTCGGGCCATCGTGCATCACAAGCACTGGTGCCTGGGTGCCATCGACATACGCTGCAGGGATATAAACAAAGATCTTTCGCTCCTTGCGGATCGGTTTCTTTCGATCGAGCGTTGCGTCATCTCCCTTGTAGATCTTGCTTTCAGCCAGCGGCATCGCAAACTCAAACGCTTTCCCCTTGGGATTTCCTCGATCGGTCAAATCGGGGTCGATCCGGTATTCCGGCCCGATAACAAAATTCCCGTTAGCAGTAGCGGCCAGATTCCGGTTGCTCGGTTCCTGGGCCTCCACCAAGCACGGAGTAGCCCCCAGAAACAAGCATCCCAAAGCCATCGACGTCGAGGAAGTGAGCGAGGCTCGGAAACAGTGGCGAAGGAGTCGTCGTTTGACAACATGCAGTAGGTGATTCATGAGAAATCCCTTCGAGGTCGAGAATGAGCTTTATTTGCATTGGTGACAGAGAATTGTACATACTTTCCAGAGTCCCGTATTCTTGCGGGGGCTCTTCGCTGTGGGCTCTGTTTTATCTACCGATTACGATCGAGTAGTTCCCGCAAACCATTTTCAATGCGGGATTGGGAACCTGGTGCGACCCATAACCACGACTCGTTGAACCCATCCGCAAACGCCGCCTCAGTCGGAACATACCCGGTCCAGCACTCACCATAACCGACCGGAACCAACGGCACATCGCCACTCAAGTCCTGAGCTATTTGCTGATAACCGACGAAACTTTCGCCCGGAAACAAGACCAATCTCGCGATACCAAAGTCGACACAGGGCACATCGATCGGTTGTTTTCGCTCGACGCTCCTTTGCCACGATGCCAAGCCCATCGCAGCTAGTATCCGCTTCTCTGTCGGCAAACTCCCATCCTGAAGTTCCCGATCCATCACTTCCCGTTGCAGCGATGGCACTCTTGAGTACTCTAACTCCAACGCTACCGATCGAAAACTCCATCCAAGAAGAAGTGGTTGCTTTTTGGCTTGTTCACGATTCGCGAGCATCGCATCATGGATTTTTTGGATCAATTCCTCTCGAGCCTGCGGCGAACCATCATTGTATTTTCCCGCGGTTACATCGCCGCTACATCCTGATGCATAGATAGGGTGAATGCTGCGGTCTGTCCTCGCGAGTCGTTTGCGTGCGAGCCCGACGAAATCAGAACTCACCTCGCCGCGACCGTAGTAACTCATCGGATGCGTTGCATATGCATGATACTCCACCAAACATCGCTCCCCATCCCAGAACGATATCGTCCTCAACAGAGGATCGATTAACCCTGTGTCGGTTTCTCGAAAGAATGCCTCGCGTCCGCTACTGCTGCCGCGAGCGAAACTGACTCGGCCGTTGGCATCCACCACGCGTCGGTTCGAGGCCACGTCTCGCACTATCGACTCGGCATATCCAATATGAGTGATCGCCTGAGCATCAGCGATC
>JBILVV010000338.1:0-5580 GCA_044370255.1 Pirellula sp.
GACCACCAGGTTGATAGGCTGGATGTGTAAGCATCGTAAGGTGTTCAGCTAACCAGTACTAACGGACGAACGCTTGATCATCGGTATCTTGCTCTCCACTCGAGACGCGATACCGAATCATTTCTCTAAGCAATGCCATAGACCAATCCAACATTAGGGCCATGCAGGCTACCGCTTGCATGGTTCTCTCCCGGTGACCATATCGGAAAGGATCACCTGTTCCCATCCCGAACACAGTAGTTAAGCTTTCCGAGCCGATGATAGTGCCCACCAGTGCGAAAGTAGGTATTGCCGGTTTTTAAAAAACCCCCGATCAGACGAAAGTCTGCTCGGGGGTTTTTTCGTTTCCATTCGCCACTACGGCGTCCCACAAAATTTGTTGAACCCGTAGCTATCGCTAGCTATCGCTGCCAAGCGATGGATGGGGGGAGCACAGAGCAGAGAGAAGAGAGCGAAGAGCGAGGGGGCAAACAGCCGGCGATCTCGCAGAGACGCCGAAACGCAGAGGGCAGAGCCCATGGTAGAACAGCTGTCCTCAGCTGTTCCTTGAAGCGCGCAGAACGATCCCGAGTCTTATGGAACAAGTCGCTGCACCGAAGTGGGATGCCGCCTTGATGTTCAGCATACAAGTAGGGGCGTGATCGGATTGCGACCAGAAACACCCTCGCCGACCGGCATTGGCAATGCAGTTCGAGTTGGCAATGCAGTTCAACATGGCAAAGGAAACGCTGGTGATCGATCATAGAGGTGTAGCAGAAGACCACTGCCGTGTTGCGAAATGCAACCATCGATCGCTCGAAGCTCGATGATCTGCAGGAAGATCTGCAGGATGGATCGTGCTGGAATCAGCCTCCCGGTTGCTTTTCTACCTGAAGAAACGAGCCTGAAACGATGAGTTGATTCAGCGTTGGTCACGTTTTCGGAGAGTTTCAGAAAGATCGGGGTGCAACGCGGCATCCCTTTTGCTGTTTCGTGCAAAGCTGTTCGAGCAAACAGTGATTTTCCCAAATGGGATAAGTCAAGGACCGCGAATTATCAGGGTTTTTCATAACCCGACGCGTGAGCGAGGGACGCAAGAGGGAAGACGTCGCAAGCGACGTAACTCCTTACCTCGCTTACACTTCGGGTTGTGATTGAACCGAAAAGCGCAACTTCAAAGAACGTGAGCGAGGGATAGCCTGGTGATGTTTCCAACGGTTCGAACAGAAAGCAAAACTAGTCCGGCGGATGCAACCCCGAAGGATTTCAGACAACGTCAGACAACGATAGTCTTCTAGAAGGGAACCAATCGCTATGTGGAAATCAAATCGCGTGTGGATCGTCAGTGCACTGATGATCGGTCCGTTGTGGCTCGCTGGTGGGATGCTCTGCGAGAAGACGCTTGCGCAAGAATCTCCCCAAGAGCCTCCAGCGTCGATCAGCATCGCGGAAGAACCCAAGTACATCGATCCGGTGACTCTTGCTCCTGAACCGCTTCGGAAGAAGATCACCCACAGCTTCCAGGATATGCCCCTCACCGGTGTGGCCGAGTGGCTCCAGTCGCAAACGGGCTTGAATATTGTTGTCGATGAGCGATCGCTCGAAGAAGAGGGTATTTCGGTCAATGAGACCGTCACGGAATCGCTGAACGAGGTCCCGTTGTATCAATTCCTCGATCGCTTGGAGCGAATCGGTGTGGACTGGAGGTTTGAAGAAGGCTTGGTCACCCTGCTGCCGCAAAAGGCGAGTCTGTTGCGGAATGCCCAGTACAACATCGGTGACTTGCTCGATCTCGAGTTCAAGTCCAGCGATTTGATTCGATCCTTAACGCAGGTCATCGAACCTGATTCTTGGGTCGACGCTGGCGGTCTTGGGACGGCGGCTCTTCTCGGAGATGTTCTATTCATTCGGCAAGTTCCTAGGACGCATCGCAAGGTGGTCGCATTTTTGGAGTCGCTACGTCATCCGGCTCGCCGCACTTGGATCGACGAACCGCGGGAGCATGAGCAACTGATTGCGATCTTGAACCGAAAAGCATCCGCGCAGTTTCGAGGGACTCAGCTTTCCCAAGTCATCCAGTCCCTGTCGGAGCAGCACAAGCTCAATCTTCGCCTCGATCGATTCTCGCTCCGCCAAGAGAAAATTTCCGAGCGGCTTCCGGTCACCATCGATATCAAAGACCAACCCATTCGCGCGATCTTGGAGATCATCACCAGTCAAAATCAACTGGCTTGGTTTCACCGCAACGGTGTTTTATGGATCACAACGCAGGATGCAGCAGCCAACGTCAGAAAACTTGCTCTCTTCGATGTGCGGGATTTGTGTCGCGATATGAATGATTGCGGGAAACTGCAGAGCGCGATTGAGCAACAATCCAGTCCCGGGAGTTGGACGAGTGCGGGAGGCAGCGCAGTGATCGAGTTCCCGAAATCCGGTTTCATGGCGGTGTCGCAAACGGAACCGAATATGGACGAGGTGCTCACGCTGCTGGAGAATTACCGAACCGCATTGAAAACCTCCAAGCGTCGAATCTCTCCGGAGGTCGATCCCGAAGGATACGAAACCAAGTATTACCGAATGTCGACTGCGATCGCGCAGGATCTTCAAGTCTTGCTCCCAAAACTCGTGGCTCCGGAGAGTTGGGTCGATTCTCAAAAGGATGGTGCACTGGGCACGATCGAGATATGCCGCTCACGAAGTGAGGTTCGAAGCGGAGATGCGAGCAAAAATATAGCTTCCGCGATCGAATCCTATTCCGTGTTGATCATTCATCAAAAACGAAAAGTTCATCCCGAGATCGACGCGTTGATTCGAAAGATCTCCGATGGCGATACGCCCGCGATGCCATCAGCGGGTGGCATGGGAGGCATGGGTGGCGGCATGGGAGGCATGGGTGGCATGTTCTAGGTGCCTTCGGTAGGGTGGTTGACGCGAGAGCGTACCGAACCCTTCCGACTTGGGCTTCCGGCGGTGAGGAGAGCAGGGGAAGGGATCGAGGGTGGGGCGGTTCTCACTGGTCGCCGCCCGTCATGGCTCCCTCGGCGTAAAGCCAGTTGTGGCTGTTTTGTAAGCGATAGATTACGGGCGATGATGGCTCCTTCGTGATAAACGGATTCCGTTACAATCTAATTCCATGTCCCAATCCTTATCTCAAAAAATCAAACGCTTCTTACCAACTTTATTGGTCGCTCTGTTGGCGATCGCGTGCAACTGGCTATGGCCACTCGACATCACGATTGTTGACCAGATCAATAGGTTTCCATTTGACCAATCAGAGGTGGCGGTGGATGACCGTACCGAATCGGTCGCCGGATGGCCGTGGACCTATCGCGCCGTGTTTCACTACCAAAAGCCTGGCGGAACTGATCTGCCTGCATTCCCTCGGCACGAAGTTTTCGATGGTATGCGGTTGGTCGGCAACGTTTGTGTATGGTTGGTCTTGCTGGCATTTACTTTCTGGTACACCGGTCCCAAGTACATCGCCGATGAGAGCGGTCGAAAAACCGTAACGCCACGCAGTCTTGGTCTCAGCGATCTTCTTCTGATGATTTCATTCATTGCTTTTCTCCTGGGACAGTACAGTTGGAGTCGAAAGACTTTTATCGAGCAGGAGACCTTACGTTTGGAAATCGAGCAGGCTGGAGGTTGGGTCGATGTTTCGCGATCTCTCCCGTTGCCGATTAAGCATTTTGCCGAAGGTCGCTTCGATGACTGGTTGGTTTCATGGAACCGAATCACCGGCGTGACCGTCGAGAACCCGCAGAAAGAGCTCTTGGACAAAATTGTCGTGCTTCCTCATTTGGAGGTACTTCGTTTGGCTGGCGATCGCTACTCATTGGCGAGTCTCAAGCCACTTGAAAAAAGATACGCCCTTAGGGAGGTTCGGATTTCCGGTCGCATGTTAGATGGTGAGACGGTTGGGCTCATTGGGCGGCTGAAATCACTTCAGAAGATCAGCTTGATTCGAACCAACATGCATCGGCACGGTTTAGAGGCTTGGGGAGAGATGCCTCGCCTGAGACTGTTGAATTTGATTCATACGGACGTAGCGCTCGATGGTGAAGGACCGTTGCCATCGCTCGCCAATCTTTACTCGTTGTTGTTGCCCCATCCTCCGCGGGGCCAATCTCTGACGCATCGCGTTGTCGGTTTGCCTCACTTGCAGCAACTCACCTGCTTGGAATACGACGAGCGGATGAACGCGACCCCGGTTCGCCTGATCGTCGAAGATTGTGCTGACCTTCGCGCGATTACCGTGGACACCACGCAAAAACTAGACCTAGAACTGCGAAAGTTACCCATGTTGGAAACCGTCCAGAACTATTCGTTCTTGATCGGCGAACGCGTTCATCGCAGGAGCATTGTCCCCAATGGAGTCTGGGTCCGAAAAGCAGTTCTCGACGAACTACCTTCTCTGGCAAAGATGCCGCTGTTTATCCGTAATCTCGAACAGATCGAGGTGTCGAATTGCAATACGACTGGAATGAGTCTTCATGGCCTCGGCGATGTATTCGTCATCGAGAGGAAGGGGTTTGTACCGGTACACGAACTGATTCAAAGTCGAATCGCTTACGATTCGGTTCGATCTCGGATAGGGGGCGAGGATTCCGAAGACGATGAAAGGGCATGGTTGACGCCATCGGCAAACGACACTCAGCAGATGATCAATGCGTTGGCAAGTTTGTCGAAATTGGAGCAACTCCCCTTGCGCTACCGAGATCTATCCGAGGTGGACCTCAGCATTCTGACAAAGTATCCCTCGTTGAATACCATCGATTTGGCGTGGGCGAAAGTAACGACGGAGCATCTTGAGGTTATCGCAAAAATTCCCACGCTTGAGGAACTGAGGTTTTGGTCGATCGAGGACATTGTTCGCGGAGAATACGCGGATAATAAATTTCTGGCGTATTCGATTCGGAATCGAGATGATCGCGATCGGTCGTTGGGTCAGATCAATATGAACGACGTACTTGCCGCTCTGCCCAAGCTTCGAGTGCTCCGAGGCGATTCGATGGTAGAACGCGTATTCGACGTCAAAGGCCATCAGAGTATTGAGTCCCTATTTGACGGCAATTGGACTTACGCGTTAGACATCGAGATCTCGGACAATCCAATGTTGCGAGACACAGTCGTTTTCAGTCCCTCGCTGGAACGATTGCAAATTCGGGGTACTCCTGAGCTTCGAGGAATCGTGATGACAAGCCCTTGGCCGAGAAGCGGGGTGATAGTGGATTGTTCGCAGCTCCGAAGCATCGCGTTGGGTGGCGCTAGTTTGGACGAGGGGTCCTGGCGATCTCTTGCCGATTTCAGCAGCCTAGAGTCTCTGACGATAGCCCATTCCACTTTGTCGGGTGAGGCACTGCAGCGGATTGGTCATGCCTCGAAGTTGCGAGCTTTGTGTGCGTGCGGTTCGGCGGTCGATGATTCGGTGGTAAAGGGGTGGGAGTCGATTCGCAATTTGGAAATACTTGATTTGAGAGAGACCCGAATCACCGCGGACTCGTTGGAGTGGATTCGAAGTCAGGCGTCGCTCAAGGATCTCGCTATCGATTTATCGGTAGTGCAGGGCGCTAGTCGTGAGACGTTAGAATTCCTCGGTCG
>JBILVV010000044.1:0-18912 GCA_044370255.1 Pirellula sp.
CTTCTGTCCGAAGCTGGCTTTACCCTTAGAATGGGCGAAGAGGGACTCGAACCCCCGACATCCACTTTGTAAGAGTGGCGCTCTAACCAACTGAGCTATTCGCCCGTATCAAATTCCTGGATGGGACACCGACCTTTTTATCCCATGGGGAACCCTGAGGTCTACATGCCTGTGAGACGGATGCGGCGCGAGCGGCGTTCGGCCCGTTGACGGCTTCGGCGCTTGATTTCACTCGGTTTTTCGTAAAATTCCCTACGGCGCATCTCTTTTTTCAGCCCGCTCCGCTCCACGAGTTTCCGAAAGCGACGTACCGCTTCCTGGATCGTCTCCCGATCGCGGACCTGCAACCTGACCATGCAAAACCTCCAAAATCACCGTTATTACCGACGCACCCAAACGACACCAACGAGCTGCCGAGCAAGCAATCTGCCTCATTGGCTCAGAAGGAAAATTAGTGTAACCGGCTCTTAGGAAACGGTCCAGAGCATCAGCGAGCGTTTCCGGGAATCCGTTCGCTAACGGAAAATTCGGTTCCCAAGCTCGTACGAAACTACGCGGAAATGGCGTTGCCAAGAAAACTTCTAGGGATTGCCGGTGTTTAAAGCATTGTGTTCGCAAACAAGCATTTCGGCCAGCCACCCCCTCTGGCTACAATGCATTGACTGATATTCATACTGTTCTGCGGATCGAAAGACTCGATTGAGAAGCGAATCCTATCTCCCTCTCCACACCTCAGCCCCCCCGAAAGTCTCTATGCTTCACAAGATAAACAGGCTCTCGACGAACCACATGGGTCGGCGATCAGGCGCCATCAATCGCAGCGCCATCGTTTTGTTGGGCATCGCAGCCGTTGCCGGTAGTGGATATGCTTGGTGGACGATGGGGGAGGAGCAGGAGTCCCGACGTGCGGCCAACGAGCCGATGCTCCACACCGTGGAAAACGGGCCGTTTGACCATGTCGTTCTTGAACAGGGGGAAATCGAGAGCAGCAGCAACAACGAAGTGAAATGCGAGGTCAAAGGCCGCGGAGGGAGCGGGACACCGATCCTGAGTGTCGTTCCTGAGGGGACCTTAGTTAAAAAAGGGGACGTCCTCTGCCAGCTGGATTCCTCCGCCCTCGAACAAGAAGCCAAAAACCAACGCATTGTCGTCAGCAACGCCGAGTCGGCTGTCATCAGCGCAGAAGCAGGCGTCAACAAAGCCATCATTGCGCGGCAAGAATACCTCGACGGCACTTTCTTGACCGAACGCAAAACCATCCTCAGCGAGATCGCCGTCGCTCAGCAGACACTCCGCAAGGCGGAACTGTCGCTGGAGAGTGCCGAACGACTGGCGGCGAAGGGGACTCTCAAACCACTCCAGATCGAGGCTGAACAGTTCGCGGTTCAGAATGCGAAGAATACTCTTGAGTCCGCAGAGGGGCGACTCAAAGTTCTCGATGAATTGACCAAGGCCAAGATGCTGGTGCAATTCGATGCGGATATCGAAACCACCCGCGCGAAACTGGAATCGGATAAGAGCACGCTGTCCGAGGAAAAAGAAAAGCTACAGGAGATTCAAGCTCAGATCACCGCATGCAAGATCGTTGCACCCGCCGATGGGCAAGTCGTTTACGCCAACAAGTTCAGTGGCCGAGGCGGTGGCGAGTTCATTGTCGAAGCAGGTGCTTTGGTTCGCGAACAACAGACGATCTTTTTGCTGCCCGATCCGACACGCATGCAGGTCAAGGCGAAGATCAACGAGTCCCGCATCAGCTTGATTCGTGATGGCATGCCGGTCAAAATCCGTGTCAATGCGGTGGAGAACGAACTGCTTGGCCGTGTGGTCAAAGTGAATAAATACGCCGAACCAGGTAACTGGTGGGGTTCTAACGTTAAGGAATACGCGACGTTCATTCAAATCATCAATCCTCCAGAGACCATTCGGACAGGAATGACCGCGGAAGTCCGGATCTTCGTCGAGCAAATCGAAGATGCAATTCAGCTTCCGGTTCATGCCGTTTATGAGACTAAGCGTCATCATTTCGTTTTGGTTCAAGAGGGGAACCGATACGCAACTCGCGAAATCGAAATCGGAGCGACCAACGACAAATTCGTGACAGTAAAGTCAGGTGTAAAGGCGGATGAAAGCGTTGTGCTCGACCCAAGAAACCATCTCGAAAAAATGGAGATTCCAGAGATCCGCGAAGAGGATGATCGCTCGCGATTGGTGGCTCTATCCAATGAACCGCTTCCAAACAAAGGCCCAGGGGGAACCGGCGGACCCGGCGCTGCAGCAGGTGCGCCTGGTGCCCCAGCGGGTAATAGTGCCGCAGCAGGTAATGGTGCCGCTGGACGAAGTGGCGGAGCAGGCGGTGGCGGCATGAACGCCGATGCGATCGCCGGTATGATCATGCAGCGGATGGATACCAACTCCGATGGCAAACTCAGCAAGGAAGAAGTTGCCGGTGAAGAGCGGATGAAGAACGCGTTTGCCGAGTATGACACCAACCAAGACGGCTCCGTCGACTCCAAGGAACTGGCCACGGTCATGAAGAAACGGATGGCAAGCATGGGTGCTGGCGGCCCTAGTGCTGGCGGCCCTGGTGGAGGTCTGCCAGGAGCGGGTGGACCAGGGGCCGGCGGAAGGGGACCGGGCGCTGGAGGGACGGCAAACTAGCGATGTCATTCTCCGATTTCTCAACGGAAGGATTCGCTTGCCGGGTTGTTGATCTTAAGAAAGAGTTCGTTCTCAAGAGCGAAACCGTCCGGGCGCTCCGCGGAGTCACGTTCGATGTCCCTACCGGCGACTACGTCGCGATCATGGGTCCGTCCGGATCAGGGAAGAGCACCTTGCTGAACCTGCTCGGTTGCTTGGATCAACCCACATCCGGGAGTCTTTGGTTAGGGGACGATGATGTCGCCAAGATGACGGACGATCAACTCGCCGATATTCGTTCGCGGCGGATCGGATTCGTATTTCAAGCCTACAACTTGATACAACAGCTTACTGTCGTAGAGAACATTCAGGTTCCATTGTTCTATCAAGGGAAACCGCTGTCGCGCGAGCAACATCAACGTTGTCTCGATTTGGCCAATATGGTGGGCCTCGGTGAGCGACTCGATCACCGTCCCACCCAATTGTCCGGTGGCCAGCAGCAACGAGTTGCGATCGCACGGTCTCTGATCAACGATCCGTTTTTTATCCTCGCCGATGAACCGACGGGAAACCTCGACTCTCGCACGACCGAGGAGATCCTGCAACTCTTCGAGCGCCTTAACAACGAAGGGCGAACCATCATTCTCGTGACTCACGAAGACGAGGTTTCCAAGAGAGCCAAGCGAGTCATTCGGCTCAAGGATGGCAGGTTGCAATGGGACCGCACCAACTCGCAAGAAGTTCGCGATGAAGCGGCCCGCTACGCGATTGAGAACATGCCGGTGGAGGTGTGATGATGGGAAGTGCCATGCAGTACTTGATGGAGATCTCTTTCTCGGAAGTCGTCAATCGTGTGTTCTGGTTTTTTGGAGCCATTCTCGCTGTTTGGTTCGTGAATATCGTTATCAATCATCCGAGCGCTGTCATGCTCGGGATCAAGAATCTTTGGCTCCATCCGATGCGATCCATCTTGACCGTCCTCGGCATCTTTGTCGGCGTTGCGAGCGTCATCTGGTTGCTCGCGATCTCGAAGGGAATCGGAGACGAAGTCCAGAAGCAAATCGAAAACCTAGGCGCTGACACGATCATGATCCGGACCGTGAAGCCGCCGAGCGAAAAGTTGTCGAGTCAGGGGCTGACACCCTACGGTTTGACGCGCGAAGAGTATGACATGCTGTCGGCGACCGTTCCCACGATTCGAAGCGCCATTCCCATTCGCGAGATGCGTCGACAGTTTCAATTCAAAGATCGGAAACTCGACGGGCGGTTGGTTGGATGCACTCCGGAGTACGCCGAGGTTACGAAACTGGAAGTCGATCGCGGGCACTTCATTACCGACGCAGAGAATTTTTCACGCGATTCGCACTGTGTCCTTTCCGCCAAAGTCGCTGAGAAATTGTTTCCCTATGAAGATCCAATCGGGCAACGCATCTACATGCCCGAGAACCAGGATTTTTATCTCATCGTTGGCGTTTTGAAACCCAAGGGAGCGACGGCTGCAGTGGGTGGCTCTATGGCAGCGCAGGATTTCTCGAACGATGTCTACATCCCGATCCGCACGCTGCAACAGCGTATCGGGGACACAATCATGACGATGCGGTCCGGATCTCGCGAGGGAGAGATTATCGAACTCAACCAAATCACCTTGCGTTGCCGAGATGTCAACGATGTGAAGAAGACCGCCGAGCTCGTATCCACCGCTTTGAGCAGTCACGAGAAGATGGAAGACATCTCGGTGGTTGTTCCGCTGGAACTGCTCGAGCAAGCGAAAACGACCAAGTATATGTTCATGGTCTTAGCCGCCATGATCGCATCGATATCGTTGCTCGTCGGTGGGATAGGGATTATGAACATCATGCTCGCAACCGTCACGGAGAGAACGCGCGAGATCGGTATCCGGCGGGCGCTCGGAGCGAAACGCCGTGACATCATCCGGCAATTCCTTGTTGAAACAAGTGTTTTGAGTTTGACCGGCGGCATCACCGGGATTCTGTTCGGATTGCTCTGTGGACCCGCGGTATCTGGGGCAAGATCGCTGGCAAACTCTTGGTTTGAGAAGCAGATGATGGATCTGCCCGCAGTCGTGCGTACGGTGGAGCCTTCGATTGTCCCCGAGAGCATCACCGGGGCATTTTTGATCTCGTTGGCGGTCGGATTAATTTTCGGAATCTATCCCGCCATTCGAGCGGCGAAGATGAGTCCGATCGAGGCTCTCAGGCACGAATAGGCATCGAAGTGTAAACGTGGCACGACGCTCCGCGTCGTGATTCCTCACTTCCCAGTCATACACTCCCCAGTCATATAAAATGGACACCGACCCAGGTCATTCACGACGCGGCGCGTCGTGCCACTAAGGGGAGCAAGACGTAGAACAGTTGGGACAACCAATCCTGTAAAGCCGTCATTCTCGACTGGCCAAGAGCCTTATAGTGGCCACGTGCCGAGACCCGTCGAACTTCCTCCTAGGTTGGGGCCTCTTCGGACCACGCGGGCTTTTTCGATAGCGTGCTAATTCAGCTTGGCTTGCGTACCGCTTCATTGTTTTGGCGAATTCGTTGATAGGCATGGTTTTGAAGATGCTCCATGCTGATCGCGGAATCAGCTCTGATACAGCGAATTGGCTGCGGGATATCTCGTCCGCCAGGTAGTAGTACGAAACATCTGTTACTTCATACCGTTGGCTGTACTTTCCATGAGCAAGCAACATCGACCTTATCAGGCTCATTATGTTGAATAACAGCAAGGATAGGGAAAAACAGAAACCCGCCGCTTTCGGATAGCAAAGCGACTTGATCTCTGCATTGAAGGCACGACTGAGATAACCGAAACAATTCTCAATCGTCCATCGCTCGCGATAAGCTGCTCCGACTGCAATCGCATTGATACGTGTGGGGAGATTCGTCAATAAGTGGATCACGGTCTCGTTATCGCGAGTGGGCTTGCTTAGCTCGACCGTGACCCTGCGGACGGGTATCCATGATGCATCAGAAAGCCGGACTTCGATCTGTTGCTCGTAGACTTCCCCTCCAGTTTTGTCTGTGCCAATCTTTTTACGTTTCTTTCGTGGAATTTCACGCCAACTGGGGCTCGCACCATGCTGACGCACGATGAAGTAACCTTTTTTACGAAAGAAGATTTCCAAGATGTTGCTATCACTGAAGTTCCTGTCGGCAATGTAGAGCGATCCCGGTTGAACCTGTCGTTCGAGCAATGTTTCAGCTATTTTTCGCTCGCAGCGAAAAGCATGAACATCACATTGGATGTCGATGAACATCTCGTTGCGCATGTCGAGCATGGCGATCGCTCGTCCGGGTAGCGGGGCGCGAGCATCGGTACGGGACTCGACCAGTCGATGCTCGGTTGCGTTGTAAGTCTTCCCGTCAATGACAAAGGTATGCATGCCTTTGATCACATCGGGATGCGTCATCTTGGTCGCTTTGCGAATCTCAGTGAGTTTCTCAGTGCTAACACGAAGTAATGCCGACGAAACGTCCGTTTCCACTCCTTGGAGCTTCAGGTATAGGCCTTGCCTGGAGTACTCATGTCCAGCGGCTCGATGGGCCGCGTTTAAGCTCTTGGCACCTTGGGTTACAACCGCCCCGACCATGTCGACGAGATGGGAAAACAAGATGTCGCATTCCACCTGAATTTTTGCATGATCTCGAAAGATCTTATTGAGCGATTCGTCCGAAAGGATACGCTCGAAGATGCCGCGAAACATTGCTGCAGCGGGGGCTTTGGACGCGAGTTGCTCGATCAATTTGCTAGCCATTTCGACACCTCCTGTAGTCAAAAAAGTAATGCTTTCCTCTCATTATATGCATCAGCCTTTTGACGGCTTTACAGGATTGGTTGGGACAACTGTTCTAAAATGTGTGCTGCTCACTTGTCGATCGATGGCGGATACGACCAGCGACCAATGTATATCGGACCAAGCCCCTTAATTCATGGCCCTCGAGCGGCGTGTTGTAGGACTTGCTTTGAAACGTTGCCGCATTGACGGTCCAACTCGCGTCGGGATCGATCACGATCACATCTGCAGGTTGCCCAACGGCAAGCGACCCACCTGGCTGTCGTAGAAGCTTGGCTGGATTCAAGCTCATCTTTTCCAAGACGCTCATCCAGGAAAGATGACCCGGCTGAATCAAATACGTGATCACCTGAGCCAACGCGGTTTCTAAGGCCATCATACCAAACGGAGCCGCATCGATCTCGAGCATCTTTTTCTCAAGGGAGCAAGGACGGTGACCACTGCTGATGATATCGATGGTTCCATCCTGCAGGCCTTCGATACATGCCGCGACGTGTTCCGTCGATCGCAGAGGAGGCTTGACCTTGCAATTGGTGTCAAACGACTTCATCCATTCGTCGGTCATGTGCAGGTTGGCGACGTAGGTGCCAACAGAGAATCGGAGTTCCCGATGCTTGGCTCGACGACACAGTTCTACACTGCCAGCAGTGCTGATACTGGTCAGGTGAAGTTTGCCTCCGGTCGCTTCGACAAGTCGAAGATCGCGAGAGGTTGCCAGGTCCTCAGCTTCCGCGGGAATCGGAGTGAGTCCGAGTTTCAATTGCTCGAGGCCTTCATGCATCACTCCACCACGCGACAACGATCCAATCTCGGGATGGTCGAATAGGTAGCGGTCGAACATATTGCAATATTCGAGGGCCCGGCGAAGCAAGCCCGTGTTTTCAATGGGTGAGGGAGAGTCGCTCAGTGCAACGGCTCCGGCTTCGACGAGCGAACCGATTTCCGCCAAAGACTCCCCTTTGCGTTCCTTGCTCATACAACCCAAGGGGAGCAAGCGACAGCGATCCGCGCGAAGTCCCTTGGAGAAGATGAACTCCACACTAGCGGCCGTATCGATGGGTGGATCGGTGCTTGGGGAAAGTGCGACGGCGGTAAAGCCTCCTGCGGCAGCAGCAGCGGTTCCAGTCAGGATCGTTTCGTCCTCCTCGCGTCCCGGTTCGCCAAACTCAGTCGCCAAGTCGAAGAGCCCTGGAGCGACGATCATGCCCCGCGCATCCAACCGAGGTATACCCGCTGGGATATCGCCATCGGTTGGATCCAAGGCAGCGATGCGACCTCCGACAATCAGCAAACGACCCATCCAGTCGGTCTGCTGCGAGGGGTCGAGAATCCGGCACCCTTCAATCAACCAGGAATCTTCGTTGGAATCGTGAGCCATCCCCACCTCAATGCAGTAATTCGCGTCGAACCAAGAAGCTTAAGAGGGCTCAACCAAAAGTCGGCTCACCTAAACCGCGAAAACGATAGCATAAACTCGCTGAGTGGGCGATACGGGTACCCACTTGAACTTGATGGCCAGGAGGAGGAATTCGGTATAGAGGCAATGGTTCGTGAGGTCATCCTTCGCTCACGCGTCGGGTTGTGATAGTTCAAGGCGAAACACCAACTGCTAGCAATAGCGACCGCCAAAAGCGTAGTTTCAAAACGTACGTTTGGGGTTTTCGATCGCATGCTCGGTCATCACTAATCCAGTTGCTGACAGTTCCTTGTATCACCCGCAATTTTATGCATGTAGTGGTGTTCCTTCTCACGCATTTGCTGCGATAGTGCGGGGGAACAGTCGTCGAGGCCGACGATATGGAGCATTCCATGGACGACGTAAAGTAGTAGTTCCAACGCAGGATCCCATTGATTCTCTGAAGCGACACGCTGGGCTGTTTGCCAGCTAACGATTACCTCACCTTCGAGGTAGGGGGCGTCGTCTTGGCCCGCATCCTTGTCGGTGAGGTCAAAGCTGATGACATCGGTCGGGTAGTCGTGTTTGAGGAACTGGCGATTGATTTCTTGGATGGCCTGATCATCCACAATCGCGACAGAGACCTGTCCGGACCCCCAATGGAAGTCGCCAGCGATTGAATTGATGGCTTGGGTGATTTGTTCATGTAGCGATCGAGTCACATGGTCGGATTCGGTGATCAACACTTCGATAGTCATTGGCGGTTTAGCGGGTTTGGGTAGATCTGACCTGTTCGATAGATTACCAAGAATTGGTGTACTTTTCAGGTTGGGGATTCCCTGCGGGGCTACGATTAATGCTCACTGTAGGAATCCTCGCGAAGCGCGTCAAAATTGGCAAAAACCTTTCGATTCGGGCGTTCGGTTGCCGAAACATACTGTTGTATTCGCAGATCAAGGGTTTTCGGTCGGGTATGAAAGTTCGCATCGACGAGATCGCGTCCTCGTTCATGATCGTCCAAGTCTCTTGAGAATGCAGGTGCCGAGGTTCAGACTCATTGGCTCCAAAGCGCCGTTGTTCCCGCAAAACATACCGTAGGAGGATATCCATGCGACGATTCTTTTTGGGCATGGCGATTGCCTCGCTGACCGCCGGTGCTCCTTTGACGGCGTTTGGTGGAGATCGCGAGATCGCTGATGCCATCATTACCGCCGTGAAGAAGTCTCAGGTGAGCCTGAGTGGTCTCGAAGTCGATTTGACTGTTGAAAACGGCAATGTGGTCATTTCCGGCACCGCAGCTTCTCAGACTCAGCTTGAGACCGTTTTGAATGCAGCACGCTCCACCGATGGCGTGAAGTCTGTTGAGAACAAAGCCACGGCTACAGTTCAGACAACATCGCCCTCCACTACTCCCACCAAGGTTGTTCCTGCTTCGGCTAATGAACCAACCATTTTGGTCGGTGAATCTGAGCCTGTTGCTCCGAGCGATGCTGACATCACCTCAGAGATTCTCGGCCAACTTGGGCAAGCCAAACGTGGCGGCCAGTTGCGAAATTTTGATATTAATGTTTCCACAGTCGATGGTGAAGTGACTGTTCGGGGAAGTGTTGCAAGCAATCAACAGAAGGATCTTGTACTTGGTACTGCTCAACAGGCGGTTGGAGTACGTCGCGTTGTGGATGATCTGAACGTAGTCGCCGTTCGGACCGTATCCAACGAGGCTCCTGGTAACCTGGTGCAACCCCCGATTGTTCCGATTGTTCCTTCACCCGCTTCGGTGAACGCTCCGAGAGCTTTCGCTGCTAGCACGATCAATAATGCTCCAGGTCAGGTTGCTCCCATCCAAGTGGCACCCGTGCAGAGCGCTCCGGTCGCCGCTGGCGTTGTGGCGCCGCAGGCCCCTGTACCGATGAGTGCTGGACCATCCTACGGTGGAGGTGTTCCTCGTCATGACAGCCCATACATGCCAGGATACGCGTGGCCCAGCTACGCTGCATATCCGAACTATGCTGCTGTGACGTATCCCAAACAGTACAGTGCCTCGGCTTGGCCATACATCGGTCCATTTTATCCTTATCCTCAGGTACCATTGGGTTGGAGACGTGTCTCTTTGGAATGGGATGACGGACTGTGGTACCTGGACTTCACACACAAGTAATGTGTGGTGGATGGTAATGATCAAGCAAAAAAAGCCTTGGAAAATCTCCGAGGCTTTTTTTCTTACAACTCCGATCACTCTGTTTAGTGCATCGAGTTATCGCCCTTTGACTTCGCAACTCAATCCACCGGACGCTGGAACATACGCGACTCGCGTGTAGTCCATCACCATGCGATGGCTACTGAATCGCCACGCGAGCGTGCTGATGCTGCTCATCATCATCTTGATCCAGCCTCGGGGAAGGCCATCGCGATCGCGGTCGTAGAAGGTGGGTATGACTCTTTGCTCGAGGGTTTCGTAGAGATACTGCGCATCCCTTCGATCGGTGATGCGGTCATCGGCATGGCTTGTCCCCTTGCCGATGGCAAAACCATTGGTGCCGTCAAAAGCTTCGGCCCACCAGCCATCCAGAATGCTACAGTTCAAGCCGCCGTTGAGAACCGTTTTTTGACCGCTGGTGCCGGACGCTTCGAGCGGCCTCCGCGGATTATTGAGCCAGACGTCCACTCCCTGGATCAAGTGTCGGCAGACATTGATGTCGTAATCTTCGATGAAGGCAACGCGTCCGGCGAAGCGGGAATCGTGGCGAAGATTCGCGATTTCCTGGATGAACTTTTTGCCCGGTTCATCTTTAGGGTGCGCCTTTCCAGCAAAGATCACTTGGACCGGTCGTTCGGGATTGCCGAGGATTGCCGAAATACGATCGAGATCATTGAACAGCAAATTGGCTCTTTTGTAAGTTGCGAAGCGACGACCAAAACCGATTGTCAAGATATTTGGGCTTAAGATATTGCGGGCCGATTCAATGACCTCATCACTCTCACCCCGTCGTCTGCATTGTCGCGATACTCGTCTGCGCACGAATGACAACAACATATTCTTGAGCGCGTTATGCGTTTCCCACAACTCGCCCGGATCGACGTTGTGGATGAACTGCCAGACGTCCGCTTCTCCCATGTGCGTGCGCCAGTTTGCTGGGAAGTGACGGTCGTATAGCTGTGCCATCTGGCCCGCGAGCCAACTTTCAATGTGGACTCCATTGGTGATGTGACCGATCGGAATATTACTCTCTTCGCGGCTAGGCCAGAGGCTGTGCCACATGCGACGAGAAATATGACCATGCAATTGAGAGACGGCGTTTGCAGTGCGAGACAGCTTTAGGCCGATGACAGTCATGCAGAACGGTTCGTTCGGGTCCGAGGTTTGGACGCGTCCAATACTCATCAGGTGGTCGTGACTGATTCCCAGTGCATCGCGAAGTGGGCCGAGATGCTCTTCGATAAGAACGCTGCTAAAGCGATCATGTCCCGCAGGAACAGGTGTGTGCGTTGTGAAGATGGTTGACTGAGCTACTTCGCGAGCCGCATCGTCGAAGGACATTCCATCATCCATCATCCTTTCGCGAATAACTTCCAGTGGTGCAAAGGCACTGTGTCCCTCGTTCAAGTGGTAGGCACCTGGAATGATCCCTAGGGCACGCAAGGCGCGGACTCCACCGATGCCAAGGACCAATTCCTGTCGAATCCGAGTCCGTTCGTCTCCGCCATACAGTCGGCTAGTCAGCTCGCGATCCTCCGGGCGGTTCCCTTCGACGTTGCAATCGAGCAGGTGCAGGGTCACGCGACCGACGCGTACCTTCCAGACTTTTGCCAACAGCCGACCATTCCGGGTATCGATTCCAACGACCAATGGGGTGCCATCCGGAAGCAATGCGGCTTCAAGTGGCAGATCTTCAACACGAGTTTCAAAGTACTCCTCGCGCTGGTAACCATCGCTGCTCAATGCCTGCTTGAAGTAGCCATGCGAATAATAGAGTCCGACTCCCACCAAAGGGACCCCCAACCCGCTGGCGCTCTTGATATGATCGCCAGACAAAACGCCAAGGCCTCCGGAGTAGACCGGTAGCGATTCGTGCAGGCCGAATTCAGCGGAGAAATAGGCAACCGGCTTGCTCCCCAAAACCCCTGCATTGGTATGAGCCCAAGTGTTATTCGACTCTAGGTATTCCTGCAGTCGACGATATGCGTAATTGACTCGGCTATGCAAAACCATTTCGCTAGCCCGGATGGATAATCGATCGGGGGTGAACTCCCGAAGCAATGCGATCGGGTTATGATCGAGCTGCCGCCAACGGATCGGATCGATATCGCGGAATAGATTGGTGACTTCCGGCTGCCAACTCCACCAAAGATTATGAGCCAAAGCCATGCACTTTTCGTAGAGAGCCTCCGAGTCGATCTCGCTAGCAATGCCGGAGGCTGCAATATCCCCTGCGACCGAATAATCCATCTGCGTCATGACAATCCTATCTACGCTCCGTGCGCGATTGTTTGCTCGTTGGGCGGTATTCATCTACCGACATGACCTTAGTTATAACGAAATGCCGCCAATACTTCAAAGCCGTCTCCCCTATTCGGTAGCGGGCTTAGGAAAAACCCGTGGTTGGGGTAAGATAGAGAATTCTTGCCTGCTCAGGATAACCTATGCCGCTTGATCAAAACGGGTTTCAGTTGTTGGTCACTTCCGTCTCCGAGTTCTCTCCAGAGTTGATCTCTTGGATGAACCGCACGTGCCGAGGAAGTGCGGCAATACGAACCGTTCATGACTTTCCAGGGGAGCGAATTCGCGAACTTGCAGAGCTCGAGCAGTCAACCGAAATTCTCCGAAAGCACACACTTCCGTATTATGTCGCATTGTCTTACGGATGCCTGACAACGGCATTCATCATGACCCAACGGCATGCTGCCATACGTAGGATCGAAACCAGCGAAAACCCCAGATCGTCCACCGAGTGGCTACCGAGCATTCTGAGCGGCGATGCGTTCGCAACCGTAGGCATCAGCCACCTGACTACCAGCCGCCAGCATGTCGCCGCTCCCCCCGTCAGCCTTCGATGGGACGGGGATACCGGCATACTGAACGGATCGATTCCCTGGGTCACCGGAACCTCCCATGCAAAATACATTGTAGCCGGTGCCGTAGACCCGTCCGAATCCCATCAGCAATACCTGGTCATGCTGGAGCTACCTTCTCCAGGTATTCACCCAGGACCCGGCATGCAGTTGGTCGCATTAACAAGTAGCTGCACCGATGTTGTCGACCTCCACGATGCCCGGATCAAGCGGCAGAATATCCTGCATGGCCCGCACCCAAACGTCATGGCAGCATCGAATACCGGAGGGGCAGGAGGCTTGCAAACAAGCGCTTTGGCGCTCGGGCTGGCAGCTTGTGCAATCGAGTACTTGGCTGCCGAATCACTCCAACGCCCAGGACTTTCGGATCATGCAGCAAACCTACAGCGTCAATGGTCCGAGCTTTACGCAAACCTGATCGCTTCCTCGCCTGCACTCGACGCGAATCAACTCCGCAAGGGAGCGAATGATCTGGCCTTATCCGCAACACACGCAGCGCTGTCGGCCGCCAAGGGAGCTGGCTTCGTCGAAGGTCACCCGGTAGGTCGATGGTGCCAAGAAGCCCTCTTCTTCCTGGTCTGGAGTTGCCCGCAAGTGGTATCGGACGCTCATCTCTGTACATTCTCAGGGTGGCAAACATGACCCTTAGTGCTGAAATCCTATCCATTGGAGACGAACTGACGAGCGGCCAGAGGTTGGATACCAATAGCCAACACCTCAGTCAAAAACTGAGCGATCTGGGAGTGCATGTTCGATTTCATACCACGATCGGAGACGAGTTGTCAGACAACATCGCGGCCTTTCGCATTGCTGCTAAGCGAGTGAACATTGTCATCGCCACGGGTGGCCTCGGACCGACCGCAGATGATCTGACTCGCGAAGCGATCAGCGAAGCCTTCGGCTTGCCTCTCGAACTGCGTCCGGAGGCTCTCACGCATATCGAATCCCTGTTCGCACTTCGCAAGCGTCCGATGCCCGAGCGCAATCGTGTTCAGGCAATGTTTCCTAAAACCTCGCGAATCATTCCCAATCCGCACGGCACCGCTCCCGGAATTGATGTCGACGTGCCGCAAGGGTGCATCGCTGAGAACCACCGCTGCCGGGTGTTTGCTCTGCCTGGAGTCCCCGCCGAGATGTTCGAGATGCTCGATGCGACCGTGGTACCGCGACTGACACAAGAAATGGGGGCCGGCGAAACGCGATGGCGTTACTACTCGCTCAAGGTTTTCGGTATCGGCGAGAGCGATGTTGAGCATCGGCTCCCGACCTTAATCGCGCGCGATCGCGTGCCGCGAGTCGGCATCACGGTCTCGCGTGCGACGATCACCCTGCGAATTGCCGCTCCAACAACGACCGATGCTGAATTTCAGCAACTCATCGCACCCACCATAGATGAAATTCGCAATGCACTCGGTGATCGTATCTTTGGCGAAGGTGAGATCGAGATCCACGAGGCGGTCCAAAGACTTCTCGATCAAAGGCAGATTCGTCTGGGAGTGATCGAAGTGGGTGCCGGGTGCCGTGTCGCACATATGTTGGCTTCACTGCAAGACCCATCCGGATCGGGGATTGTCGCCAGCCAGCGATTTGCGAGTATGTCCGAACTGAATCTCGGCCAGGAATCCACGGGAGTAACCGATTCGTCGAAGTTGCAGGAGTCATTGAGCCACGCCGCCGAGAGGATGTTGCAAACGCATGCATTGGATCGCTGTCTGGCGGTGGGGATTTACCCCACATCCCTGGAAGTGGCCTCGGCCGAACTAATGCCGTATGCCGACTTTACGATGTGCTTAGCACGGCGCGGTGCGGACACGAAGTCGTCTACCGTATCCCTGGGCGGACATCCCGATGTCCTTTATCATCGATTAGCTAAGACCGCCTTGAACTTCTTGCGACTCGACCTGGTAAAGTAGAATTCACAGCAAGAAACTGTGAAAGTGACTCTGCTGAACGCCTTTTGGGGATTGCCGTGCCAGAAAAAGTGATCATTGCCAAGACATCGGATATCCCGCCCGGAGAAAGCCGAGCGTTTCCATGTCGCGATCGCATGATTGCGGTGTTTCATATCGACAACCAGTTTTACGCCATGGATGATTTTTGTCCCCACCAGGGTGCGTCGCTGGCCGGCGGATGGGTACACGAGGGCTGTGTCGCTTGCCCGTGGCATGCCTGGAGATTCCGACTCGACGATGGCACCTGGCTGGACAACCCCAAAATCAAAACCGACACGTTCCCCGTCACGATTCAGAACGACGATATCTACATCGAACTCCCGTGAAGCGAATCTTCGACTCAAACTCGATGTAGTCGTCCGTTAGGTAACTAAGTTCACGGCAGCGATTCACGGCAGCGATTCAGGGTGGGAACGGCTTATTGCATCCTCCAACGCGCTGGAATAAGCTTCGATTACTCTCCCAACTCTTTCTACTTCCGCGTGAGACCACTGGCGATGCGTACGTATTCGATGGTTGTGTGCATGTTGGTCATACATCTAGTTTTATGGCGAGGGGGCTTGGTTGGGCGATGCGACCAATCGGAAGCGATCTTTGATGGTAAGAGTCTGCAAGGCTGGGAGGGAGATGAAGAGTATTGGCGTGTCCAACATGGGAGCATCGTGGGCGAGATTGCGCCGGGCAAAACACTCGACAAGAATACTTGGCTCGTGTGGCGAGGTGGACGGCTCGCGGATTTTGATTTGACACTTCAATTCCGGCTCTCGGGACTGCCCGCTGCCAACTCCGGTATTCAGATTCGTTGCCAAGTCGATCATGTAGATCACGTCTCCGGGTATCAAGCCGACTTGGATATGGGATCGACTTGGCTGGGGCGCATCTATGACGAGCACGGCCGGGCACTGCTGGTCGAACGGGGTTTCCGAGTACACATCAAACCCGATGGCTCGCGACACTCACAAACGTTCGCACCCCTTCATCAATATCCGGTCCTGGTGCGAGATCGCCAGTGGAATGATTATCGAATCGTGGCTGTCGGAGAGCGGATCGATGTGTATGTCAACGGGACTCTTTTCTCCTCGTTGTGGGACCAGCAACTTCCCGATCGCGATCTGGAAGGTGAACTCGCCTTGCAACTTCATTCAGGGCCCGAGACTCGAATCGAGTTCAAGGACTTGCGCATCGAGCATCTGAATTCATCCGATACCGATCGCTTGACTCCGTTTCCGGAAATCGAATCTCTCGCATCGGCGAACGCAGAAGCCGAAGGGGAACTTCCCGTGGATGCGGCTGGCAAGGCAATGAATCTCGGATTCGAAACCGGGACGCTTGAGGGATGGACGGCATCGGGAACGGCGTTTCGAGGGCAACCTCTTGCGAAGGATGGTATCTCGCAACGCTGGCCGCGTCAGAAGAGCAACAAGTCAGGTGACTATTTCATCGGAGGCTACGAGTTGGAACAGGACAAGGGAGTCGGGACTCTGGAATCGGTATGGTTCCAGGTTTCTAAACCCTTTGGTGGTTTCTTGATCGGCGGAGGCGAGCATCCTTCGACGCGCGTGGAGATATTGGCTAAGGAGACTGACTCGAGCGAGCCGCAGGTCATCGCTCAAGCCGTTGGCAATAACCAAGAACAAATGCGGCGAGTCGCCGTCGATCTGCGCAAGCATGCTGGGCACTGGATTCAACTACGGTTGATCGATGAGAGCGGTGGCGGTTGGGGACATCTCAACTTTGATGATTTTCGCTTCTATGATGAGCCTCCCGCATCGCTGCAGTCCGCATCGCCGCAACGCTCGACCTTCAATGCCATCCTCCAACACTTGGAACGCAATAAGCTTCGTGAAGCAGATCGAAACGATGCTGCCGCCAAGACGCTCGAGGCGATGCATGTCCCACCTGGCTTCTCCGTGGTCCGTGTCGCCTCGGAACCGAAAGTGCATCAACCGATCGCCATGACCTTCGATGAGCGGGGGCGTCTGTGGGTAGTCGAAGCCTATTCGTATCCTCAGAAACGCCCCGAGGGACAGGGGCTTGATCGCATCGTGATCTTTAGCGACTCGGATGCCGACGGGGAATTCGAAACCAGCAAAGTGTTCACCGAGGGACTCAACCTCGCCAGCGGAATCGAGGTTGGGTATGGAGGTGTTTGGATCGGTGCGGCTCCCGAGTTGCTTTTCATCCCCGATCGCAATCGGGACGATACACCGGACGGGCCGCCCCAGGTGATGCTCGATGGGTTTGGGTTCGGCGATACCCACGAGACACTCAATAGCTTCATGTGGGGGCCTGATGGATGGTTGTATGGAACGCAGGGTGTGTTTAACACTTCGTCGATCGGTCCGCCCGGTTCGCCTGCAGAGAGCCGGCATTATCTTGCAGCCGGAGTATGGCGATACCATCCGACGCGTCACGAGTTCGAAGTCTTTGCTCATGGGGGAAGCAATCCGTGGGGACTCGACTACGATCGCGACGGGCAGTTCTTCATGACCCATTGCCGCAGTTTCTGGGGAAAGGGAGGAACTACCCATGTGATGCAGAGCGGTCATTACTGGAATCAAGTCAATGGCGGTTATGCCCCATACATCTCCGCAACTGCGCCGCAATCGTTCCCTCATCTTCAAAACTTTTTGCTCGCATCCGCTCATTACGATTCCGGAGAAGGGGGTGCGGGCAAGCCGGGGACAGGAGATATATACGGCGGGCATTCTCACGTAGGAACCATGATTTATCTCGGGGACAATTGGCCTGCGGAGTATCACAACCATCTGCTGACTCACAACCTGCATGGCCATCAAATCAACCACCAAGTCAATCGTCGCAATGCGGGTGGCTACTGGACGATCCATGCAGGCTACGATGTTCTGTTTTGTTCGGATCCGCAGTACATCGGAGTCGATTTGCTTCTCGGACCCGATGGTGCCGTCTATTTTTGCGATTGGTATGACACTCGCCATTGTCACAATCCCGGTGTCGAGGTTTGGGATCGGGGAAACGGACGCGTTTACCGGATGCAGTACGATGCGACCTATCGACCGGCGAGGATCGATTGGTACAGTGCGAGCGATCGATCTTTGGTTGACGCACAGAGACATCCCAATGATTGGCATGCCCGAACGGCCCGCCGTATCTTGGCCGAAAGGTACGCAAAGAAAACACTGCCGCAAGATGTCCGCAGAAGTCTTACCGAGATGGCATTGGATTCCCGCGATGCAGACCTGCAGTTGCGAGCGATTTGGACGCTTCACTGCGCAAACGCAATAGACTTGCCCCTGGCTAAGCGATTGCTGAAGGATCCCAATGAAGTAGTGAGAGCTTGGTCGATTCAGTCGGCATTGGAGAAACCTCCCGAGGATTTGAGTTGGCTGATCGAGCACGCCAAAAAAGAATCGTCCCTTTTCGTGAGGCGTTATCTAGCTTGCGGCATGAGTCGAATGACTCGCGATCACGCGTTAGCGATCGGTCGGACGTTGGCGGCTCAACCCGAGAACGCCGAGGATCGTGATCTGCCGGTCATGCTTTGGCAAGCGATCGCCAGACATTGGCCCAACCATCCAAAACAATTCACGGACGTCCAAGACATGCTGCAACTGGCCGATACGACGGAATTGTCGGTCGTTCGGGATTCGATCCGCTGGTACGCGGCAAAGACCCGCATGGAAGGAAGGGATGATCTCGTTCGACGTATCAGCACCATGCGAGACGCATCACCACGCCGGGATTTGGAACTGTTGCAGTTTGCTATCTCGGGACAGCGTGGGGTGGAGGGCGCTTCAGATTGGAAACAGGTTGCGGAAAAGCTGTATGCTTCCGACGATCCGCAAGTGCGGCGAACTGCAGAAGAGATCGGTGCCCAGTTCGGGGACGATCGTCTCTTTCAGAGGGTGCGACAAAATCTGGCGAGTGGCGATGCCCAGATCGACATCGGGCATGCACTTCGACTGCTAGCGTTCGATCATAACTCCGCAAATGTTCCGATCTTGCTGACGCAACTGGATCATGGAAAACGGGTCTTGGAAGTGTTGCCCCTCTTGCGAGTTTACGAG
>JBILVV010000045.1:0-18902 GCA_044370255.1 Pirellula sp.
ACGCGAAGCCTGCATCGAGCTGATGTTGACTGCATCCGGGGCAAGCGGCAAGGGATCCCACTCCCCGACCACATTGCGACCATGGAAGGCCGCTTCGGCGATCCTCTCTCGGTCGGTTAAATCCGATTCGGATTCGGACGAGCGCGAGTACGAGGTGGAGCGATGAGAGGCGATAGTGTTTTTCATTCCCGGAGGCTTGGGATGACCGACTGAAAAGCTCGCTAGTCGCGGTATACTAAGCCGGGTCGGTTCGTTGACGATTCTCGGCGAGCAATCCCATAACCCCCTGATGCCACTCTTGAGACAATGACGGATCCTGCAAATTCCGAATCCTCTAAGAGACCTTCTGAGCCGGGAGAGTCTAAGATTTTGCAGCGCGATGCTCAGGCCGATTTGCTTGCTCGCGACCTTCCACTCCTTAAGTCATCGATATGCCTCGATTGTCGAGCCCACAGAACAATCGTTTCTGGGAAGGGGTCGGTCTTTTTGCTCTGCCAATCGGATCAAACGCCCGAGTCCTGGCCCAAATATCCTCCGCAACCATTGCGGGCGTGCCCGTACTTTGAATCCCGCGAGCCTAACGTTCGGGTGGAGACGCAATCGTAGATTGCACGGGCTTGTAACGATGCGATGTATTGAATCTCGTGAACTGGATTAGATATCAGGTCCCTGGGCTTAGATCATTGGGATCGGCCGAACGATCATCCTTTGCCGCTTCGCGCGAGGGATCGCCGATGCTCTCGCGGTAGACCTTCCGTCCTTTCGCATATTGCTGTTTATTGGGAGTTCTTTCGCGCAACCAAGCGTCGATATTCTCAGCGGTCGGCGGCGATTCACCGCACATTGTCGCGAGCCTCTCCAACTGTTTGCGGCACCAACCGCATCCGGTTCCAGCGCCGCCGCAATCGTGCAGTTGGCTCGCTACATGGACTTTGTGGATGCGGATGTAGTTGAGAACCTTTCGCCAGGAGACATGGAAGCACAAACAAAGCTCGTCATCTGCTTCCATAGCGTTTGCTCAACTCGGCTCCTGCCGGTACTTGTCAAGTTTTCGATAGAGAGTGCGAGCACCGATGTCGAGGATCTTGGCTGCTTCTTCCCGATTGCCAGCGGTCATCCTGAGGGTCTCCTCGATGGCCCAGCGTTCGATGTCGTCCATGGTCTTGCCGATCAATTCACTGGGCCCCTGGGCGACCGTTCCCTCGCCCCCGTCAAGCGGCGGGGCCGTGA
Organism: Pirellula sp.; assembly: GCA_044370255.1. GTDB lineage: Bacteria > Planctomycetota > Planctomycetia > Pirellulales > Pirellulaceae > JBKCUI01. Next base: position 1,231 of record JBILVV010000045.1, read on the forward strand.
CAGATTCCGGCATATTCGGGGCACCGAGCGATGGCTCGTCGGTCAACTCAGGTGGCAGATCGTCGACATCGAGCTTGCCATCGGTGTCGAGCACGACCATGGTTTCGACAAAATTTCGAAGTTGCCGAATGTTGCCCGGCCAGGAGTATGCATAAAACTTCCGAGTGACTGCCGGAGTAAAATTGCACGGGCCGCGATTGTGGCGTCTAATAAACTGTTTGCGAAAGTGATCCATCAGCGGAACAATGTCATCGCGACGATCCCGCAAGGGAGGCAAGTGGACCGTGACCACCTTCAGTCGAAAGTACAAATCGTTGCGAAACTGGCCATCGGTAATCATTTGTTCGAGCGGGCGATTGGTGGCCGAAACCAACCGGACATTGACTTTGATCGGTTTGTTATCCCCGACTCGCGTGATTTGATGTTCCTCGAGGACTCGCAGCAGTTTGATCTGGGTACTCATCGGCATGTCGCCGACTTCATCGAGGAACAACGTGCCGCCGTCAGCGTACTGGAATGCTCCTTCGCGATCAGTCACCGCATCGGTGAACGAGCCTCGCACGTGCCCGAACAATTCGCTTTCGACCAGGTTCTCCGAGACGGCTCGCACATTGAGCGCAACCATACGTTTGTTTTTGCGAGGGCTGTTCTGATGGATCGCGCGAGCGATCATTTCTTTCCCCGTACCGCTTTCCCCGGTGATTAAAACGGTGGCATCGGTCGGAGCGATGCGTTTGAGGCGATCGATGACTTGCTGCATGCCCGCGCTGACGAATACGATCCCTTCGAAGCCGAACTTTTCATCCAGTCTTCGGCGCAGTTCGAGATTGGTTTGCTTCAGTTGAACCGCTTCCACCGCCTTGGCCGCGATCGCTCGCAAACGAGCGGGCGTGATCGGTTTTTCGAGAAAATTGAAAGCCCCCAACTGCATTGCCTCGACCGCCTTGGTGACCGTTGCATGGCCGGTAATCATGATCACCTGCGATTCTGGAAGCATATGTTTCGCAAGTGCCAGGATCTGCATCCCATCGACATCGTTCATCACCAAGTCGGTGATGATGACGTCGTATGTGTTCTGCTCGAGCATTCGCTTGCCATCCGGTCCGGCGGTCGCGACATCGCAACGGTAGCCGACTCTTTCCAGGCTCTCGGTCATCGCTCGGGCGTGGGCAGGATCATTATCAACGACGAGAAACGCGAATTGACGCGGATCCCAATCCGGAGGAAGCCCAGACTCCGTGGGGTTCCGCGAAGCGATATTGGCGTCGTCGTTCTGCATGATTTCCAGTATACTCGTCCAGCCTCAAAGGGGATTATTCTCAACAATCTCGACGATTTGAAAAGGACCATTGATTATGGCGGATGGGAAGGTGTGTCGCGGCGTCCGCGGAGCCACGACCGTCGAAGCGAACTCTCGAGACGCAATTCTCAAGGCCACTCGGCAGTTGCTCGCGCTCATCGTCCGTCGCAACAATATCGATCCCAAGGATATCGCGAGTGCGATTTTTACGGTGACCCGGGACTTGAATGCGGAGTTCCCCGCCCTGGCAGCCCGTCAAATGGGCTGGCTCGATGTCCCCCTGTTGTGCGGTTACGAAATCGAAGTTCCCGGCGGATTGATGTCCTGCGTTCGAATCCTGGTGCATTGGAATACCGATCGCGACCAGAACGAAATCCATCATGTGTACATCCATGATGCCGTCGCCCTCCGCCCCGATCTGTGTCGATTACCCCCCGTCGACTGGCACGAACTGGAATCGTGGATCACCGAGCAAATGGCGAAACCCAAAGACTGAACGCCACGCCATGAAGCTCCATTGGAAGCCGAATCTCTCCACCAGCGCCTTGCACGCTGCCGAAGCTTGCTGGCAACATCCGGAACAGGTCAATGATTCGGAAGTACTCGCTACGATGCGACCGTATGCGGAACGGCTCGGCAGGTGGATCATCGATCAACATCCGGTCGAGCCGCAAGGTTTCTGGGAAACGTTGATTGTGACCGGGTCGGCCATCGACTCCAACCGGGAACTAGCTTCCGCAGTCCTTACGAATCGGCAGGTGCAGGACGGGGACGGTTCACGAGGATCGCTGCTGGCCGACCTCATCACCGATGTGGAAGCTGCGTTCCGACAATTGTTTCCCAGGTACGAAGAGCAAAGCGCATTTCGCTTTCGGCCCCTGCAGGAGCAATGGCTAGGATACGGTCGAGGTTTGATGAACCTATGGAAGTGTTTGGTCCATCAAGACGCGTTGGCCGATGCTTGCACGGTTATCGGCCTGCAACCGATTCTTGGCGGATTCGGCAAGGCGCATCCGGATCGAGATTTGGTCCGGATCGAAGCTGTATTGACCAACGCGAGACCAGAACTCCCCGAAGTCATTCGATTGGGTTGGCTGCTCGTGCAACTAGAACAAAAGTCCAACGAAATATTTCGGAGCGATGCCTCAACCGATGCGCCGGCCCTGATCCCGCTAGCAACGCTTCCTGCCATTCTGGCCGCTGGCCAGGAACTCGAATTGACCCGATGCGATGTCGCCCATGTCGCCTTGGCGTTTAGGCATTGGCATATCAGCGGTCCCTTGGTGGCTGCTGACATAACGGAATCTCCGACAGAGCTTGCAAACTTGCTGATCGAATGGTGGCTTTCCAGCGAGCGGTCGCAGGCCTCTTGGCAAACGGCAGTCCGAATGCTTGCAAATAGGCTGTTCGCCTAGTGAGTAGGTAGGTGGCATTTCGCACAGTGCGCATGATCACCGCAGATAGTCCTGCTATTACCGGTACCAAAGTCTCGGCGTACGAGTATCAGCATTGTCTTGCAACCCTTCCTTATGCAAATATCCGAGGGGTTCGAACCGGGAAGCTAGCAGGTCGATCTTTGCGGACAGAATCGTGTTGGCTGGAGTGGCGATGCACATAGGATGAGCAGGATCATGATCGTCAGAGTTTCCGATCGATCCGTACATGTTGTTTCTGCGTGGATCAGTCTGGTTGTGATCTCCGTGGGTACGCTTGGCTGTACCGCTCCGTTGATCGAGCGAGCAGCCTTGCCGTTGATCCAGCGCACGGCTGTTGGTTCGATCATCACTCGCAGGAAGCAGCCGAAAACGGATTCGAAGGTTTTCCGATCCGACTTAGCGGTCATGCCGTTTGCCGAGATCGACGATGATCGCATCACCATTCGTTACGTCCGCGACTGCCGTTATCGATCCGAGGACGATTACGATGTCCGTTATTACGACCTGAGTTTTCGCCTGGAGGATGTTAGACGAGTCGACTTCATTGTGGTGCCATTCAAGGAAACGGCGTTATTGGCTCACACTATGTTCAGTTTTGGATTGGAGGATGGGCGTCAGGTTGTGATTTCGGTCGAAGCTCGCTTAGGTGCAGATGAGACGTACACGGCGGTCGCAGGTGCTGGTCGACGTTATCCGTTGATGTACGTGATCGGTGACGAGCGGGATTTGATTTTGTTGCGGACTGCGATTCGGGATGTGGAGGTCTTTCTTTACAAAGGGAAGGCGACTCCTGAGCAATCGCAAAAGCTCTTGGTCGACATGCTAGAGCGGGCCAACAAGCTGTATCGGGAGCCTGAGTTCTACGACACCCTTACGAACAATTGCACTACCAATCTGGTCGAGCATATCAACAAAATTCGGCCTGGGCGGATCCCTTACGATCTACGCGTTTTGTTTCCTGGGCATTCCGATCGGATGGCTTACGAGTTAGGGCTACTCGAAATCGAGGGCCCTTTCGAATATGCTCGTGCGTATGCCAAGATCAACGACCTCGCAAGGCTGTACTCGGACAGTCCGGAATTCTCGAAGCGCATTCGGCGACAGTAACCTATGCACGCAACCATGATGCTCGACCGTGAATCGCGCGAACAGTGTCAGCGATGGTCGCGATCGCAGTTGGGGCAGTATCAGCTGCAGCGGCTCAACGATCTGCTGGAGCGAGTGCGGCGGGAGAATTCGTTTTATCAACGGAAGCTTGCACAAGCCCCTCGCAGAATCGAGTCCCTAGCGGATCTCGATGCGATTCCTCTCTCCACCAAGTCCGAGTGGATCAGTGAGGCGTCCGATGGTGTTGCGTTGCATCACTCGTATCCGATGGCCCGATATCGACGGTATCATCGAACCAGCGGTACCCGCGGGCGGCCCATGGTTGTGCTCGATACAGACGAAGACTGGGATTGGTGGCTTGCAACGTGGCAATATGTGCTCGACGCTTGTCAAATCGAGGAAAGCGATCGAGTTCTGATGGCTTTTTCCTTTGGTCCGTTCATAGGTTTTTGGAGTGCGCACGATGCGTGCCTTCGTCGACGCTGCATGGTGATCCCATCGGGAGGCATGCCGACAGCAGCGCGTATTGAGTTGATTCGGTCCGCGCGGCCGAGCGTCCTATTCAGCACGCCAACCTATGCGATTCACTTGGGACAGGAAGCCGAGCGGCGCGGCCAGTCGCTCAGGGATGCGAATCTGCGTTGTGTTTTTGTCGCGGGGGAAACCGGCGGGAGTGTGCCAAGCGTGCGAGCGACTATCGAGAAGCTATATGGTGCACAGGTCATGGACCACGCCGGCGCCACTGAGATCGGTCCATGGGGATTCGGCAGCAAAGACGGTCTCGCACTGCATATTATCGAAACCGAATTCATCGCGGAATTTCTACCCATCCGAAGCGACAATGCGTTGACGTCCGAGAAAATAGAATCGTTACGCCGCAGCGAGCTGCGGGAATTGGTATTGACGAGTCTGGGTCGGACCGGCGCGCCGGTCATTCGGTATCGGACAGGAGATCTGGTGCGCCCTGTATATGCGATGGATGCAAATTCCACGAGCGCTGGTAGCACGCAATTCGTTAGGCTCGAAGGTGGAGTCGTCGGACGCGCGGATGACATGTTTGTGGTCCGAGGCGTGAATGTTTTCCCTTCGAGCATCGACGCTTTGGTGCGCGAATTTCCTGACTTGGGAGAGTACCGAATGACCCTGACCCGAGCGGGGGCTCTCGACGAGTTGCTGCTAGAGGTTGAGGATCCGCAACATGAGCCGGCAAGAATCGCCGAGCGTCTCCTGAACCGTTTGCAGCTGCGCGTTGAAGTGGTCGACGTCCCCGAGGGTTCGCTTCCCAAGAGCGAGGGGAAGTCGCGAAGGATCGTTGACCGGCGTTAACCTCCTCTAAGGATCATCGATTCGCCATAAGCCGAAATTCGCCCCTCTCGATGGATGCCCCTGTGGAACGTCATTGATGAGTGCTTTCCTCATCGGTATATTTTCGATTCGCTTGATGTCGCACGGAACATTCGTCGCGATGTCATCGAAAAGTAAGTCATTTCATTCGTTTATCCTTTCCAGTCGGAGACACTGACCTGTGAGTATTCGCATCGCGATCAATGGTTTTGGACGTATCGGTCGCTTGACGTTTCGGAATTTGATGTCTCGAGCTTCGGAATTCGAAGTGGTGGCGGTGAACGATCTGACCGACAATCAAATGCTCGCCACCCTTTTAAAGTATGACAGCGTACACGGAAGGTATGACGCAACGGTGGGATATGATGCTGAGCATCTGATCGTCAACGGAAAGAAGATTTTGGCACTCGCGGAAAAAGATCCAGCCAAACTTCCTTGGGCAGAGCACAAAATCGACATCGTCATCGAGAGCACCGGTTTCTTCACCGGACGAGCCAAGGATGGGAAGCCTGGCTACGACACTCACTTGACCGCAGGATGCAAGAAGGTTGTCCTCAGCGCTCCGGCAAAAGACGGCGCGGACCTGACCTGCGTTCTCGGAGTGAATGACCATAAACTGACTCCCGATCTCAAGTGCATCTCCAACGCTTCATGCACAACGAACTGCTTGGCTCCGATCGCCAAGGTATTGCATGATACGTTTGGAATTGAAACCGGCTTGATGACCACCGTGCACGCCTACACCAACGATCAGCGAGTACAGGATCTACCACACTCCGATCCGTATCGTGCTAGAGCGGCTGCCTTGAACATCATCCCAACGACAACCGGCGCAGCCTCGGCGGTCGGTTTGGTTATTCCAGAGCTCAAGGGCAAGCTGACCGGCATTGCGATGCGAGTTCCCGTCGCTACCGGTTCAGTCGTTGACTTGACCGCGAACCTTCAGAAGGAAGCAACCGTAGCGGATATCAACGCTGCAATGAAGAAAGCGGCAGAGGGGCCTCTCAAGGGTATCTTGTGCTATACCGAGGATCCGATCGTATCGAGCGACATCATCGACGACCCGCACTCCAGTATCTTCGCTGCCGACTTCACTCAAGTCCTTGGGGACAAGGGTAAACTCGTGAAGGTTGTGGCCTGGTATGACAACGAGTGGGGTTACAGCTGCCGCACTGCAGACCTGTGCGCTCGCTTAGCCAAGATGCTGTAGGCCGGCGACCAGACCGGGAAATCGCTCTATCGTTCTGAGTGCATAACGATGGAACCGCACCGTGTTTTCATTCAAGGCGACGCGTGGGACTCTTTGTAGCCGTCGTCTCACCGTTTGAAGCAGTTGTCCGAATCGCTATTCAATCGCGAATCTGCTAGTTTTCGGAACGTTTCGGCGACTTCCTTGAGCGAGCCGATCGCGCATCTCGAAAGCGACATCGACCTGGATCGCGTTTGGAGAAAGCCAACCGCGAGCGATGCCGCGATCGTCTGCATGCCGAAATCGCGGCGCGATTGTCGAAGATCCATGGGAGTAAACTCTCTATTGTTTCTCGGGTGCGTCTCGCTCACCCGGAAACTCATCGGTCCATTCCTCGAAAATAGGTTCCTCGGAGTTTGCTTGCGATGCCGCATCGGCTTTTTCTAGGCCGAGTTGCTGAAGGCGGCGAAGTAGTCGCGCGCGGGAAATACCGAGCTGGTTGGCGGTCGCCGTGCGATTTCTGGGGAACTGGGCCATTGCCTGCTGAATGATTTCTCGTTCGATTTGCGCGAGAACGCTATCGAGATCGATTTTTGCGAGCGGTTCCGGGCGCTGCACATGCGAAGGAAACGTTCGCAAGGAACTGGGGAGATCGTTGTCGGATAATAGATGTCCTTGGCAACGCTGAGCGGCATCACGCATGACAGCATCGAATTCAGCGATATCCCCCGGCCATGAGTAAGCCAGCATCGCATCGATAAATTCCTGGGTCCATCGGAATTTATCGCTTCCCTCCTGTCGCTTCCATTCAAGCTCAAGCCAGGCGACGACCAATGCCTCGATATCCGCAACGCGTTGTGCCAGTGATGGCACTTGAACTACATGAGTTTCGAAATTCGATGCCAATTCACCCCATCCCGAATTGTCAGGATATAACGCGATCAAATCCGGGGAGCACGATGTGGCCAACAGGGATACGTTTGGCAATGGTCTCCAACGGATCATGGGCTCTACCAACGATCCCGGCAATTTGTCGATTTTGTGCAGGATCGCGGTTACGGGTCCGTGACTTTTGCTCTGAATCCGCGATTGCTCATCGATCATCTCCAAAGTACCGCGCAGCAAAGAACGATCCATGAGTTGGCATTCGACGACAATCACGCCAGCCTTCGGACTCTTAGGCGTTTTGTCCGAAGCGATGACTCGACGTTTCCAAGCGATCCATTTAGCAACCGCAAGCGAGGCACTAGATGCAGTGCCAGTGACATGCACTCCAGAGAGGTCGGTGGAAGCTGCTTCCATCTGATTAAGGGTGCGTATCGCCGATGCGCTGGAGCCTCGCAAGAACCAGAGATGTTCCTTTGGAGGGCTGGGATCACCATTCAAGTCAATAAGCTGAAGCTTCAAACGACTTTGGTGGCCGGTCGCCAAGAGTGCGTCACGGTCTCCTCGATCTTCCTTAATCGCACATAGCGTCATCGGATGTGAGGAACGATCGAGCGGAAAAGAAATACAAACCCAGTGAGTTACGTCTCCTGGAACGACCAGTTGGTGGATATCCACAACGGTTCGGTCGGAATTTGGCGGCAATGCCAAGGTCGCGGCGACGATCGATAATCGCGATGTGTCCAACGGCATGTTGTTGGAACAATCGAGTCCAATCAACGAATTCAGTTCCACACCGCATAACTGAACCAACGCGTCGTTGGCGAATAGAATTCGAAAGTCATTGTCGAGAATATAGATGGGTACCGATGCATTGCCGATCAAGCGAGCGATCTGACGCTTGGTGGAGGCTCGCTGTGTTTCTTCTTCGGCCATGGCGATACGAACAAAAACACCGCATAGTGCATTACGCATCATGCGGTGTGCGGGAATAAAGTCTTGATCTTACGAGCAAACCGGCGTCACATCGGCAACGGTTTCTTCCGAAACGTTCGACCAGGGAGACTTATCTTAGAACACGTCCAAGATGAAATGATGGCCCCAGTGGTATGGACGACTAGTCGGGTAGTAATTGTACCACTTGCGATTGTAGACCGGGATCTGCATTTCGGGTGGATAGCGATAATACATACTATTGCTGCTGCGATAGTACTCGTTGCCGTAGAAATTTTGTGGATAGTAAACGTACGGGTAGTGTTGGAATCTCGGGTAGTCTCGGCTGCTAGCAGCTCCCCCCCAAGCGCGACCGTAGGCCATGCTTTCCTGAGCTTGCGATACCGACGAACTCGATAGTCCCGTCACGACTGCAAAAGCCGCAACTAGGATGGCACTTCGCAACATAATCTTCCCCCCGGAGATTGCTTTGTTTCGCTACGCCGGCGCCGTTGCACCGATACGATTTCATCCTCATTATCGGTCCAAACCTATTATCGAGTTGAATTATTTCATCAGTTGGAATCGTCAAACGCTAGGTTGCTTTCATTGCTAGCGAGGGTAGCCGCCGGTAGAATGGTGGAAATTCGAATTTTCGAGGTCGGAGCGGGAGGAATGCGTGTGACATGGCGATCCAAATCAAAAAGGGAAAGGCGCTCGACTCGCTAACACTCACCCCGTTGATCGATGTCGTCTTTCTGCTGTTGATTTTCTTCCTGGTTGCGACGCAATTCGCACAAGACGACGAGCAGTTACCGATCCAATTGCCGTCCGCCTCCAACGCCTTGCCCATGACCCTCGAGCCCGAGGAGTTGGTGATCTCAGTCGGCGAAGATGGAACTTACGTGGCTCGAGGCAAACGCCTCGCCGTTCGAGAGATTGAGAATGTGGTTCGGCAGGCTGTCGCCGACAATCCTCAGCGGCAAACCGTCATTATTCGTGGCGATCGCCGGGTTCCTTTCCAGCATGTCGTGGCTTTGCTGGATCTGATGCATCGATTGAGGGTTCCGTCCTACAGAATCGCGGCCGAGGATCCTGAGCCAGCGGCCGCCCCGCGACCTTGACGAAGGAACTGACGAAATGCGAGCAATGTCGCAAACTGGTTTAACTCCGCGCGATGGTTTCCCGCACGAAGGCGTTGAGTCGGGTTCACGTGATGGAGCGGGGATGTGGCCGTTGGATCTGGCTTTTGTGATACTCGGGTTGATGATCGTTGGATTGGTCTTTCGGCTACTTCGCTTCGATGATCCTCGCTGGAGTTACAATGCCTGGACGTACGTGCTGGGGATCCCAACGGTTTTGGTGATCGCGTCGATGCTGGCGCGGGTGTTGGTTTCGGAAACGGTCGAGCGATCGATTCAGGTCGGCTTTTTGCTAAGCGTTGTCGCCCATTTGCTACTGATGCTCTTGGCCGTCAACGTGGTTCTGTTTTCGGGAATGTGGCCTGATGCATCGGGCGAGATCGCTCGCCGGATACGCGACGATTCCCGTGGTTCGCAGTTCAAGGAGTGGCCTCAATCTCAGGAGAGATCCCAACCGGATTATCTTAAGCCTGTGGCCTCCGAAATGACACAGCCCACCCCCGCAGATATCCAGCCAGCCGGATCAATCGATTCACCTCTAGAGTTGATCAAGGAGTCGCTTGAGGCTTCGGTGCCTGAACAAGGCGAAATATCACGGGCGGTCGGTTCGGCGGCTCGCGATGAACCTGAGATCGCTTCTGAATCCAAGCCTGTGGCTCTTCCGGAGCGAGACATCTCAAGGGGTATGAAGTCCAAAGCGATCGAAGTGCCAGCAGAGCCTTCGCGACCATCCGACGCAGCACCGATGGCGTCGATTCAGGAGCAAGCTGCGCAAATCGACGCCTCTCGAAGCGAATCCGCAACTCGAATCGATTCGCTCTCTTCTCCCTCCGGATCGTGGTTGCCCGAAAACGAAATTAACAAGTCACTGCGCCGAAGTAGTCCTAAGCGACCGCAACGCTCAGAATCGGCCCCAGATAGCGAACGGTTTCCTAGTGCGGATCGGTTGGCTCAGTCGCAGCCACGCACTCCATTGACCAATCGATCGCTCCCTAAGCTTTCTGGAGGTTCTCGTACCATCGAGGTACCCGCCGATGCCGATTCGGGATCGGGAGTATCGATGAATCCAGCAAACATGAATGCGGAGACCGGCGGATCGGCGGCCTTGCTTGATCGCACCTCCAGTAGTGAGCGAAGTAATGGCCAAAGCTCGAATGGTGCTTCATCGATAGAGTCAAGTTCGAGCAGTAAGGGCTCGAGCAATCGTGCATCGAGCGGTCTCAGCGAAAACTCTACTTCGAAGTCGATGGAGTTGGGGCCGTCGATTGAACCATCGGTTGGCAATCTAACGAATCGAACTGCATCTCCTAAATCCGCGGGCCCGAAGTTTGATTTTCCGAGATCGGATGTGGGGCCTTCTCCTTTGGAGATAGGGAAGTTTCGTCGAACCTCTCCCGGAGAAGGGATCAAAAAGACTCAAGTTGCCGTTCCTGCTCCCGCATTCAAGCTGCGTATGCGACGCAATGAAGATGCAATGAATCAGGATTTGCAGGCGATGGGTCCTCTCGGACCCAAGACAGAGGAGGCGATTGAGCGTGGACTGGAGTTCTTGGCCAAGCATCAACGAGAGGATGGTTCGTGGCGATTAGAAGATTTCGGAGATGAGCCGAGGCTACGGAGTGATACGGCAGCGACAGCTCTCGCTCTGTTGTCTTTTCAGGGAGCTGGCTACAGTCATGAACAATTCAGATATCAGAAAACATGCAAGCGGGCTATCGATTGGTTGATCGACAATCAGAAGGCAGATGGAGATCTGTATCGGCCTATGGATGAAGCGTCCGATCTCAACGCATGGATCTACAGTCATGCAATCGCATCGCTTGCCCTGTGTGAAGCGTATGGCATGACTCAAGACGAATCGATACGCAAAGGAGCGCAGCGTTCGATCGATTTTCTTGCTGCTGGCCAGGATCCGAGTGCTGGTGGATGGCGATACTCACCTCGTATCGGGAGCGATACGAGCGTAACGGGTTGGGCGATGATGGCGTTAAAGAGTGCGGAGCTTGCCGGACTCAAAGTTCCACCGAAAGTCTTCGTTGGCATTTCCAAGTGGCTCAGTGGTTCGGAGGCGAGTGCACAAGAACGCTACCTGTATCGCTACAATTGGCTGGCCAATACCCCTGAAGCAATTCATGGCCGAATCCCGACTCCGGTGATGACCAGTGTCGGACTTCTTATGCGGTTCTATCTCGGATGGCGGCGGACGACTCCCGACATGCAGCGAGGGACCGACTGGCTTTTGGATCGGCCACCGAGTCTAGGCACGCCCCAAGCCCCGCAGCGGGATACCTACTACTGGTATTACGCCAGCCAAGTCATGTTTCACATGGGGGGAGAACGCTGGCAGAAATGGTACCGCACTCTTGACCCGATCCTCATCGACACCCAGGAGACGGAGGGAAAGTATGCTGGATCTTGGAACCCATCGGGGGAGATCCCGGATGCCTGGGGCCCTTACGCGGGACGGTTGTACGTGACCACGATGAATTTGCTCTCCTTGGAGGTTACCTACCGACATCTGCCAATTTACGAGGCGACCGCTCAGTAGCAAATTTGCAGGTTTTCTCGCTTTTTCCCCAAAATCACTTCGAATACGGGAAAAAAATCAACCGTCTGATATGGAATCTTTCCCTCCCAGGCTCATCTATTAAAGTTAAGGCATACCCGAAATCGCATTTACATGGAATCACGTGCATGGCTGACACAATTCACCCTCGTTGCCTCGCTCGAGTTGCCTCAAAGGGGTGCCTAGGCATTCTCGGCATAGCCGTGCTGATTGTTGCTTGTCTTTCGCCGGCAACCGCCCAAGAACCGAAGAAACTTACGAAACAGGTCACTCTTCCAGAGGATGTCGCTACACTCTTTCAAGAGCATGGTTTGCGACTCGTTGGGGCCAATCTGACGCTCGATCTGGACAATGAACTTGCCAAAGAGGTCAAGGAACTCCCACACGCGAAAAAACTATTCCTCGCAGCGGAACGCGATCGCATGACCGCCGAGGGTGAAGTGGAACAGATCAAGCAGCGGATTTCGGAACTGCGAATGCGCCACACCATGCTCAGTGCCCAACTGGCAAACGTCACGGACGTTGTTTCCAATAACCGGATCGTAGGCGAATTGAATGCCATCGCAGGAACGATCGAAACGTTGAACGATAAGCAAAAACAAGCCTCAGAGAACGCGAAAACGCATCGAAGCAAGTGCAATGAAGTACGCGAGCAGTTCGTGCAGACGCTTTTGGACATGGGTCGCAAACGGGACGATGCATTTCGGAAATGGGAATCGTTGGCTGCGGACAAATCGATGACCGAAGCCGTGGATTTGGCATCGCTTGAAATTGGCCATGAACTCGTCTTGAAACCATCTTCGGCCCTGTTGCTGGCTGATAAACAACTGAAGAAATACGAAGAAGCGGTCACTTCGGAATCGCTGTTGCTGGAAAAACAGGGAGGCTATTTGTGGGTCGATGTTGCCCTCAACAACCAACCGGTTGAGAAAATGATTGTCGACCCCAAAGCCTCTGTTCTTTCGATCTCACAGGACTTCGCTGATCGACTGGGGATTGAGGCCAAGAAGGGTGATCCGTCCGTGGTAGTCAGTCTCGCCGATGGAAGGACGATCCCTGGGAAATTGGTAAAGCTCGCGTCGGTCCGTGTAGGTAATTTCACAGCGGAGAACGTGGAATGCGTCATCATGGGGGATGAGGCGATGCAGACAAGACCCTTGCTCGGAATGAGTTTCCTCAGCGAGTTCCAGTTTGATTTGGATACTGCGAAATCTGAATTGAAGCTGGTCAAAGTCGAGGCAGAAGACTCGGAGCAGTCATCTGGCAAGCTGAAAAAGAAGGGTAGATAGGTTTTCGGCTCGTGGGCGGATGCCCGCCCTTCCCGGCCTCCGATAGGCAATTGGAACTAGCGATGTCTAGCCGAAATGTGCCCGCATCCCGGTGGAAGCGATCTGCACACTGCGATATTTGCCAGAGTTTCAACCCGGGAGCCTTCGCTCAATGGCGTTCATTCAAAACCTGTTGAGGCTCTCCTGTCGCGATTTGCGTCCGATGGGGACGGGAATCTGAAAGGATAATGCGGCAAATTCCACAGGGTTTGTATCGAGACAATTTTTGGAAATAGCTTGTGGTTGAAGAAACATCGAAAACGGATCCCCTCGCACCACAATCGGCTGCGTCTCATGGATTTCGTCGTATCAAAAATGCTCAACGGATGGTCGCGGAATTGCGTGACGGTGACGGAATCGATCCCCGCATTGAGCATCGCGATCGTCACCGATTGGGTTCAAAACAAAAGGTTGACCGTTCGGCTGAGCGCCTTGCTTGCCAGATATCGCGATGCGCCCAAACATTCCTGTTGAACGAGACTTTAGCGGACCTCGAGGTTTATCGGGTCTGCCACAGCAAGGGCAACCACTTCATCATCGAACTGGGACCAAGAGATTCTTCCGTGCAGTTTTGTCAACTGATGATGCAAAACATTGCGAACGCAAGGCTGTCCATCCTTCGTACTGCTCTGGCTCGTGAAATCCATCGCAAGAAAGTGCCAACTCTATCCCTACGCGTTCTGCCGCCATCGATTTCTTTGTCGAATCCGCATGCAACGTCACATCGTGAGGCCTCGCCTTGAAGGTGAGTCCCGGAGATGAAACGACTCGCTGCGATCATGAAACGAGTCGGCGGATTAGCATCCAACCAAGTGGGCAACTTGGCGAGGAGACGAAGGACTCCAACCCGATCGCACCAATCCATTTTTGGATCCCCGAGCGGCTCAGCCCGAGCCTCAATAAAAGGCTTGCGGCGATTGCGTCGAGTGAGGACGTTCTTCGACTCGCTGTCATGCCCGATGTGCATGAAGGGGCTTCGTTCCCGAACGGTTGTGTGTTGGCGACTCGAACAAGGATCTATCTGGAAGCGATTGGCAAGGATATCGGATGCGGTATCTCTGCCATCCAATGCAACGGTTCTGCGAATGGGATAGCAACGGATTCGCTGGAGGCGATTCTTCGAGGACTTGAGTCGTCCGTTCCAGCGCTAAAGCATAGCCGTGTGACTAGGATCGCTGAGCTTCCGGAAGCTTGTAGCCCCGGTGATTTGAGCGATCGAATGATGCCTACAAAAATATCAAGGATGTAATGCAAGCTCAGTCCGACCTGGTCCGAACCGAGAAAACGCTTGCTGCTATCCTCAATTACAAGGGACTTTAAGAATCGCAGAGCACGTTTCAGGGAAAAACTTGTCTCGCGATATCACCTCGGTTACATTCACCCAGGCGAAACGGAACCCTTTTTATTCTCGAACTCCAATGATATCTCTGGATATGTTTATTCGATCCTCTCAGGCCTTTGGTATCGCGGTCACTATCGTATGGAGTTGTATTTCGGGAATCGTTGTTGCGGGTGACAAAACCAAGCCGAACTTGTTGATCTTCTATTCGGACGATCAGGGGTGGGGCGAGACAGGTTGCTATGGAAACAAGGAGATACCAACACCCAATATTGACTCCCTCGCGAGCAACGGTGTGCGGTTTACTCAAGGCTATGTTGCAGCGACGTATTGCAGTCCTTCGCGAGCAGGTTTGCTAACCGGTCGTTATCCAACCCGATTTGGCCATGAGTACAATGCAGTCGCCAATCAGTCCGGATTGCGATTGGATCAGGTGACCCTCGCTAATCGCCTGAAGGATCTCGGTTATGCAACCTGCTGTGTGGGCAAGTGGCACTTAGGGAACGGCATGGAGTATCGACCGACCAAGCGAGGGTTCGATGAGTTCTACGGCACGCTCGCGAATACTCCCTTTTTCCAACCCAAGAACTTTGTCGACTCGCGAATCTCTGATGCAGTCCGCGAGGTAAGCGACCCTAACTTCTACACGACCGACGCTTATGCAGAGCGGTCCGTCGATTGGTTGGAGAAAAATCGAGACAAGCCATGG
This sequence comes from Pirellula sp., assembly GCA_044370255.1. GTDB lineage: Bacteria > Planctomycetota > Planctomycetia > Pirellulales > Pirellulaceae > JBKCUI01. The sequence goes on from JBILVV010000045.1 coordinate 16,509, forward strand.
TTTCTTTATCTGCCATTCAACGCTCAGCATGCACCGCTTCAGGCACCACAGAAATACTTGGATCGATTTCCTGATATTGCAGATGAGAAGAGACGTTTGTTCGCCGCGATGTTGTCCGCTCAGGACGATGCGGTCGGTCGAGTGTTAGGAAAGATTCGGGATATGGGGCAGGAAGAGAATACTTTGATCTTTTACATAGCCGACAACGGCGGTCCCACGCAAAGCACCACCTCCAAGAACGGGGGTCTGAGAGGCTTCAAGATGACAACGTACGAAGGGGGGCCGCGTGTTCCATTCTTGTCCCAATGGAAGGGGCATTGGCCGGCGGGAATGGTTTATGAGTCTCCCGTCTTCAATCTGGATGTTTTCCCCACGATGGTTAACGCCGCAGGCGGCAAGCTCAGTGACTCCGATCGACTTGATGGTGTGGATCTGGAGCCCTACCTTACGGGAGCGAACAAATCACGCCCTCACGAAACGATGTATTGGCGGTTTGGGGAGCAGTGGGCCGTTCGGCACGGAGATCTCAAGCTCGTGATGTCGCGCGGCGGTAGTGGAAAGCCTGAACTTTATGACTTGGCGGCGGATTTTAGCGAATCCAAAGATCTCGCGAGTTCGCGACCGGAAGATGTCACGAAACTGAAAGCGATGTGGGACAAGTGGAGTGCTGAGCAAGCTTCGCCGAGTGCGATCGATGTCCCTCCAAATCAAAGGAACCGGAACAATGCACCCCCTAGGAAAAAGGCCGGATGATTTCTGCGGCTAGGATTGTTAGTACCTGCCACACCGTTATGGTCCTATAGATTCGATACCAAGCTTTTCGATCACTCGATATCGAAGCCCCGGCTGCAGATCTCGATAGATCTCATGATGACCACTCGGCCATGCGATTTCCACGGCATCGACTGCTGATGCGTTGCCTAGTCCTACGTGTACCATTCGCTCATTGGTTCCGTAGAACCCGTCTCCAACCGCGAGCATGGCAACCGATCGCTGGTCGCCGGAGCGAACAAAAACTCTAGCCCCGATCGCCTCGCGTTGCGACTGGACACCGACTAGCTCCAATTGAATAAATGTGTTTGCTGATGATGTCGACTCATTGAGCAACATCGCCGCGGGGCGATCGAGATGGGTTACTGCAAAATCCAATCTCCCGTCTCGATTCAAATCCGCCATCGTAAGCGAACGTCCTACATTGTCGATATCGAAGTATTCTCCGGGGCTAGGTTGCTTGAGCCACTCGAATTTCCCTTGCCGGTTGTAAAGAACTTGGGGTGGCATCTTCCATGGAGTCAACATATCGATGTGGCCATTAACCGTGATGAAATCCAACCAACCGTCGTTATCGAGGTCTGCTAGCTGGCAACCGAAACTGAGCCACTCACGCGTGAATTCTCCTAAGCGAGCGGTTCGAGTGCCATCGATGAATACGCCTGGAGACACCTGCAAATAAAGCGTGCTGTCTTCGTAACGAAAGTTGGTCACGATGATATCGAGTAGTCCGTCTCGATTTTGGTCGCCGCAAGCGATTCCCATCGATGCTTGTGAACGCCCCAGTGCATCGACAGCCACCCCGGCTCGCATGCCAACTTCCTCGAGAGTCACGTTACCGTTATCTTTGCGACTTAGTAGTAAATGATTCGGGGAAACATCGTTCGCGAAGAACACGTCGTTGCTTCCGTTTCCATCGAGGTCGGTGATTAGCGTACCCAACGCGTATCCGTCTACCAAAGATTCGAGGACAAGTTCGGGTGCAAGAGTCCAACTACCGTCACCTTGATTGAACAGAATACGACTTTTGCCGGGTTCAAAGCGTTTCGGATGACAGAAAAGCAGGTTAGGATTTTGCGCGGTAGGACAACGCCTCGTGAAGACATCTTCGCCATGGATGTACGCTCCTTGCACAATATCAGGTAGCGAGTCTCCATTCAGATCCGCTGCTTGAATGGAACTGTTCCAATGTGCGGGAGCCGGAGCTTGTGGCAAAGGAATCGATTCAAAAGTACCGTCCCCGAGATTCAGAAAGCAAGAGATCTGTCCTAGATCGGCAACGAGCAGATCATCGAAGCCATCCTGGTCGATATCGGCTACCCCGGTTCCCTGTCCGAATCCTCGATGAGCAACCCAAGCTTCACCAGCGATATCGACGAACCGTTGCGACCGGAGTGATCGGTAGAGGCTCTTTGGTTGATAAGCAGGCGCGGGCTTCATGGGATTATCGCCGGCTTGCGAAAAAAACAAGTCGACCCATCCATCCCGATCGTAATCGATTGCCGAAACGCCACCGCCGAGTCCTTCGACCGTTGTCCAGCCGCGCCCTGGTTCGGCTCCATTATGGTAAGAAATTAGAACACCGCGCTCGGCAGCGACATCTCGGAGTCGAATCGGGACATC
>JBILVV010000339.1:0-5571 GCA_044370255.1 Pirellula sp.
TGGGGGCGTCATGGGCGGGGCCATATACGGCGAGACGGATGACTTCTCTTACAACATCGTCAAGGATCCGGTCCACATCCGAGACTTCCACGCGACGATTCTGCATTTGCTCGGGATCGATCACGAGCGGTTCTCATTCAAGAACCAAGGCCTCGACCTGCGACTCACCGGAGTGGAACCCGCCCGCGTGATCCCGGAACTTCTGGCCTGATCCAGCGACTTTTTCCTCACCGCAGCAGGGCCCTTCTTAGATTGGTGCAGAATCTGATTTCTTTCTGAAGCGAACTCATTCGCGCCAGATGTCTCCGGGCATGATCCGATGCATGAACTCATCAAATAGAGGCACCGTGAACGCGGTATCGCCATGCGTCGGGCTGTAGATCATGCCTTTTGAGATCAATTGGTTGCGGGTCGGAGCCAACGAAGTCACTGCTCGCTTTAACTCATCCGCGATATCACCGGATCGATGTGGACCCGGACCCAGTTCAGCCATCGCACGTAGGTACTTCTTTTCCACTGGCGTCAGTCGATCAAACCGTACTCGAAAGAAACTTGCATCCAAGGTTGCGACAGCAATTTCAGACGCCTCTTCGACATCGCGGCATTCGATGGGTGATTTGTTAGCGACTTCCCAAATGTGCTTTCCCCATTCCTGGAGAAAGTAAGGGTAGCCTTGCGTCTTCGCGAAGACTAAGTCAAGCGAGTCGTTGGTTATTTCGACCGACTGCTCTAGGAGCGGTATACGAATGGCTCTCTTGGCCGCGTCGATTGGGAGAGCTCCTATTTCCGGGAAGTCGAACAATCGCTCGGCATACGACTTGGCTTTTCCCATCTTGCCTCGCAGTTGCGGTAAACCTGCACCTACTAGGGATACTGGCAACTGACGCTGCGCAACGCGATGGAGCGACGTGATCAAGGCGGCGAGCTGCTCCTCTTCAACGTATTGCAGCTCGTCGATAAACAAAATGACCGCAGTACCTGCACTCTTAGCAGCCGCACCGATAGCTTCGAGAAGTGCCTGAAGGTCATGTTCAAGATCGCCATTGTCCGCAAGTCCGGGTTCAGGGTCCAAATCGAGGCCGACTTCAATGTCGCCAAACTTGAACTTGAGTGCCTTCGCAAAACCAGCTAATCCTCGAAGCGCTCGCTTTGCCAAGTCTGTCGCAAGGCGATTGCGCGACAACTTCAGCAGGACGATTCGAAGTTCTGGGGCCAGGATTGCTGGAAGGGAGCGATTTTCAGGTGCTTCAATCCGCATGCATTGCAAACCGGTAGCTTCGGCATCGTCCCGCATACGATCCAATAGAACCGTCTTGCCAACACCACGCAGCCCCACCATCAATACACTTTTCGTCGGCCGCCCCAACTTGACCCTCGCAAGAGCGATTCGTACCGCTTCGCGGAGTTCATCGCGACCTGCCAATTCAGGTGGAGGCGCCCCCGCACCGGGCGCAAATGGATTGTCTTCAGGCTTCATAATGACCAAATCATACACAATTTACCATATTTTACAAATATTTTATAAACTGACCTAATTGTCCTATAAATCAGTCGAACCCGCCCGCGTGATCCCGGAACTTCTGGCCTAGAGATTCCCAGAGAACCATTAGCCGCACTGAGTTAGCCCCGGTTTACAGACTTGACCACGAATCAGGCTTCATTGGGACGTTCCACCTCAGCTCCGATCGCTTCCTTTGTCATGAAATCAATGATGCCATTTTCGATGTGATAGAGCGCGCCGACGATCGCGATCTTGCCTTGGTCGGCCATGCGACGCAGGGTCGCGCTCTCGCGATAAATCCATTGCACCGAGTTCAACGCATTGCGTCGTGCCACCTCGTCTACAATCGATTGCTGGACCAACGGGGTGCGTTCGTCCCAGCGCTCCAGAATCTGTGAATCGGCTGACTTCTGAATCTCCTTGATGATCAAGTTCAAATGATCGCACCCAAGTTGTTCGCAGCTCTCTTCACCGCGTACAGCCAACTGAACCGCCGTTTGCACCGCACCGCATCGGGTGTGCCCCATGACCAAAATCAACTTTGCTCCTGCCACCGCGCACGCGTACTCGAGACTGCCGAGAACCTTCTCCCGAACGACGTTACCAGCGATGCGGGTACTAAACAATTCCCCAAGACCGACATCAAAGACCATTTCGGCGGGCGCTCGCGAATCGATGCAACCCAGGATCACCGCCAGGGGGAATTGACCAGTTGTTGTGGCATTGATCTGAAATGTGAGATCGCGCTGCAGGCGCTTGCCGCTACGGAATCGCTCATTGCCTGCCTTCATCCAAGCCAGAACGTCTGCGGGACTCAGTCTTTGTTGCAACTCTCGAGTGGAATATTCATGGTATAGGATCTTGTCTTCGATGCCCAATCGAGATTGAAAGCCCTTGGTGCTGACCGTCACTCCGCGAACAGGACCAGTCACTTGCTGGTAATCGCGGATCAACGCTAGGATATCGGGATCGATAAAGCCTGAGATCGAGGCATCGATGAGGAGGTGTGTGTCCTTGGGCGTCTTGTCGAATACACGTTGCAAGGCAGCTCGATTCAGGAAACTCACTTGCTGTGGCAATTGGATGTGATTGATCGCCTCACCCAAGCGGGACTCGACCACTTGATCCACCGGTCTACGAATGTTGCTCGCCAGAATGAAGGCGAGACTAATCGCTAGCCCGATACTTACCCCGATGATCAAATCGGTGAATACGATTCCCAAAAGGGTCGCAATGAAGGGAAGGAACTGATACGGTCCGTCCTTCCACATGCGGATTAGCAGCTTGGGATGAACCAATTTCGTTCCGGTATGGAGAAGGATCGCGGCTAGGCCTGCCAGCGGAATCATATTGAGCCAAGAGGGGATGAGCACAACACACAGCGCTAGCAACACGCCGTGAAAGATGGCAGATAGCTTGGTCTTTGCCCCTGCGTTGATGTTCACAGAGCTGCGTACAATGACGGAGGTGATAGGAATTCCTCCGAGCAATCCACAGAGGATGTTGCCGCATCCCTGGGCAATCAACTCTTGGTTCGGAGGCGAATTGCGCTGTTGGGGATCGAGCTTGTCGACTGCTTCGAGATTGAGCAAGGTCTCCAGGGTTGCGACCACACATACAGTGCCCCCCGCAATCCAAACCGCTGGCCTCGCAATCTGATTCCAATCAGGGAATTGAAAGAAAGAGGTCAATTCCGACCAGTCTTTTGCGACCGGAACCTGCACAAGGTGCGAACTGAGGATCTGCCAATTTCCTCCCACGACGTCGAAGAGGGCTTTGATGGCGATACCTAAGAAGACCACGACTAGGGGTGCTGGGAGAAAGCCTTTTTTAAGTTTCGGAAAACGATCCCACACAAAGAGCAAGATCAGAGAAATTGCACCGACGACGATTGCGCCTTGATGGACCTCGCCATAGAACAATTTCGTCAGTTCGGAAAACGTATTCTCGTGGTCCGGTTGATCAAACGCCATTTCTCCTTCGGGGTCGGTATCATGGCCGAGAATGTGCGGTAATTGCTTGAGGATCAAGATCGTGCCGATGGCAGCGAGCAGACCTTGAATGACGCTCGACGGGAAGAAAGCTGCCAGCCCCCCGGCTCGCAGTAAACCGAGTGCGACTTGAAGGATCCCAGCCAGAATAACCGCGAGCAGAAACGTCTCGAAAGCGCCGAGGCTTGCAATTTGCGCAGCGACAATCGCGGTCAGGCCAGCAGCAGGCCCGCTAACGCTGGTGCGAGATCCGCTCATCCAGCCGACGAAAACACCTCCGATCACCCCCGAGATGAGGCCGGACACGAGCGGTGCATTGGAGGCCAGAGCGATCCCTAGGCACAGCGGCAACGCAACCAAAAAAACGATCAGTCCGCTGAGCAGATCGCGCGTCGGCAATCCATCTGGTGTTCTTTCTGTCGCAGGCAGCAGGTCCTTGAGAGCGTCAGCCATAGTAGTAATTTGCAATCCATGCTAGGAACATCGTTTCAGGGACGAATCATTTAAGGAGTTTTCATCGGCAGTGCTTAGGGAATCGACATGGGAACCATCCCATGGTTGCGACCGAGCGGAAACTTCGGCGCATCGACTTGTTAATTCGGTCGATTGCGGGGGGTGTTTTTTGAGTGGGTTTTTGAAAAGTCTAGCTACTGGGTGACTGCGGAGGGGGCAGGAAGGCGTCAGTAGGCTTGGATTTTCCTTGGGAAAATGAAGTTAGAAGGGGTGGTTTTCGCTCACCCCTTCAAACAACGGGGATTGCTGCATGCGTCCGTGGCGCAATTGGATAGCGCATCGGTCTTCGGAACCGAGGGTTGAAGGTTCGAATCCTTCCGGGCGTACTTTGGGCTTTACTAAGCGAATCGTGGGCAAAACGTCTACCCGGAACTGTCTCCCGAGCGTTGAATTCCTTGCCCTAAAAGAGTGTAGCACTACGCACTTGCAAACCGATCTCCTCGATCTCGATCACTGACGCGGCAAGATTTCCCCGGAACAGATAAAGGGCGGGAACCGCATGCAAGCGCCTGCTACCGCATTGCGGCTGAAGAACAGCCGATGTCTCTCGCGGAGACGCGGCGACGCAGAGGAGAGCCTAACCAAACTCTGTACATCAGTGTGTAGGAGTGTTCATCAGTGGTTTGAGACTTGAACGAGAACAGCCAATCAGCCGCTGCCTGAACGCGGTACTGCGAACGAAACCGCTGATGAACGCTATTGGTCACTCTGGGAAGGGGATCCGAAAGGACGATCAAGAGCAAGAAATCCGAGGGTTAGATCAGTGTTTGGTTTTTCATTTTTCGCCACCATTTTTCGCCAACTCGACCGCGCGAACGCTTCCCTCGCCGTTGGCTACGGGTTAAACGATTTCTCGGTCTTTCCTCTCTAGCAAGTGGAAACTCCATCGAAAAGGTTAGCCCAATTCGAAGAGAATTCCCATGAACACGTCATGTCGAAAATTGACCGCAGAGCAGACTGCTGCTACCGTTCGGCGGCACTTTAAAGATCGCGATGCATGATCGTGGGCCATGAAAAATGAGACAGTGGAATGTTTTAACCAGGAAATAGCAATGAACATGAAACCCTCGGCGATGGTTACCGCAGTAATGATGGTCTGCTTGCTCACTTCGAACTGCTTCGCCCAAAGGCTGAAGGTATTCATCCTGGCGGGGCAGTCGAATATGGAGGGACATGCCGCTATCAGCACGTTTGACTACATCGGCAACGATCCACTCACGGCACCCATCCTCAAGGAGATGCGCAATCCCGATGGAACTCCACGGGTATGTGACCATGTCTGGATGTCCTATTTGACCGGTCCTTACGATGGCAGTGCGAATGGCGAGGGCTTGGGGAAATTGACCGCGGGCTTTGGTGCACGTGGTGACCAACCCACCAAAGATGGTGGCAAGATTGGCCCCGAGTTCACCTTCGGTATCTATATGGAGAAAGAGCTACAGGAACCCATCCTGATCATCAAGACGGCGTGGGGCGGCAGGTCGCTCAACACCGAATTCCGTCCGCCCAGCGCCGGGCGATATGAGCTTCCCAAGGAGACTCAGGAACTGTGGGACAAACATCCCC
>JBILVV010000340.1:0-5559 GCA_044370255.1 Pirellula sp.
GTCGCCAAGCAACGGCCAAATCGAACCGCCATCGCTTTGGTCGCCGGTCGGTTGCGGATCATGTGCAACACGCCACGTGAATGTACTCAGATCGAATGCGACGACGCGTTCTTGCGGGTCTGCAACGCGCATCCGCTCATCATTGCAGTTGGTCGCATAGCTCTGGCCAGCGACTAAGAAAATCTCGCCGACACCGAACGGTTCGGTAGAAGCCTTTCCGTAGTATACGTTGCCACCAATCACGAATTGAAAATCGACCGTGTACCAGCCACCCGCTGGTACAGAAATGGGGATCACTGCCTCGCCGTCGGACAACTGAACGGCGGTGGACCCAGACAAGGCATCCTTCCAGGTGATATCATTCCTTTGACATCCTTGAACCTGATACTCTGCACTCAATTGCGAATCGATATCGATGAGTTGATTGAAGCGGAACACGAAATCGACTTCGGCAAAGCCCTTTACGGGGCCGCCGGGATGATGAGAGTGGCTCAGTTGCGGGACGTCAAAGCGTCTTTGGAAGATCTGATGACGCAGCGGTTGGAGGACTTCAATGCGGACGGTTTCCGCATCGGGCTGAGCCATGCAAATTGTTCCGGAGACTCCGATGAATAACCATGTGATGGCAAAGGCAAGTACTTTCATGTTGTTCTCGAAGTGCATAAACCGAGTTCCAGTTTGGCTTCGGCATTCTAGCCAAGAGATGGTCAGGGAGTACGCGAAAAACCGTAATAACCAATAGCTGCGGGCGAGAGAATGGGAGCGCGGTCGGTTCGGCAAAATATGTGGGGCAAAAGATGGTAGAGCGAAACGATTTTCTGGCATGAATAGATCGAAGCGAGCACTGTAACTGCTGGGATACTAATCGAGCGTTGTCTCCTCAAGAATTTTTACAACGAGATGCCGCTACCGCGTGGCTTACCGATTTGCAAATGTTCGCCGAGCAAATTTTCGCCGAGCAAATGTTAGCCGAGATGCGCAAGCATCCGGGCGGAAGCGGACTGCACATCGCGTTGTTTTCCACAGTTCAACCCGAGAACTCATGCTCTTCGGCTTTCTGACCACTTGATGCTCGCACGATGCGAATGCCCTCCGATAGGGACACGCCCCAGCGAAGCGATCTACGGAATAGCGGCGAGGATTTTTCGAACCAATGGGCTATAATTCACCCCGGTTACGATTCACGGCAGTCAAGAGTTTCGGTCGGATTCGAAGATTTCAGGAGCCTGCGTTATGGCAACCGTCCCAAAACATTACATCATGCCTGAGGAATATCTCCATCGCGAGAGGAACGCGGAGTATCGGTCCGAGTATTTTCAGGGCGAAATGTTCGCGATGACCGGTGCATCTGCCAACCATAATCTGATCGTCCTGAATACAGGTGCGAGTTTACGTGAACAACTCAAGAAAAAACCGTGCCGCGTTTATCCGAGCGACTTGAAGCTTCGGATTGAAGCGACAGGTCTATACACCTACCCAGATGTATCGGTCGTTTGCGGAGAACCACGCTTGGAGTCCGAACGAGGTGAGGTTCTCCTCAACCCGATCGTCCTGGTGGAGGTCCTTTCGGAGTCGACCGAAGCCTACGATCGCGGCAAGAAATTCGAGCACTACCGCACCATCCCCGGCTTGCAACATTACGTCCTCATCTCCCAGGACCGACACTCGATCGATTGCTTCTCTCGCACCGAGGAGGGCAACTGGCTTCTTTCAAGTTGCCAAGGTTTGGAAGGCGGAGTCGCACTCGAAGCCATCGAATGCCAACTACTCGCGTCTGAGGTCTATGAAAAGGTTGTGTTTCAGCCCTAATTCTATCACGCCCAGGTCACTTCCCCTTTCGGCTCGTTGAGGATGATCGACTGCAGGAAGCGGATCGCTTTCTCAAGCCCCTCGCGCGAGGTCATCAAGCTATCTTCATGTTCGATCGATAGGGCGTGATCGTAGCCAATCATTCGCAGTGCTGAGATGAAGTCGCACCAGAACTTGCGTGAGCTCCCGTATCCGACAGTTCGAAACAGCCACGCTCGGTTCAATTCGTCGCTGTAATGCTTGGTGTCGAGTACGCCGTTGATTGTTGAATTCCATTTTTGGATATCGGTATCTTTGGCGTGGACGTGCCAGATTGCTCCTTGCAGGGCACGCACTGCAGCGCATGGATCGATCCCTTGCCAGATCAGGTGCGAAGGGTCGAAGTTCGCGCCGATCTCGGGGCCTGCAACTTGACGGAGCTTCAACAGCGTCTCGGGGTTGTAGACGACGAATCCAGGGTGCATTTCGAGGGCGATCTTGTGGATTCCATGTTGCCGCGCAAAGGCAGTCGTCTTGGTCCAGTAGGGGGCAACCACTTCCTTCCATTGGTAGTCGAGAATCTCTAGATACTCAGGCGGCCAAGGGCACGTTACCCAGTTGGGTTGCGAATCCCCCGGTGCGCCTCCAGGGCATCCGCTAAAGGTCGCAATGACATCGACCCCCAACTTGGCCGCGAGACGGACCGCGCGTTCGAAGTCGGCATGATGCTGGGCTGCGATGTTTGCCTTGGGATGGATCGGATTTCCATGCACTGAAAGACAAGAGATACGAAGACCTCGCGAGTGAATCGCATCAAGAAACTCCTTCGCCTTGACATCGCTGGAGAGCAGCTCGTCCGGATTGCAATGGTCCGTGCCGCAAAACGCGCCCACTCCAATCTCGACCGTTTGAACGCCTAGGCCGGCGAGATAGTCGAGCGCTTGCTCCAAAGGCATCGATCGAAGGATGACTGTGAATACACCGAGCTTCATGGTTGCGATTCTCCTTGAGACACTGGGAGCAGATGGAAAACACTACGAAGGCATGCGTCAATATCATAACAGCGTGAGAGATGGAAATCAGTCGACCGAAGAATACTCAAGCAGAACTTCCAAGCCGATGGCACCGAACATGTCCGTCGAAATGCGCAGTGTATAGGTCGATTCGATTGGGATGCAGATCAAGATCGAAAATGTCGCTCGGGGTTTCTATGAGATGGAACACATCCTCGACATCGGGTTTCCAGAATCCGATTTCCTTCGCTGCATTTCCGATCATCGTTCCATCGGGATGATATATGGCACGCCACATCGTCGCATCGACATCCTTCTTGAGGCATTCCTGTTTCGGACCCTTTTCGCCCGTCGTCCAGTCGAAGGACAATGCCACCGCACGGCGATTACCAGCAGGTGCATTGCTGCATTTATGAAGTCCCGAAGCGGTCAGTTTCTTACCATCGGGGCTGAACGAAAGATGGATGATCCCGCCAAACGGTGCGATGTCACCGATGTGAAAGAATATCTCGGTGGCAGTAAGACTCCGTACGAGTGCTCCGTCTTCTGCTCGCCATTGATGAATGTTGCCGACGATGTCGCCGCTCACGAGATCATAGGTGCTGGGCACGAACTGCAGGCAGTAGGGAATATTTGGATGCCCGGTCATTTCTCGCAGAAGTTTTCCATCGTCTGCCGACCAAACCTTCACCAGCTTGTCGTTGCCGCACGTTGCGATTTGCTTGCCATCGTGACTGACGGCTAGGCCGCGAACCCAGCCCGCATGGGCCTGGACCATGCGAGTCGGTTTAGGCGTTTCGCTTGCGATATCCCATGCGATCCATCGGCCATCATAGGCACCCGAGTAGAGTGTGCTCCCATCGGGAGAGAAGCCGAGGGTTCGAACCCAGTTGTCATGCCCAACGAGGGACGTCTTCTTTCCTGTCGCGATTTCCCAACGCTGGACGGTGTAGTCGATCGCACCTGCGACAACATAGGTTCCGGTCGGATCGACGCGACAGCATAGGAGTTTCGCGTCGTGCTCCCAGTCGGAAATCGATTGCGCGGCGCGAGGATCAAACTTAGTTGTCATGACAACAACTCCTTGATCGGTCCAACGGCAGGATCGGCAATCGGAAATTTTCGACCCGCGATATCAAACTCGCCCGACGAGTCAATGCCTACCGCTTGAAGATAGGTATGGAACAAGTGTCGATGATCCACCTTGCGATCGGTGACTTCGATTCCCTTGGGATCGGTCTTGCCAATCACTGCGCCGTGCTGGATACCGCATCCCGCTAAAGCGATCGACCATGCCTTTGGGTAGTGGTCGCGACCGTGACCTGCGTTGATCTTGGGAGTGCGACCGAATTCCGTCATGACGATGACCAGTGTTCGTTCGAGCAATCCTCGTTGATGGAGATCGTGGAGGAAGTGTGCGAAGGGGCGATCGAAATCCGCGACGTAATGGAGATGGAATTCAAAGTTGTTGTGATGGAAATCCCATCCTCCATGCTGGATCTCGATGAACGGAACCTCGGCTTCCACCAATCGCCGCGCGAGGAGCATTTGCTTGCCGAATTCTGTCTTGCTGTAGGCCTCTTGAACCGCCTCGTCTTCGCGCGTGATGTCGAACAATTCCCGTTTTTCCATTAAACGGAGGGCCTGTTCGTAGCATTGGGTGTAGGCATCCATCTCGGCCGATTGGACTTTGCTTCGATGGCGACTGTTGACGAAACGGCGCCAGTCGTGTCGGCGGCTGTCTGCTGTCACCGTCATGCCATCGGGCAACTGCGTGTTGACGATCCCCCCTTTCTCAGCTCCGACTGAAACGCTCGCATACTGAGGTCCCAAATAGGCAGCGTTGTTGGCGCGTCGCCCGGCTCCTTCAACCATCGTTGTGATATGGCCTGGGAGTGGGAAATCGGGCCGTTCCAGTCCTTTGGCGACCACAGATCCGAGGTCAGGGTACTCGGTCGCGGTACGGGTTGTTCGCCCGCTGCGAACGATATTGTTGGCCAGACCGTGATCGTCGAGGTCGGTGCTGATGCTTCGAATCAACGCCATGTGATGCATTTGCTGAGCTGTGAAGGGTAACAGCTCGGAGATGTGGATACCGGGCACCGAAGTCGGAATGGACTTGAAAGGCCCGCCGGTTTCCAAATCGGATTTTGGATCCCAGGATTCGAATTGGCTGACTCCACCGTTGAGATAGACGACCACCACCGACTTGCCCCGCTTGGTGACTTCCGTGGCTCCGAGCGGATGAGAAAACAGACTGGTCCCCGCAACGGCCCCCACACCCATGAGGAACTCCCCCATGAACTGTCGGCGACCGATTCCGTGATCGATGGTCCCGCATGGTTTGTATCGATTCATCGTCATCTTCGTATGCCTGAGGCGATCATCCCATCACATGGAAAACCGAAACTCGGTCGATGCTAACAGTCCCCATACCAGTTCCTGAATCATCGCGACGCGGTCGGTTGCGTTTTGATTCAACAGTTCGCTCACCCTTTGTATCTCCTCGGCATCGGGTCTTCTGCAGAGGATGCTTAGATATAACTGATGAGCCACCTGATTAGAATCCTCGATCGTTGATAAACGTGCGACCAAGGTGCCATCGTTGGCTTTGAGCCATGATTGAAAGGTCGGGTCATTCTGGATCATCAATGCCTGATCGACGGTCGCGAAAAAGCCATCTTGCGGATTCCCTGCCGGAGCCGAAAATCGTTCGACGATGGGATCTTCCACAGTGTCCCACATATTGATCGCGACT
>JBILVV010000342.1:0-5532 GCA_044370255.1 Pirellula sp.
TTCAATTTTGGTGACGAATTCACCGGATGGCCAATTGGATATTTTTCCGACCAGCCCTTTAATGATTGGGACTTGCATCAGGAATGGACCAAACCATCGTTTAGTTTCAAATTGCCCAATAGAGAGAAGGTTTATTGGAGAATAGCCGATGACCCATGGGATTTTGATCTGCGGAGTTGGATAGAATCAGGTTTTCTTCTGTGGGTTCCCCCCAGCGACAGCGAGTGGAGATTAAGACGCGGAATCGGAATAGGCTGTCCCTATGTCGGACATTCCCAACCCAGGGGCATTCAGATTATTAAGGGGAATTCTATTACACTAGTTGATCTTCCAAACGGATCGGGCGCAAATCCGTTTGAATAGTGGATGGGCAATTACGTGCCACCCACGAATGGCACTGTACGGATTGCGTGTTTGCGAAATCTCTCTAGTGTGAGCGTACACGACCAATCAGCGGATTTTCTGGTCAATCAAGCGACGCTTCGCTTGGCGACGCTTCGCTTGGTGCCCGACGCTTCGCTTGGTGCCAGGCACGAATGGCACTGTACACCTTGGATGAAGGCGCAAGTTCTCTAGCGGCACAGTACCGACGCTTCGTTCAGTGCCAGGCACCTGTTGTGCTGGGAGGGAAGATTTGCTAGGATACGGTTTTCAGGAGTGATGCGATGCCTAGACCGAAACGATCCGAGATCTTTACACCCAACGAAGTTTCCATCTTGCACGTCGTCCAGCGGTGCGTGCGGCGGGCTTACCTGAGCGGTGTCGATGAAGTCACCGGAAAGGATTTTTCCTACCGAAAGGAATGGATTCGACAGCGGATCGAGAAACTCGCCTCCGTCTTCGGCGTCGATGTGCTCTCCTACGCCATCATGTCCAACCACCTGCATGTCGTACTCCGGAATCGGCCCGATGTGGTGGAAACCTGGTCCGATCGCCAGGTGGCATTGCGATGGTTGCAGATATTCCCTGGAAAACGGATCGATGAACAGCTAGGAGATCCGACGACCAGCGATGTGGATCGGCTGGTGAATGATGGCCTCCGAATGGTTACGATCCGGCAACGGTTGTCGGATATCTCCTGGTTCATGAAAGCCCTCTCGGAACCGATCGCGCGGATGGCCAACAGCCAAGATCAATGCACAGGGGCTTTCTGGCAAGGTCGATTCCGCGCTCAGCGGATCATCGACGAGGCGGCCTTGCTGGCCTGCTGCATGTATGTCGATCTGAACCCGATCCGGGCCGCCATGGCGGAATCGCTTGAGAAATCCAAGTACACGTCAGCTTTCGATCGGATCGAGGCGATCCAAGGCAAGGAGATCGCGTCCTCGGCGGCACCGATGCAAACGATCTCCCAAGCTGAGGCGGCAACCGTCTTGAAGACTTCTACCCCCGAGCAACTCAAGGCGAGACGCAAGGCGGCAGCCAAGCGGAAAGGCCCCAAGATCCCCAGAGACGGTTGGTTGGCGCCAATGACATTGAACCCCCGATCCCATGGTCCGGTGGCTCACAAGCAGGGCTTGCGAGCCAGTGACAAGGGATTCTTGAGTATCTCGCTGGAGGATTATTTGAAGCTGCTCGATTGGACGGGGCGTCAAGGTCGACCGGACAAGCGTGGCAAGATCCCGGCGGATCAATTAGCGATCCTGGAACGGTTGGGGATCGAGGGAGGGATGTGGTGCGATTTGGTATGGAGTTTCAAAAAGTACTTTGGCCGGAGCCGTGGTGCAGGATCCCCGGATCGGATGCATGAGATGGCGGTGATGGGAGATCTGTCGTTCCATCCCGGCCAGCGCCTCGCACGGGCATGTTTCGCGTCTGGGTGAGACAATGTCGCTGACCGCTCCGCCGGTCAGTTCGAGTCATGAGAGGTGGTGACGGAGGATCGCGGAGCGATCCGCGACACTGTCGCACGGTTCGCTGGCGCAACAGGTCCCTGGCCCCGAGCGAAGGGAAACGAGTCGTGCAATGTCGCAACCGAGACAGCAAGTCGATTTTCCTGGGTAATTTATGATGAGTACCATCGCTAAATTGAGAGGAAATGATTTCGACCGCATGATTTCTCGAGGAGCCTTCGTTGATCTTGAACCCCTCAAGGTAGACACGTGCACCGGACTCCGGGTCAAGGAAACTATCAATCGATCCAGTCGATCGACAAATCCGCCTTCATTTCCGCCTTCATTTGCCCCCTCTGCCAGTCCTCGTAGGCCAGGCTTGGCATTACTCCAAAGGGATCTACCATCCTTTGCTCAATAAGGGAAAGGGGTCACATGGTGTGGCCAAACGCGCCAGAGGATTTCTCGTTCGAGTTGTTGCAGAGCGCGAGCCCCTCGAGAGACGATGCTTTCGTTCAGTTTGTTGTAATAGTCCGTTAATGCTCGGGCAATCTTCTCTGTCGGATACACTTCATCCAACTTGTTGCCCACATAGATGCCAACAACGATACCTGCTACGATCGGCCATACCACCGGCGCGCCCGCTACCGACACGACAGCCCCGGCGATGATCCCCGCGATGCTACCTAACGTCGCTTTGCTAATGCTGGTCAGAATCGTAAACCCCAGTTCGACGCGAAGCAATTCCTTATCGTCGAGAATCGATTCCAAGACATCAGCGGCACCCACAATTACGACGGAGAATGGAATCCCTTGGATCGCGGACTTCCCTAGTTGAGTTGTGCCGATTACGAGGTCGGCAACCTTAACGTTCGTAGCCAGGTACTTCGGTGCGTTTAGAAGTTTTCGCAATCCAGGATAACCGGCTATCACAACATACTCTTTTCCTTTGATGACTCGGATAGAAGCCTTCCCTGTGACCCCCAATTTTTTGAGCGCGGGATAAACGTCCTTTATCGTATCTCTTATTGGAGAGGCCGCATTAGCGCCCACTGACACTAGAAATTTGGTCCACTCTTTGCCCTCAATCACCATCAACTCGCTGAATACTCCCTTATCCGGTTCAGCAACATGGCAGGGAACATCGAAGGGGCAGTTGGCTTTTCGGAGGGTGGGACCTCGCAAAGCACCGGGACGCGGAGATGGTCTACGGCACAGCGTGCCGTCATCGTTCGCTTGTTCCCAAGGGAAAAATTGTGCGGAACCTGTGGGACCGCTGTTCCTTGACGATGCCATGATTCTGTTTTTCCTTCGTAGGAAGAGAATTGTTTTCCATTAGGGGAGTTTGCGAAACGGATTCATGGCAATCCTTGTCCAATGATGAAACGCACCCGTTCCCTACGACCCTCCATGGTTTTACCGTAGATTCCGACCTCTTGCTTGCCGTAGTTTCGAATTTTAAGGCAACCCTTCCTTCTTTTCCTCGATAACCAATTTCGCTGGACTCGGTGACGATGAATATTCGGCATCGTGAGGTTCGTATTGTTCAAAGTCAGAATTTGGAAGCACACACTTAGGGGATCTGTATTATGGAATCGCGGAAATCCAATGATGGTTTTGGACTGACCTATTTTGGGGGACGAGTCCTTTTTATTGTTCTTGTCCCGATCCTGGCGGATTGAGCCAACCATCGATTGAAATCGGGCCCTGCAAGGATTTGTCCATGCTTCGGAGTCACTTCATCGCTTTCCGCAATCGGTCGATGTCAGTCTCGATAGATTGCATGTAGAGATGCCAGTCAGCCTCCAGTTTATTCAAGTCGCCGAAGACATCCGCAAAGATATCTACCAATTCCTTGCGCTGGATAGATCCTTGGGATGAGTCCAGTTCGGAGGTGCGGCGATAGTATTCCACTAGTTTTGCTGGTTTGTTCTCCATCAGATAATGTGTCAGTGCCCAAGCTTGTCCGTAAGCATCAACTTCCTCTCGAATATTGCGAGCGCCATCGAATAAAAGATCGTTGATCAGCAGTTCGATGGAACGCCGGCTTTCATCGCTCGACACTCGCTTATAGCTTCTCAGTCGACCTTCATTGACGGCTCCAATTCCATTCCAAACTGCGTCACTTGACGTTTCAAAGTAAGAAGCGAGACCTTCGTGAGCCCATCGGAGCGCGATCTTTCCTCGCGGCATCAATCCGGTATTGCCGGCCAATTGATGCGTGGCTTCGTGCGAGACCACCTCGATATCATCTTCCTCCTTGGCAACCTTGACCAACAAGTCAATCGTATTGGACAAATGCGCGGTATCACGTGATACCGCCGTGCCGCGGGCTTGGTTTTTGGCTCGCTTCAGGTCGGCATTCATTTCATCTAGAGCTTTCATCCGTTCCGAGGACCCTTGGTCGTAGAATACACAGGCGTTGTCAACCGGAGACCAAAAACCGGCTGTAGAAAGGAGCGTAGGGTCGAGTTGTGTACAGTAACGCTGGTAGTCCTTTTCGTCATGAAACAAGATGACCATCATTCTCTCTTGCGGTGGGTCGAGCAGGATGCCGTCGAGTGCGAATTTCATGAAGTAAGACTCGTACACAGTCTCGAGCAACTCGAGACGCAGATCTGCCCGGTTTTTCTTTTTCCTAAACTTCTTCTCATCGGGAGTGTCATGGAGGAGAATGTAGTGGTGACTGAACTGTACTTTCATGCTGGGCCGATTGACGATCTCGCGTATGCGAGCTTCGGCATTTTTTTCGTCCTCCAAGGGACGCTTGATCCGGTTGCGTGCTTCGATCAGGCGAAGGATGGTAGGGTTTTTGGGGTCAATCTTGTAGGCAGCAGAGCAGCATTCCAGAAACTCCTTAAACAGTCCCCTCCGAATGGCAACATTTGCTGCGGAAATGTAGTCGCTGACATCGTTAGAGCCCTTCGCCTTGGCAAGCGTCTTCCTAAAGTCATCGGTCTTCGACGGAGCCTTGATGACAGTTGCCGAGTCCTGATTTAGGACGATCGTTCCATGGGAAGGATGAGTGTACTCGATGATGCCATACCCTCCCCGCTTGGTGGTGCCTTCCAATAGGATCACGCGATCTGTTCCCGGGAGGGTATACAAAACGAAATCAGCATGGGCAGGACACGCCAGCAAGTGGACCGCCGATGTGATCGCCGTAAAGAAGCAGTTTCCAAAGAATCGCTTGGTGAACATGACTGCCTGGTTTGGGTACGAATGACGAGCAAGTACCAGAAAATGATCATGCAATAGTAGGCGTCATACCTAGGATGGGTCTACTCCTTTTTAGCTTCCAAAGAATGAGCCTGCAACTTTTTCCGACAACATGACTTTGCAGTGAGATCAGATGAGTTTCGCCTTGCTCCGGTTCTTCAAAACCCACCAAAACGCGGAGATAGAGCGAGTCAGTGTGACCTCCACTCAGCTCTTTTTTGCCCGTCACTTCCCGATATTCCTCCTGACCTCGATATGAGATTCCAACCGAGAATCGACATTCGGGGTAATCGATGGGATCACGATCGCCATCGTAGTCCAAACGAACGCTATAATCCGCGTCGGTATTTTCTATGTTTCACGCACTCAGTCCAAACTCATGTTCGTCTTTTCCGTCTGAAAGGGATGATGATGTCTAACTCTTTTGATCCGCAAAACCCTTACTCACCATCGCAAAGCGATTGGTCGAACCAAGCTTCCG
>JBILVV010000046.1:0-18671 GCA_044370255.1 Pirellula sp.
AGTCAATTCTCGATGCGGCGAGCGAGATGGCTCGCGAGGGGAAGACGTCTCAGCCGGTTAAGGAGCAGGGAGTTGCTCCTCGCATTGCCAAGTTCATTTCCTTCCGCACGCAGGACGATCCATTCGCACAACCTCCTAGCGATGACAAACCGGCAGCGGACTCCGATCCATTTGGTGACGAGCCTGCCGACAAGCCAGCTGCGGAGACACCTGCGGATGATATGCCGGCGGATGCTCCGCAAGAGGAAATGGCGCCCAACGATCCCGTTGAATTCAAGCCTGCACCTCGGCAAGGTGATCTACCGCAAGTTCGCCGGGCTCCTCCTGCTTTTGACCCCTACAGCGAATTGGCCAACTCGGGCGATCTTTTGGCTCGCGATGCGGAGATGCGACGCGTGTCGGCTCAGGCACTCGAGCGACAGGTGATGGCGGAGCTGAGCCGTGCTCGCACATCGGATGATCCGTATGCATCGAAGGTTGCTCTGAAGGGAGTTTTGGATCAGGTCCGACGCTCTCCGGAGTTGGATCCATCGAGCCGTGTGCAGTTGGAAGGTCGGCTAACTGCGGGCATTCAAGCGGCTGCACGTGCGGAGGCGGAATCCCGTGAACGTTCCGCACGTTCGGAAGCTGTCCAAGCGAGCGCTTCGGCGTCTCGTCGTCTGCTTGCCGATCGCGATCGACGGGAAGCAACGATTCAACAGTTGGTCGAACGCTTCAATTCTTTGATGGACCAGCAACTCTTTTCGGCAGCAAACAATGAGATCTCGCCAGAAATCCACAACCTCGACCGCGACTCGGTGATCGATGTGGTGGTCAACACAGAATCCAACAGCCTGGCGAATCACCGATTGATCATGGATGCCGTCAATCAACGAAGCCGAGGCTTTGTGGATAGTCTTTATCTGTGTGAATTGGCTTGTGTGCCGTTTGTCGATGAACCACCGATTCGATATCCGCCTGCCGATGTTTGGCAGGCCCTGAGCGCTCGCCGATTGGAGCGATACGGGACCATCGATTTGTCGGGAGGGAGCGAGTCGGAACGAAGGATTTTCCGTGCACTTCGAGATCGTGGCGAGATGCAGTTCAACAGCCAACCGTTGAGCGGCGTGATGCAGTTCCTGTCGGATACCTATGGCATTCCGATTGTGATCGATCCCAAGGGTCTCGAAGAAGAGACCGTGACTCCTGAAGATCCGATCACCTTGAATACTCCTGAAATCTCGCTCCGCTCGGCATTGAAGTTGATCCTCGAGCCACTGAACCTGACCTACGTCATTCAGGACGAAGTGATGAAGATCACCAACAAGAAGAACTCCGCCAACGTTGTTCGCGTCTATCCCGTCGGCGACCTGGTTGTCCCCATCATCAACATGGGTGGTGGCATGATGGGCGGCATGGGTGGCATGGGCGGCGGCATGGGTGGCATGGGGGGCGGAATGGGTGGCATGGGCGGCGGCATGGGTGGCATGGGCGGCGGCATGGGCGGCATGGGTGGCATGGGGGGCGGTATGGGCGGTATGGGCGGCATGGGGGGCGGCATGGGTGGCATGATGGCTGTCGCCGATGAGCCTTCGAAAGAAAATGCCAAATCCAAAGGAGCCGCGCAACCCAAGGTCGAAGAACTCGACCCCAAGGCGATCGTCAAGGAACTGCTCTCCAGTGAAGGGGATCAGCGCGCAGAAGCCGAAACGTCCCTGGCTCGTTGGGTCAAGTCGAAAATGGAAGCGGCAAAGAAGTCGGCCGATGCGAAAGATGATGCTGCCTGCAAGGCTCATTTCCAAACCATCGTCGACCACATCAGCGATGTCATGCGAGAATCTCTCCCCGCTCCGTGGATGTACGAAGCTCTAAGCATCGCTATGCAAGGTGCCGATTATCCAGCAACCGAAATTCAGCGAGTGCTCCTGTCGAGTGTCGACTTCGGCGCCGATGTAACGGCTGCGATCAAGATCGCTCGGTATCTGGAAACTCAGGGGATGAAGAAGGAAGCACTCGCTATCTACCGCGATGCTCATCGCAGTAACCCTATGGAACGCTTACCCCTCGAAGCCGGACTGAATCTCGCCCTCGAACTCGACGATCGCGAAGCTGTCGCGTGGGCCGCAACAGGGGTCCTCAGTCAAGCCTGGACCGATGAACAGTTGCCACTGATCGAGAAAGCAATCCTCGCCGCAAAGGCCGCTTACATCCGACTCAGAAATGAGAACCGAACCATGGAAGCCTATGCGCTCGAGCAATCGCTCAAGCAAGCTCAAGGTCGAGATATCGTCGTTCGCATCTCGTGGACCGGCAACGCAGATATCGACCTCGCAGTCGAGGAGCCTACCGGCACCATCTGCGATACGACCAATCCTGCGACAATCTCCGGCGGACTTCTGCTCGGCGATGGTTCTTCGATGGACAAGCCGAACAAGGACGGTTACTCGGAAACCTATGCGTGTGCTCGCGGATACGCAGGTCAGTATCGCATCGCGATCCGCAAGATTTGGGGCGATGTAGCCGGCGGCAAAGTTACTGTCCATATGATCACCGATTACGGGACCAAAGATCAACGTTACGTCGAACATCAAGTTCCTATCGAACGGGATGCCATGCTCATCACCGAGGTGAAAAATGGACGACGCACCGAGCCTATTTTTGAAGCACAACTCGCGAAAGTAGAAATGGAAAAGTCCTTCGCAAGCAATGCGGTATTGGCTCAGTTCAACAACGCAGGTCTGGGTGAGGATTCGGGCGAAAACGAAGATTTTCTCCGCCGACTGCAAAGCTTCTCGTCAGGTGCCAACCGACCTGGTCCGTTCCCACCCGGACGCCTTCCTCCCTTCTTCCGCGGTGCCGTCGGATATCGCCCAATCATTATGCCGATTCCCACCGGAACAATGTTCTTCGCGACGGCCGTTGTGTCGGGAGACCGACGCTATGTGCGTGTCAGCGCTGCGCCGTTCTTCTTTGATATCCTCGCCGTGGACACCTTCAACTTCGTCACCGGTGCTGGTGGTAACGGTGGTGGTGCTGGAGGAGGTGGTGGCCTCGGTGGTGGTGGTGGATTGGGTGGTGGTGGCGGTGGTGGCTTCGGTGGCGGTGGAGCTTTCTAAGGTCCACCTTTGCGAATAGGCAATCGCCATGAATCGATTGCTGCCATCTCCTGGCTTTCATTGCACTGTCGCTTTATACTTCTTCCAGGACGACAATCTGGAAGAAGTCACCGCATCGCAAAGAAGTCAGGAGTTTGAAGGATGGTACGCAATACATGCTGTCTGTTGATTGTGATTTTCGGTTTGTCGGCCAGTCTTTGTCCAGACCGGACAGCACACGCACACTTCCCCCTTCGATTGCATTGCCACCCACGACCTATTTGCCCACCACGCGTCGTTTGGGGCGGTTGCTACCCAAGAGTAACATCGGTCAACTTCTACGGGACCGGCATCTGGGGGACATCGTTCCATCGCAGTTTCTATTCGATCAACGGTGGCTGTTGGCCTAGCTACTCGTTCTACAGTTGCGCTCCGGTAGTGGCGGCCCCCGTTTGCTATCCGCCCGTTTACTATCAACCCATCTGCTACCCTCCTGTTTATTATCGGCCCGTGTATTACAGGCCCGTTGTTGTAAATCCGGTTTGCTACGATCCCTTCCTCAGCAATCCTATTCTCACCAATCCCATCGTATCGCAACAAGTTCTTCAAGCGAATTCCCTTCGGGTGAACTCTCTGCAAAGAAACCTCGCTCAACGAACCCAATTGCAAAGCAAATCACCCCAAGCAACTTCGGCGCAGCTACTTGTTAATAAACCATTGCTTGTCAATAAACAGACGGCTCTCAAAAATAGCGTTGCATCACACCGCACACCCTCGACCGCGACAACCTATTCTCCGGTCTGGACCGAGTCCGCGATCGGATTGATCGATGAGATGATGGAGCGAGGAGAATGGGAGTTGGCGTATCAATCGCTCGTCCGCATGGAAAAGATCACCACCCCCTTAAACCATCGCGTAGTTTTGCGCCAGGCAGTGATGGACTTGGTAGCCCATCGCGACCGAATCGATGTCGCCCGCATGGATCGCGTGATGGATCTGCTGAACAAAGCAGCTGCAGCAGGTAGCCCCTTTTCTCCCGAGGACTTCCGCGGTGCATCGCTCAGCAAGTATCTGCAAGCGTCCGACATCGAACTGAACCCGATCCTCGACAATCTCGCCCAACGAGTCCTCCAACAGCCGGAACGCTCCGGACGTGAACTGCTGCTGCTCTCAGTACTTCTGAAACTCGATGGCCAGCAGGAACGCTCGTTGCTGTTCGCGAAGGAATCCCGTACTCTCGCGGCCCGCTCTGATGCGTTCCGCTGGAAGTCGGTCCTGCAATCCCTCGATCGGCAAATCGACCAGGATGCTCTTTTAGCCACCAAGGATTGATCTCGGAACGGATCCCAGTCGCAACGATGCCAGGCTGCGATTCGCTCGATTGTGCCCGTTCTATTCCGTGCCCTTCTAATCAGGGATCGGGCACTACGAAGTGATATGAAATAATAAGTTGCCATGAACATCTTCGAACTGACGGCATCGCTGGGACTGACACAGGAGGATGTTGAGCCGCGCGGTTGGCTGGTCGGAAAGTTTGCCGAAGGTTTAGCAACTCGACTCTCATCTCGCCCGTCGGGTCGCTACATCGGCGTAACAGCGATCAATCCCACCCCCTTTGGAGAAGGGAAGACCGTTGTCACAATCGGCTTAGCAATGGGGTTGTGCAAACTCGGCAAGAAAGCCATCTGCACGCTGCGTGAACCATCGCTTGCCCCCGTCTTTGGAATCAAGGGAGGGGGCGCGGGAGGAGGGCAATCGACGTTGGTTCCGCTCAACGATATCAACCTTCATTTCACTGGGGATCTGCATGCCGTGGCATCGGCCAACAACCTGTTGGCGGCCTTGATCGACAACCATGTTCAGCGGAAACGAGATCCACAGGTCGATCCGACGACAATCTCGTGGCGGCGATGTGTCGACATGTGCGACAAGGGGCTATCGCAAATCATCAGCGGTCTAGGTGCTCACCCTCAAGCAACGCTGCGTGAAACCGGTTTTGATTTGACGGCCGCATCGGAAGCGATGGCGATCCTCGCGCTCGCGGAGGATATGCAAGATCTTCGAAAACGTATCGGTTCGATCCTGGTGGGCTCGACGCATCAGGGGGACCCGGTGCGAGTCGAGGATCTCGGTGCCGCGGGAGCCATGACCGCTTTATTGAAAGATGCATTGCGACCCAATCTTGCCCAAACCTGCGAAGGGACCCCTGCAATCGTGCACTCGGGGCCATTTGCCAATATTGCTCACGGCAACAGTTCTATCCTCGGCGATCGCATTGCGCTGCGTCTGGCCGACTATGTCGTGACCGAAAGTGGTTTTGGCTCGGATCTCGGCGCTGAGAAACTCATTCACATCAAGTGCCGCGATCGAAACTTTTCGCCCGAGGTCGAAGTCGTTGTCTGTACGGTACGAGCGCTCAAGTATCACAGCGGTCGATTCGATGTGCGACCCGGTAAACCACTTCCACCTGCACTGCTGGTCGAAGACCTCGATGCGGTGCGCCAAGGGATCGTCAATCTCGAGGCCCATCTTGCGATCGTTCGTTCCTTTGGCATTCCTGCGGTGGTAGCCATCAATCGCCACCCTTCGGATACCGATGCTGAAATCGAACTGCTCAGGCAGTTGGCGATGGAGCGCGGGGCTTCCGATGTCGCTGTAACGCTTGCCTTTGCTCAAGGGGGCGAGGGAAGCCGCGAGTTGGCCGAAGCAGTCGTGCATGCGTGCGAGACACCGGGAACTGCAATCCCACTGTATCCATTGTCCGCGTCGCTCGAGCAAAAACTCGATACCGTCGCACGATCTGTTTACGGTGCGGATGGAATCGAATTGTCACCGCTTGCCCAGCGACAGCTCAATCGCTTCTCACAACTGGGTTATGGTGGCCTGCCAATCTGCTTTGCCAAGACGCAATACTCTCTATCCCACGATCCGAAACGATTAGGGAGACCGAGTGGGTTCCACATTCCGATACAGGAAGCCCGCATCGCGGCCGGCGCGGGCTTTGTTTACGTCTTGGCGGGGGACATCATGACCATGCCCGGTCTGCCGTCTCAACCTGCGGCACTGCGCATCGATGTCGATTCCGAAGGTGCAATCCTCGGCATGTAACCCCATTCATTGCGGTTCTTTTTCGTACAGAAAATCGATCGCATCGCTTACGCACCGATCATCTTGCATGAGGAACGCATGGACTACGGGATGAACGATGAACTGGGTCATCCCGTCAAGCTTGGTTTCTTCGACGGTCACGATGCCATCGCTTGCGCCCGGGAGCAATGGATTTCCAACCGGATGCTTTGAGATGTCTCCTGCGATCACGGCGAAGGGGCATGGAGGGACCCCAAGGTGTGATTGAAAGTCGCTCCACTTCGGACCCAGTTGCATGCCGGAGGTCCCGGTCACCGTTTCAAAGAGTCCGAGTTGCGATAGCTTGCGAGCAAACGAGGACCCTTGATTCGGAGGGCCGAGCATCACGACACGATCGAGTCGCTCGAGGCAGCCCGCAGGATCGCCGTCGTTTTGCCAATGCGCGATCGCAGCTCGAAGAACGATGTTGCCCAGGCTGTGACCGACCGCTTTCCATCGCGGCTTGCCGGGCAGATTTTCCATCAATTCACGGAAGGCGGCTGCATGCGACGCCACCGAATCGCGACTGCTGGCATAGTTGAAGTAGATGATCTCCGGCGCAGGTTGCCGACGATTCCGTATCTCGGTTGCCAAGGGCTTCATGCAGGAAGAAGTGCGCATCAAGCCGTGCATGAGAATGACCACTTCGGTCGAGGGTTCAGGATTTGGATCGCTGGATTGCTGGACGCGCGATAGTTCGTCGAGCACTCCTTGCTTGGTTCCCCAAGCGCGACGAATGGCTTTGGGATCGAGCAACCGATAGTGCCCGAATATGCAGTTGTATTGGATTCTCCAACCGTTCCAGTAGCGATGATCGGTCCATAGTTGTTTCCCTCCCATCGTTGGGAGTGCCAAGTTCCAATTCGACAAAAGGTCCGCTCCCTTCGATTGAGTGTCGGTGTCTGTATCCTCCTGGGCCATCGCGATCCCGAGCATGGCACCTATCATAGCGAGGTTCCACAAGATGAAGCGGATCGCTCTCCAGCGAATCCACGTTGACTTGACTAGATAAATACTTCGTGCGAATGCGCTATTCAAGATTGTCAGCAATCCATATCTCATAGGCTGCGTTGGCTCAGAGGCTGCGTTTTCTCAGAAGCTGCGTTGACGGATGACGAGATGTTGACCTTTCATCGCGACGACCTCGATCGGCGAATCCTCGTCGATCCAAGCGTGCTCGGTCATCACATCCACAATTTGATCGCCGATACGAGCCTTGCCAAACGGGTTGCAGCGAGTAACGGTAGCTCCATAGCTACCCAATAGTGACCTTCGTTCCTCGTTGAGTTCATCCATTTTTACGAGGAAACGATCCGAGGTCGGCGGTTGCAGGGCGAACCATCGGAATATCGGGGTCTTGGCGAGTTGTTTTCGGAATGCGACCAGCAGACCAAGAATTGCAAAGAATACGAAGCCTAGTTGCCCAAGGCCATGGATCACGCGTTGGGTCTGGTATGCATTGGTGGGGAGTACAAACGTTTGCCCTGCGAGTACCAAGCCAAGGCCGAGCATGATCAAACCGCCGATGCCGAAGACACCGAAGCCGGGCAGCAGAAATATTTCAACCGCCAAAAAGCCCACACCGCCGAGGATCAGGAGAATTTCGAGCCATTCGACGGTTCCTTGGAACATGTTCAACCAGAAGAACAGCAGAAAGCAAACCACGGCAATCGCTCCCGGGACTCCCACGCCCGGCGCATTGAGTTCCGCGATCAGACACATCAATCCGACCATAAACAAGAACATCGAAAGCCATCGTTGCGATGCGATCCATTCGACGATTTGTTCGGTCTTATTGGTTTGTTTTTCCTCGGGGAGCGATTCCAGTCCGAACTGGTTTCCGACTCCTTCGAGCGATGGTTGGCGATCGCTGCAAAGCCCTAGGTCGACGGCTCTCGGAGCATCGATCCCCTCGCGGTAGTTGACTTCATTTCCCTTGGCCCACAGCGGTAACTTTGCGTCATCCTCGAGCCAGTTCTCGGGCGCTCGCAATCGACGACCGTTGACTGCTTGAAACTCGAAGACCGGAACTTCGGGACAGAGACAACCGACAACATCCCCTGGCTGGCGACCGCTCAGTTTGGCGAATTCGAGCAAGTTGTCTTTACGTTTTTGGATGTTTGCAGGTGAGATGCTTGCTTCGCCCGAGTTGCCGAGTGTCGCTTCGGGACTCATGTAGAGCGTGTCGGCTGCGAGGGCGATCAACGATGCATCGCCGCGAGCTTGACCACTGATCCAGACGACGACCTCCGCCTTATCGGAAGGGACGTTTGCAAGATAGAAGGCCAGTCTCAAGCTTTCGGAAAGATTTCCGCCAGGGGAATCGAGTTCGATGAGGATGAGGTTGGCTTGTTGGTTATTCACCGCATCTTCGATGGCTCGGATGGTTCGATCGACTTGGCGCGGACTGACAATGCCGCGTATATGAGAACGCATCGCTTTGCGGGGCTCTGCGAAGGCAGGTCGCTCTCGAACATCGGTATCGAGTTTGAGCATAGGCCCCAGTTGGTTTGGGTCCGGGACCAGATACGTTACCCATCGCCACGATCGGAGTTCTTGGCCAGCGAACGTACCCATTTGATTGGAGGGGACGAGTTGTTTTTCGGCCCATGCTTTTTCGGGACGCAGGCCTCGTTCGAGTTCGGGAAGGGTGGCATACTCAACGCCACCACCTTCCAACTCCAACTTGACGAGTGTCTCTGCCGGATCGAGCATCGAGCGCACGGCTGCGGCGGGAAAGAGACCGCGTCGTGTAGCGGTTTCTGTGTAAGCTTGGACAATCGTTGCTTCCTGAGTCGATTCGTCGATCCCTGCAAGACCGATCTCGGCTGCCGGATGAATCGCGATTTCTTCGCAAGCAAGAGCGACGAGAACGGCGTGGCCA
Source organism: Pirellula sp. (assembly GCA_044370255.1). Classification (GTDB taxonomy): domain Bacteria; phylum Planctomycetota; class Planctomycetia; order Pirellulales; family Pirellulaceae; genus JBKCUI01. Next base: position 9,085 of record JBILVV010000046.1, read on the forward strand.
CCGATCGATTCCGGAATGTATGCCACACTGCGAATGCGATTCCCCTTGGTTCCACTCAGCCATCGAGCTACGCTGAGGGCTCGTTCGAACGATGTCCCTCGGCCGAGTCGTCCAGCAACATCATTGGTTGCAGCCATTCCATTGGCGGACGTGAACTCGAGAACGACGATGGGGCGATCGCCACCGGTTGAACGGGAGGCGATCGATTCGAGCGACGCGAGGATGCGAGTCTCGGCTTCCGCGGAAAGGGGAAGGGGCAATTTGACCAATGTCCCTTGCCTGCGCGGAGCTTCGGGTGCGTCGTTTTGGGCCAAGGCGCTATTTACCGGTGCACTCGTGACCGTGCCTGCGAGGATCGCAGCAAGTGCGAACCACCAAACGATGACCGTCGAGCAAAGGGTTTTCATAGGGGGTATCCTGTATCTCGTACCATGTCATGCCCTCGCTTGACATGCTAAGCCATTCGCCCAAGAACGCCAACTTCTTGGCAGGGATTTCCAATACAAAGGGCGCATTCGGAAAACAGTTTCCGGATCTTTAGATCACCGCGTCGAGCAAATCCTGGGCTCCGAAGCGGACGACATCGTTGGTAGGCAATCCCGTTTCGGCTTGCGTTCGCTCAATTTCGTAGCGTGCCTCGGAATCGTTCAATCCGTGGGTATTGAGAACGATGCAGCCGACTTGGACGGGGGCCAAGGCACCGCCAGCGCTGGCAACATGTTCGAGCATGGAGACGACTTGCCCAAGAGGTGGAATCCGCACCCATTTAAAGTCGCGCAAGTGATGCATCTGGGCGCGATGGCAGAGAACCAACTTCGTGGGTTGCGAACCTCGCATCAAAGGAAGCGTTGCTGTCGATGCGGGATTGAGCAAGGAGCCTTGCCCCTCGATGAAGACCACTTCGCGATCCTTGGCGCATGCGATGACTTCTTGTTGCACGGCTCCCGATGCGAAATCGACCCGAATGGCATCGAGTGGGATTCCGTCTCCTTCGAGCATGATTCCGGTCTGGCCGGTTGCCATGAATTTAGAACGTTTGCCGAGCGATACGGCTGCACGGTGAAATGCGATCGCCGCCGACATCTTGCCGATCGACATGTCGGTGCCGACGAACAAGACCCTCTTGCACGGCAACAATCGCGCGGAACCGTCTCCCGAAACCAATCCCGACGGTTCCTGACGAATGTCCCAAATCCATCGTCCGGGTTGCAGGCTCGGCTTCAGATTGGGGTCTTCGGCAAGTCGCGTGTGCAGACCGTTGAGGATGTTTAGTCCGCCGAGCAACGCCGTATTCAAATCCTGTATCCACTCTGCGGGCAAACGTCCCCCCAAAGGTGCGATCCCGATTGCGAGGGTGTTCGGGGCATAGTGCAAAGCCTCGTGCGCGTTTTCGACGATCGGTATTTGATTCCGCAATGGGATGCCGGTCAGGTCGGCGAGTGAACCATTTGCGTTTTGACGATCGATGACGACCGCAACTCGCTCCGGCGCAAAACGAACTAAGGCCAGTCCGGTTTTTCCGTGTTTACCTAAGATCCCATCGTGCAACAGGATGGCGAGGCGATCGTTAGCGTGGTATTCGGGATGCCTAGGCATGGGTGACTCCTAATCCGGGAATATCTCGTTGGTGCAAATAGCCATCCTCAAACCTGCATCCTACATACGGGTCTTGCTTGAGGTTGAGATGGCTGTCGAGGTCGATGTAATCGACCAGTGACGCAAGTTGATTGGCTGCGGAATTACCGAGCGAGGTTTGCGAGTAGCATCCGAGCATCACCTTCATCCCATGAGCACGCGCGGTGGCGATCATACGCAACGCTTCGGAGATACCTCCGCATTTTGAAAGCTTGATATTGATACCGCTGCATGCACCGGCCAGTGCAGGAATATCGCGGCTGGTCAAACATGCTTCGTCTGCCAAGACTGGGATAGGAGATCCATAGTGTACGCTTCGCAGTGCGGCCAAGTCCCCCGGTGCAGTGGGTTGTTCAACGTGATCGACGCCTCGATCGGCAAGCCATCGGCACATGGTCAAGGCATCGGCGGTCGACCAACCGCCGTTGGCATCGACTCCGATACGAGTCGACTCCGGGACCAACTTCTTGACAGCTTCGAGTCTTGCTTGATCGTCGAGGATCCCGTCCTTGCCTCCCATTTTTATTTTTACGGCTCGGATGACGCCGATTTCGAGCCAGCGGACCAATCGCTGCTGGGCCGATTCGGGAGAAGAGATGCCGATGGTGACCGAGTTCGCAACGCGGACCTCGGAACTCAGGCCCAGCAATCGCCACACCGGTTGATGCGTTGCCTTGCCCATCCAATCGTAGAGAGCCATGTCGATGCCGTTGATCGCAGACGATTCGATTGAATGCTGACGCAAGATCGATTCGGCTTCCACGCGTTGCCAAGGAGTGATCGATCGAAGGAAAGGTACGGCTCGCTCCAATGAAGCTTTTAGAGTATCCGCTGTTTGTTCATGCCCTGGGATCGAAAACTCGGACGCCTCCCCCAAGCCTTCGATCCCATCGTGAAGTATACGGACTTCCCAGCCTCGAGAGGTCGCCTGCGTTCCGCGACTAATCGCGAGAGGTACGCTTTTGTGAACTTCGAAGGGATGAAAAGTGAGTTTCACTCGCGAGGCTCCCAGCACATGACGAAATGAGGTCCGATTTTGGGGATGTCGAATGGTTGGCCTTGGACGTGCCATCCGTTCTTTGCATAGAAGGGGACGGCGGCTTGCCTCGCATTGCACCACAGGTGCCATTTCTTTGCAATCGCGAGTCGATGCACTTCATCGAGCATGCGGCTGCCGATACCGTGGTTTTGGGTTTGCTTGAGAACTGCCATGCCGCGCAATTGTACCTTGATCGGACCATCGCCGGACACCGCTCCTGCGGCATCGGGGATCAGGAGCGTCAGACATCCGATCGGCTGATCGTCCGCATAAGCGAGCCAATGCTGCGTCGTGGGGAGTTCATCGCCAGAGAAGAGCGTATCTTCATAGGGCATCCCTAGCGGTTCGCGCAGCACTTCGAAACGCAGTTTTCTCACAACATCGAGACGTTCTGCACCGAGCGTTGCGAGAACGTGGATTGCATCGGACTTCATGAAACAGCTTAGCGTCCGTTAATGGGACGCCATTGATTGGATCGGGACGGATCTCCCTTGAGATCCTCGCCGTTATTGTAACCGCCCGAGGTGAATCTGCCGGGGGTGGGTGGGGTCGCATCAGGAAGTCCCGACCCGGATATCCGTTTGGGTGTCGAGCTCGGCGCCCCTTTGCTGATATCGGCCAACGTTCGATCGCCGGATCGGTCTGCTGCCCGCGATGATGGACGGCCCTGCAATTTGGCGATCAGGCGTTCGCTTTCGCCAAGCCTCTTCTCGAGTTGCTGATTGCGTTGCTCGAATTCTTCCGCTCGCTTCTTTTGAGCCCGAAACTCGGAAAGGAGCCGATCGCTTTCGAGCTGATACTGCTTCATGGCTTGCGTTCCCGGCCACTGTTGACAGCCGGTGAACAGCGATGCAATCCCGCAGCACATCACCCACATTCGCAGGTGGTGAATCGTCTTTCGATGCGTTTTGAGAAACGATTGCGTATCCATACCGCCGATCGAGTCATCCCTATTTTCGTCCGGATCAATCCGTGATCCGCACTCGGTTATCCGTAGGAGATATCAAAATCGCATGTCAAGCGAAAGAGCGATTTATGGAGCATCGCGACGATTCGTTCAGGCGAGTAGTTCGCCTCGACCATGTTGTGCTGGCGAGGATTGATAGAGCTGAATCGCTTCGGGAAGCTTTGCCGCTAAATCGGCGGCTCGGCGGTCGTCGCTCGGATGGGTAGATGCCCATTCGGGAGGAGTTTCGGACCCTTGTTTTGAAGCACCGAATCGCCCCCAGAACAGGGGCGCTTCGGCAGGATCGTATCCCGCGCGGGCCATCAGGTGCAGACCGATCTCATCAGCCTCGCTTTCATGTTTGCGGCTATAGGGGAGCAAAACGCCATATTGCACACCGGTACCGAAGGCTCGCTGGGCGAGTTCTCGCGTCGCTGGGGAGTAATCGCTCATGGCCCAACCGATCACCGAGCCGACTCCTTTCACTCCTGCCTGCTGGCTCATACGCTCTGCGCCGTGATGCGCCAGAGCATGCGCGATTTCATGACTCATGACAACCGCCAAACCAGCTTCGTTTTGGCAATAGGGAATGATCCCTTCGTAAATTGCGACCTTGCCACCCGGTAGACAAAACGCGTTTTTTGTTTCCGATGCCAACAATCGAAATTCCCATTGAAAGTCGGGAGCGTTGGCAACCTCAGCGATACGGGACCCGGTGCGCTCGACGGCATTGATCCAAGCTTGGTTTTCCGATCGCTTGTTTTGATTGACCACCTCGGCATAGCTTTGTTCGCCGAGCGACATCTCCATCGACTTAGGGATGAATCGTAGTTGCTTGCGTCCGGTGACCGGCGTGGTTCTGCATCCGCAACAGAGTGTGATCGGTGCCGCAATCGCTGCGGTGATCCATGCTCTTCGATTCCAGGAAGGTTGCGTTTCCATGCACATTGGGATAACAAATCTTTCGCGACGATCCCAAGAGCAATTTGAACGAAAAATGATTCGCAGCTTTCCCTTCCTTACCAGGTCTCCCATCTTCGATTGTTGGGAGGAATGCGAAGCGGTTATCGATAGACCACAAACACCCGTTCAGTGCCCACCGGTTTTGGGAAACGATTGTCATGGAACATCTACATAAAACCACTAGCTCGCTAGGCGCAGCCCTCATGCTGTGCGTAGTCACCGGTTGCCAGATGACCGCTCCCATCCATGTATGGAGACCCTCGTCGATCGCCCGCCAAAACGCTGCTGGCACAAACCCTGCTGTTGCAACTGCTGCAGGCTTGAGTTCTAAGAACACCGGGACCATTCGCGTGGCGGTATCTCCGATCGGAGGGGAACCCGATGTCGCAGAGCGACTTGAGCAGGCGATGGAGTTATCCCGCCCGCAGAGCCTGCCGCAATTGGCAGTGATCACTCCGAGTGAGTTGGAGCGAGCGAGTGGCATTCAATTGGTTGCCTACGATGGTCAACCGAGCGAGATGGCTTCGCTCGGTGCAGCTCGGCGAGCGGGGGCGCATTATTTATTGACCGGCGATGTTGTATCGTATCGTTTGGATCTTCCCCAACAGCGACCGAGGCGGCCGAGCTTGTTTTCCTTTCTCCGCAAACCGGGTCCATCTGAGACGCTTACGGTTCGCTGGTGTGTTTATCAAGTGGACAGTGGCCAGCGTTTAGGGGAGCACACGGTAACGATGGCGCGGCGAGAAGTGGATAAACAGTTTCCAGACCTTGCGTTCCAGAGCGATGGGAGTGCAAAGGTTGTTGCAGCCTCCGCAAGACGATCCTGGGAGTTGGTCGCTCCGACCACGCGAGCGACCGATGTATTGATCGATCTGCCATGGTTTGCACCAGGTTCTTCGACAGTTCGCAAGGGAAACGCTTACGCGCGGGTCGGGCAATGGGAGATGGCGGAACGAACCTGGCAGGACGCAGCCGATGCACATAACTGGAATACCGCTGCATGGAAAAATTTATCGATTGCCGCCGTTGCCCGCGAAGACTTCACTCTCGCGCGCGATCGCTTGAAGCATGCGGACTGGAAGTATTGGCCGGGCGACGGATCTCGCGACACCTTGGTCTGGATCGAGCAACAGCAACGGCAATACCATGAGGCCTTGCAATTGCCGCCGCCGTCGACCGGATGGTCCCTTCCCGACCCGCCGATGCCAACCGCGGGTGAAGTATCCAGCGAGCCCCCGATCGGACCAAGCGATCCGGTCTCGCTCGATGACCAGCCGTGGTATACCGCCATCCCCTTCATTCCCCCTCCTGGATGGACGTGGAAACAGTGGTGGTCTCAGCCGTGGGTGTGGTAGACGGGTCTGTTGCCCAGGCCACGAGTGAAGAATTGATGATTCTCGGGACTAGGACTGGTGGATCATCGTATCTAACGAGGAAGCTCTTGGTATAACGTTCGACGTTAGCACGATTCACTTCCTACGACATCTGGCTCAAAATCATCATGCGATTGATTTATTCCCGTGTAGAACGAGCGGCAGGGATATTCCTGGCGCTGCCTCTCATTGCGCTGCCTCTCATTTGCGGTTCCCTGTCACTGCAAGCACAGGAACAAGAGAACCGACCAACAATTCAGCTTCCCGGATTCCAAGGGAGAGGTGAAACACTTCTTCCCAATGGTTGGAGCCTAAAGCCGGTGGGCAAGCAGATTGAACTGGGTGATTTCCCCAGTCGCATGAAACTGACTCCCGATGGCCGCTACGCCGCGATTCTCCATACGGGATGGGGAACTCACGAAGTGCGCATGGTGTCGATCGCCGATGCAACCGTGACATCGAGTGTCGTTGTGGATCAGGCCTTTCAAGGGCTATGCTTCTCTCCCGATGGGAGCCGACTGTACGTCAGCCGCGGCGAAGATGAAGCGGTCTTTGTCTATGAGCATCGAGACGGCTATCTATCGCTGGTAGACACGATGCAATTGATCGATTCGGATCGCAAGTCGGTGGTGGCTGGATTAACCACCACGCCCGATGGGAAGAAGCTACTCGTATGCGGGCTTCTTTCGAATCAGTTAGAGATCATTGATTTGCAAGCCCGCAAGCCGGAGGTTCGTTCTCGGACACGCACCCCCAACGAAGCACAACCCGATCGTAATAACCGGCCTCGTACTCCTGTAACACCCAAGAATGTGGCGGACAGCGTCCGAATCGAGTTGCCCAAAGATAGCTTCCCCGTCGATGTCATTGTGACACCAGACGGAAGCCGCGCAATGGTCAGCCTGTGGGGTGCGGCCTCGGTCGCGGTCATCGACTTGGAGAAAAATTCCGTCAGTGCAACGTGGCCCGTACGGAGCCATCCAACCGAGATGTTGTTCCTCGATGAAGGGAAACATCTATTGGTCGGTTGCACCGACGACAATGCGGTCGTCATGCTCGACGCGTCTACGGGAGCAGCCAAAGAAGTCATCACGACATCACTGTATGCGAGCCGCAAGAACGGCAGCACCCCCAACAGCATCGCTGTCTCGCCTGATGGAAACGTTCTTGTTGTCGCCAACGCCGACAATAACAATGTCGCGGTATTTGATATTCGCGAGCGAGGCCAAACCAAGTCTCTCGGCTTCATACCCGTCGGTTGGTATCCCACCGCATTGGCCATGACTCGCGATGGCGAACAGATCCTGGTCGCAAACGGAAAAGGGCTTACATCTCGAGACAACAGGAAGGGTCCCAACCCGCTTCGAGAACCTCCGCGATCGACTCGCGAGTACATTGGAGGACTGTTCCAAGGCTCTCTGAGCGTGATTCCCAACCCCGATCCAGTCACCATGGCCCAGTGGACCAAGGATGCCTACGCATGTTCCCCTTTCAAACATGATTCCAATCCGAACCTGAAACCGATCGCCTCCGATTCCGTGATCCCATCGCGGGTCGGGGATCCATGCCCGATCAAGTATTGCTTCTACATTATCAAGGAGAATCGAACCTACGATCAAGTCTTTGGTGATATGAAGGATCGAGGCAACGGCGATCCGGAGTTGTGCATCTTTCCCGAGAAGGTGACTCCCAACCATCACGCGTTAGCTCGCGAGTATGTGACCCTGGATAATTTTTACGTCGAAAGCGAGGTGAGCGCCGATGGTCACGAATGGACGATGGCCGCCTATGCGACCGACTTCGTTGAACGGGGATGGCCACTGAGCTATCGCGGAGGACGCAGCAAGATTGGTTACACATCCGAAGGCGCGTATGAAATTGCTGCACCGTCGAGCGGCTATTTCTGGGATCAGTGCAAGAAAGCTGGGGTCGGCTACTTCAGTTTCGGTGAATTCATCGCCAATGGCCCGAAGCCTAGCGATCCCGGCAAGGCCAAGGTTGCAACGCTCGAAGGTCATTTCGATCCGATGTATCGATCCTACGATCTGGATTACATGGACATCGATCGAGCCAAGCGATTCGCCGAGCGACTGGCCCAGTTCGATCGCGAAGATAATCTGCCTCAGTTTGTCGTTCTTCGCATCGGCAACGACCACACCAGCGGCACACGGATCGGCAAGAAAACTCCGACTGCCATGGTTGCAGATAACGATGTTGCACTCGGTCAGATCGTCGAAACGATTTCCAAGAGTCGATACTGGAAAGAGTCTGCGATCTTCGTGATCGAAGACGATGCCCAAAATGGATCGGACCATGTCGATGCGCACCGAACAGTGGCCCTTGCGATCAGTCCCTACATTCGCAAAGGGACGGTCGATTCGACCCTTTACACGACATCGAGCATGCTGCGCACGATGGAACTGATCTTGGGGCTCGAGCCGATGACGCAGTTCGATGCCGCAGCCAACCCGATGTACACCAGCTTTGGCAAGACACCGGACTTGGCACCCTACACGGCTCTCCCGGCTCAAGTCGATTTGTACGAGACCAATAATGCCTTGGCCTGGGGCGCGGAGATGTCCGAGAAACTCGACTTGAGCAAAGAAGATGCCGCCGACGATTTGCTCCTGGGCGATATCGTGTGGCGCAGCGTTCGCGGTCCGAATAGCCCGATGCCTCCACCCGTGCGGGCAGCGTTTGTGTTCGCTGAAATTGAGGAGGAAGAGGAAGAAGACGACAAGGACGAAGGGGGCGGCCGGTAAAGAGAAGTGCTACCCTAGAGTCCAACGCAGTAGTGAGAAGGGTTTCTTCGGTACCAACGCTACAGGTGGACTCGAGTGTGAGGATCGACACCAAAACGGATTTGCCAAGGGCGGAATTCGCGAGCTAGTCTTTCTGAGGGAAGTCAGCTTTTCGGAAACCGCATCATGATTCATTCTGTAATTTCGTTTGCCTTTTCGAAAATTCTCGCCCCGGCTTCTTGGCTCAGTTTCGCGACGGTCGTGGTATCGTTGGGGGTCTGGCAATGGGAACAGTATCGGGAAGCGGCCGATCAGGAGAATCTTGAACGGCTCAATCGCATGGTGGCGGAATATCGACAACAGACCGGCCGCAACCCCGATTTGAACATGATCGAACTGTTTCGCGTGGGATTATCCGACCAAAGATTGCATCGGACTCCCTACGGTGGCACCTATCAAATCGATCCCGATCGGATGATGGTCTACAATCCGCATCGGTCCGCTCGCTAGGGCGGTTGCCATCCGTTCGATTTCGCAGGACGATGGTGGGATGCCAAAAAAATCCACCTCCTCCTCCCGACAACCGATGCTGTTTTCCTTTGACGAGGAGACTGCAGTTACGGAGCCTATGTCCCCCGATGAGAGAGCGCCCGTTGAGCCTGCTTCTCAACCCCACCTTTCCTCGGATCCCGGTTCCGGTGACAATCCCAAACACGATGATTTGATCATCGTAGTCGACTCCCATTCGCTGATCTATCAGGTGTTTCATGCTCTCCCTGCGATGACGAGCCCGCAAGGAGTGGAGGTCGGGGCTGTTCACGGGTTCCTGCGCGATATCGCGAATCTCCTGCAACAATGGAAGCCGGAGTATTTGGTTTGCGCCTTCGACG
>JBILVV010000343.1:0-5504 GCA_044370255.1 Pirellula sp.
GGGTGGAATGATGATCATGGGGGGCGGTGGCCCGATGATGGGCGGAAGCCCGTGGGGGGGTGGCGGTTCCTGGGGCGGTGGTGGAGACCGAGGAGGAGACCGTGGCCGCGGCAGCTGGGGAGGTGGCGGTGGCTTCGACCCCTCGCAGTTCATCTCGCGCATGGATACCAACGGCAACGGATCCCTCGACCCCGAGGAAGTGCAAGGGCCTGCACGTTTCATGCTCGAACGCATGGCTCGCAATAATCCAAAAATAGACATGTCCAAGCCGATCCCAATTTCGGTCCTGACCGAATCGATCCAGCAAATGAGAAGTGGTGGCAGTTCGGGTAGTTCTTGGGGTGGCGGATCTTGGGGAGGATGGGGGACCGAAGATGACAGTGTCGATACCTCGTCCTCTCAAAGCCTCGTACCAGGATTCGGTGTGAAGATCGAACGTCCACCTGTCCCGGGGTTTGGATCGGCAGGTGCGATGTCAGCGATTCAAGTCGACGAACGCGATCGCCGCGACGCGGACGAACGCATGCGGCGCTACGACAAAAACAACGATGGTTCGCTCGACCAAGATGAAGTCAAGGAAGCGCGATGGAGCGACTCACTCGCGCAGTGGGATCGAAACAAAGACGGCAAATTGTCCCGCGAGGAGGTCGCGGCCCGATACGCAAGACGACGAGAACAACGTCAGGATCAAGAATCGCGATCGCGAGGTGGCGAAGAGAATCGTCCTCGTCAGCAACAAAGCGATGCCACCGCAAAAAACGAGAGCACTCGACCGTTCGAGAAAGTTTCGAGCTTCCGAGTCGGTGGTTCATCGGGTGGCTCAGTTCGACCTGCAGGTTTGCCCGAGTGGTTCGTACGAGACGACATCGATGGCGACAACCAAGTAGCGATGAACGAATTCGCTCGGAAGTGGGATGCGTCGACGCTCGAAGACTTCGCAAAGTTCGATACGAATCAAGATGGCTACATCACTGCTAAGGAATGCTTGGCGGGCGTAAAGAAGGGATACCTGAAGGGATCCAGTTCCTCGAGCAGTTCCTCGAGCTCGTCGACTGCATCGGATAGTCCGAAGTCGGATGGAGGAAGCGGCCCCTCAGCAAAGAGTGGTTCGAGTGGGGGAGTGGATGCAATGATGATGGAGTGGAGCAAGAAACGAATCGAAAAAGTCGACAAAGATAAAAATGGTTTCCTTACCCCGGATGAATTTAGCGACTCGTCAGCAAAGTTTGGCGATGTCGACAAAGACGGTAACGGGCAGATCAGCACGGAGGAATACGCGCTGTTCCGACAGAATCGATCCAAGAGATAATTGACGATACAGCATGGCCAAAACTTCTCACCGTGCGTTTCTCGCGGTTCGCTGCTGTTTAGCTTGTTCTTGGCTTTTTTGGGCAACAACGTGGGCGTGGTTGCCCAGCGCTATCGCTCAGGATCAGACATCAGCCGACTTGGCGGGGCCCTGGATCGGATGGCTGGAGACACCTGCCCAGCACCTCCGACTCCTGATTCGCATCGACCCAACATCGGATGGGCCGAGTGACTCCGCTCCCGCCGAGATCGCTGGAACGATCACTAGTCCCGATCAGAAACCCGACTCCCTTCCCTTTGCACGATGCTCGTTCAGTTCCGACGGAACGCTCGAGTTCACCGTCATTCCTGGAGGGGATGCCAATCTGAGCTATTCCTTTCGCGGCAAACGAAACGGGAACCGCATCGATGGAGAGTTTCAGAACGCAAATGCGAAACTACCCTTGAGTTTCCGCAAGGCGGATTCGGTGCCCGATGAAGGTGTAGATCGACTCGGCGCCCCATCGGCTTGGAAGGGTGACTTGGATTTAGCGGTTCGCAAAATCAGTGTTCGATTGCGAGTCTACGATCAGCCACCTTATGCAGATCCACAATCCCCTCGGATACTATTTGATTCTCTGTCCGAAAAGGTATCTGGTTTTCCCGTCCGTTTGACGACAGGCGACAAGGGGCAAGTGATTCTTTCTATTCCCTCTCTGCCAGGGAACGCAAAGTTTCTCGTCGATCCCGTGACGATTGGGGAGTCCATTCGAGGTAGGTTCATCCAAAGCTTGTTGCCACTCGCATTGGAATTGAATCGGGTGGATGAACTCAAAGGGGATTCGATAGAAAGCGATCCTTTGATTCGTTTAATAAAGAATGCAAGTTCCCAGAGTTCTGATATGGAGAACGCCAAGACGACCGCTCCCTCCACGACCGCTTCCTCCACGACCGAATCGCTCCCCGATGGTATTCGAGAAGAAGAGTTTGCGATCGAGCGAGTCGATTATCGCAAATCAAAAGTAAAGCAAGATGGTCGCTGGGTACAGCCTAAGTTTCGTATCAGCGGAACCATCACTTGGCCCGCTGGAACAAGCTCCGAATCGAAGATCCCCGCCGTTGTCATGGTTTCTGGCAGCGGTCCACAGGACAGAGACGAAACGATCGGATCCCATCAACCATTTCGTGTGATTGCACACTGGCTGGCGAAACACGGAGTTGCGAGCTTGCGATATGACGATCGCGGAACAGGGTCGAGCACCGGCGAGTTCCTCAGTAGCACGACGTTCGATTTTGCAGACGATGCGGCTGCGGTTTGGCAACATGCTCGCTCTCTTGAAGGGATCGATCGATTGCGCGTTGGATTGCTTGGACACAGCGAAGGTGGAATCATCGGGCCGATGGTAGCGGCCAACGAACCTGAAGTTGCATTCTTGATCCTATTGGCTCCCCCGGCATTTGCCGGAAGCGAGATCCTCGCAACTCAAATCGATCGCATCTCGGAATTGCAAGGAGTAGACGCTTCGACGCGGCAAGCTTCGATAAAGCTTCAACGAACATTGCAGAGCCTGGCTCTCGAGCCTGAATCCGACGAAGCTCGAACGATGAGTCGAGCTCGCCAGGCGGTCCTGGAGCAATGGGATGCTTTACAAGGCATGTCGGAGGCATTGCCGGGAGAGTCCGAAGATGCGAGGCGACAGCGAGTTGTCGATCAGATACTCGCTCAATTCAAAGGTTTGCAAACCCCGTGGATGCGTTACTTCCTTGCTTTTGATCCGACCTCTGCATGGCTGGTGATGCGTGCCCCCACGCTGGCCATTTGGGGAGATAAAGACGTTCAAGTAGTCGCAGGCCCGAATCGCGAACGATTGTTTGATGTCGCATCCCGAAATCCGAGATTGAAAGGGGATCTGGTCGTGTTGCCTGGGTTGAATCATCTCATGCAGCGGGCTGAGACAGGATTGCCCGATGAGTACGATCGCATCAGCGAAACCGTGAATTCTTCCGCTTTGGAAGTCATCAAAGAGTGGATGAGGCAGCAAAACTTGATGCCTCAAACTGCTCCTTAGCATCCATTATCGCTTTGTCATCCCGAGTGTTGTTCATGAAGTCCCGTTGGCAAGATCACCTCGAACCGACACAAGAGGATGTGCGGAATGAGATCTTTCGTTTGTTGCACACGCTGAAAAGCGGCGAAAGCATATGTCCATCGGATGCAGCAAGGCAATTCGGCTCCAAGTGGCGACAGCATATGCCAATGGTCCGAGAAGTAGCCGCCAATATGGTGCGAGACGGACTTGTCGAGATTACCCAAAGGGGAGAGGTAATCGATGTTGATCAACGGGATGTGGAATCGATTCGTGGACCGATCCGTTTGAGGCTCAAGAAGGGTTGATTATTCCATCATCGCTTGCCTAGCCCTAGCGTAGGCGATCGGCCCGAACACCATGAGCGGTCCCCACGCTGCGACCGAAGGTGAAATCAAGGTGCCATGCGATGCGAGGGAACCGAATCCAGTGGAAACAGCAAAGAACAATCCAAACGTTGCAAGGCAAACAACAACCAACTGAACAACGTTCCGATTGCGGGTCGTTAAGATCAACGGCAAACCGAGCAGCAACAGTGTCATATCCATCCAAGGCTGCAGGAATCGCGAGTGAACCATCACTTGCAAGTCGGTGCCGTAGTAGTTTCGCTGGTTGCGCAATCGCCAGATCAAATCTCCGGTTGATGCGAACTGTTTGCTCGCTCCCCCCCGAAGCATATCGTATTCCACACTGCTCGGGATAAAGCACTGGTCGGCGGTAAGCCAAGGGTTGTCGGTGGGCAGGAGTAGATAATCAACGCCATCTTTTCTAAACGAAGGCTTGCCGATTAGCATCGATTTCACTGCAACTCCATCGAGACGATATCCAGCAGGATGTGTTGCATCTGCGGGCATATAGTAGGCTCGTGCTGCGTGGATCTGTTCGGTCAATTCGGTAACCGGTCCATGAAACTTGAATAGCGGATTGATGATGCACTGAGAATTCGTTTCCAGGGTCCGGCCCGCGATAAGGACACCATAGTCTATATCGACCGTCGGACGCATCGATTGTAAACGCTCGCCGCCTTGGAGATCCTGCGGACTTCGGTTGAGTGATTTCTCCCACTTGGGAATCAGGCATTCACGCGAGACGGTTGCGAAGAGGATGGCAGCCGTCGATACCAACAAAACAGGCCGGATGATGCGGGCTTTGCTGATCCCTGCGGCCAATAATGCGGTCATCTCGTTCGTTCGGTACAACCAAGCGATCACGAACATCGTGGAGAGCAGAACCAGCAATCCGCAAGTTCGATCGAAAATAGCGAGAAGTGTTGGCCCGTAGTAATCGGCCAAAGCGTGAATCAAGCCACCCTTGGCCTTGCCGTACTGGATGAACTCATCCAGGTTGGTGAAGACTTGCGCGACGATCAACAATCCGGACAAGGTGATGAAGCAGACCGCGAAAACGCGGCAGTACAAAACCAAGATGTAACGATCGATGCGGGTCATACCCAGAGGATTACCAAATTTCCCCGCCTCGGGGCAACATCGTCAGTCCACTCTCCGAGGCAAAACACCGACCGCTAGCAATCACACTAGCCAAAAAGCGCGACCTGCAAGAGCGTGAGCGAGGGACGCATGATAGCGAATTACCTTGGAGGGTTAGGATACCATTTGCTTGGTGGCTCTCAGCAGGAAACTGGGGTTGGCCGATTCCAGCCTGTGGGTCTCAAACTGCTGGTTTCCTCTCGAGATTTGGATCATCCACAGTTGTGGCTCCAAGAGGCGTTGTTGCAGAAACCAATGTTGGAGAGCGACGACGTTTTCCATGCTTGCTACATTGGCTACGAGCGAGCCGCCTGGCTTGAGGTGAGGCCAGGACTGGGCAACCAAATCGGTAACCCAACGGCCGGTCCCTCCGATAAAGATCGCATCGGGATCAGGAAGCTTCTTCCAGGCCAAGGGCGCTTCTCCGAGAACCGGTACGAAGTTCTTGACCTGAAATAGCTTGGCGTTCTCGACCATCAGGCCGTAATCTTCGGCATCCATTTCGATGGCATAGACTTTTCCTTGGTGTGCGATCTGAGCTGCTTCGATGGCGACAGACCCGCTTCCGGCACCGATATCCCATACGATGGAAGAGGGGTGGAGATGCATCTCGCATAGCGCGATCGCTCGTATTTCCGAAGGA
>JBILVV010000344.1:0-5476 GCA_044370255.1 Pirellula sp.
GATGCCGGTGACTGGGTCGCCATCGAGCAAGAGCATTTTCACTTTCATATCCGATTTATTTTCGATCGGTTGAGTATGCCATTCCTTCTCTTGTCGCTGGTGTTGTGCGGAATCGTGGCGTCGTTCACTCAGCGTTATCTTCATCGCGAGCCCGGTTTTTTTCGGTTCTTCTTGCTCTATTCGATCTTTCTCAATGGCATGGTGTTGTCTGCGGTTGCTGGCACGATTGAAACACTGTTCTTCGGTTGGGAGATGGTCGGATTATCCTCGGCGCTTCTAGTCGCATATTTTCAAGAGCGCGAGATCCCGGCGCGAAATGGGCAGCGAGTGTGGAGCGTTTATCGACTCGCGGATGCGGCTTTTCTCATCGCAGCTCTTTCGATGCATCACCTGACCGGTCAAGGGGACTTTGCCGCATTCGTTGGCAACCAACCATGGCCTGGAGGTCGGACCGAGCTATCGCCTGAGAATGCTCTCGCAGTGGGATTGTTGCTGCTGTTGGCCGCAAGCGGCAAATCCGCGTTGGTTCCCTTCTCCGGTTGGCTAGCTCGCGCGATGGAAGGCCCGACTCCCTCGACAGCGGTATTCTACGGTTCCCTCTCGGTGCATCTTGGAGCCTATCTGCTGCTCCGTGTCAGCCCCATCCTCGAGGCCTCCTGGACACTACGTATCATCATCATCGCGGTGGGTGCCATATCGTCGATTTCCGGCTCCCTAATTTCAAAAGTTCAGAGCGACGTCAAAACCGCATTGGCCTATGCATCGCTCAGCCAGGTCGGCATGATCGTGGTAGAGATCGGGCTCGGTTTCTACTATTTGGCTTTGATCCATATCATCGGTCACGCTTGCTTGCGGACGATGCAACTGCTCCGTGCTCCGACACTGATGTCCGACTACCACGCGATCGAAAACGCCATTGGCTCGCGTGTGGTTTTAGGAACAAAGCCTCCTGGACGAATCCTTCCTGAATCCGTGAAGCGTTGGATATACCGCTTTGGTTTTGAACGCGGTTTCATGGACGCTGCATTGGACCGCTTTATCATCCATCCGTTTCTCGTCGCCTTTGAATGGGCGGACCTCCAGGAGCGGCGTTGGACCGACTGGCTCTCGCGCGCGGCTTCGAGGGAATCGGATCGCACCGACCTGCATCCTGAACAAGTTGATGCACCGAAGTTGGGATCGGCCCCGTATCCGATCGCGTCGCAAGACTCGGAACAGAGAGGAATCGCCTAATGTCGCAATTGCATTTTCCATGGCTCGAGTTGGCGATTCTCGCTCCGATCCTCGGGGCGATTCTGGCAGCTATGCAGAAGAAGGGAGAGCATGCCATGCTAGTGGCGACGGCCTTCTCGTTTGTATCCCTCGTTCTGGCAGTTGGTGAATGGATCGATTTTGTCACCCTGCAAACCTTTGAGGCGCACGATCACGGCGATTTTCTATCATGGGTTTTCAACCAAGATATCGTCGTCGTCGATGAATTGAGCGCGCCCTTGTTGCCGATGGCTGCGCTAGGTTACTTTGTCGTCATTCTCTCGACACTCAAGACCAAGATTGAACGATTCTCGTTCAGTAGGACGTTGATATCTGAAGCGATGCTGCTAGCGACGATTAGTTGCAAAACATCCTGGATCCTTGTCGCGCTTCTTGTTGCGGCGATCATTCCCCCTTGGATTGAGCTCAAGGCTCGTCAACGCTGCACCCGGGTTTACGAATGGCATCTGGGCCTCTTCGCCGTTCTTCTCGTGCTGGGTTATCTGCTGATATCGCAAAGCAGTGCTGAATCGATGTTTTATTTCATCGGACTCGCATTGATCTCCGGTGCGGTTTTGCTGCGAAGCGGGATCGTTCCCGTGCATTGCTGGATGACGGACTTGTTTGAAAAGGGGACGTTTGGGACGGCGATCTTGTTTGTGATGCCTCTCACCGGAATTCTCGCAGTGCTGCGGTTAGTAGTACCTATTGCTCCTGAGGGGTTATTGCGTTCAGTCGCCCTTCTTTCCCTCTTCACCGCGTTTTACGCGGCAGGCATGGCGACCATCCAGCGCGAGGCGCGTCGTTTTTTTTGTTACTTATTTTTGAGCAACGCATCCATGGTTTTAGTCGGGATCGAGTTGGTGACGCCAGTAGGTGTGACCGGTTCGCTTTGCGTTTGGTTCAGTGTTGGCCTGTCGCTAGCTGGATTTGGGATATGTCTACGATCGGTGGAGGCTCGTATCGGGCGCGTTTCGCTCGCGGACTATCACGGTCTTTACGATCAAATGCCCACGATTGCGGGTTTCTTTTTGCTGACCGGACTGGCCTCTATCGGCTTTCCTGGGACGATCGGGTTTATCGCCATGGAACTGCTCGTCGAGGGTGCAGTGGATGTCTATCCGATGGTTGGAACAGCCATCGTTTTGGCTGCCGCCTTGAACGGAATTTCGATTCTCAATGCCTACTTCCGAATCTTCGCTGGTCGCCGAACCAATTCCACGATTTCGCTCAGCGCTCGACCCAACGAACGAGTTGCGGTTGTATTGCTGAGCCTCTTGATTCTCGCGGGGGGATTGTTCCCTCAGTTGGGCGTGCTCAATCGCTATCACGCAGCAAAAGAGCTACAAGCACGCCGAGATCCATCGACCAATAAGCATGAGGATTAGAACATGATTCCTGATTCGCAATCTCCAGTAGCCCCCCGAACTAAGGAGGCGGTCCCGGTTGGTCGCTTTCCGGAGTGCCTGCGGTATCTCAAGAACGATTTGAAGTCGGGTTTCTTGGTCTTTCTCATCGCCTTTCCACTATGTTTAGCGATATCGATCGCAAGCGGTTTTCCACCCTTGGCTGGGATATTTACCGCGATTCTTGGCGCAATCCTGACTTCGCTCATCAGCAACGCGGAGATGACGATTAAGGGGCCTGCCGCTGGTTTGATCGTCATTGTTCTGGGTTGCGTGCAGGACTTCGGCGGCGATGGAATGGCCGGAGGATTCAGCGATAAAGACATGATGGCCTATCAAGCCGCATTAGCGGTGAGCGTCATCGCCGCGGCTCTTCAAATCCTATTTGCCCTTTTGCGAGGAGGGATTCTTGGGGATTTCTTTCCGGGCGCCGCGGTGCATGGCATGCTAGCCGCCATCGGCTTCATCATCATGCTCAAACAGTTTCCGGTGGCCCTTGGGGTAACCGCCAAAGGAGAACCGCTCGAATTGTTGAGGCATATGCCCAACTTTCTGCTCGAGGCCAATCCCGCGATCGCCACCATCGGCCTCACGAGTTTAGCGATCATGTTCGGTTGGCCATGGATCGCAAGTAAATTCCCAAAGCTAAAACTCGTCCCTTCGCAATTGATCGTGCTGGCGGTTGCTATCCCCATGGGAATGGCGTTCGATTTGCTCCATGAACATTCGTATGTACTGGCCAACCACGAATACCAATTGGGCGAGAACTTCTTGGTCGCCATGCCCAAGGAAATGTTCGGTATGTTCAACGAGCTGAGATTTCCACTCTTCTCGGCCTTGGGGGAATGGAAGGCATGGAAGTGGATATTTTTGTTCTTCGTGATCGGAAGCTTGGAATCATTGCTAAGCGCCAAGGCGGTCGAATCGCTCGATCCCTATCGCCGCAAAACGAATCTCAATCGAGACCTGTTGTCGGTCGGCATCGGTAACTTAGCCGCTGCATTCGTTGGTGGTCTACCGATGATCTCTGAAATTGTTCGAAGCCGGGCCAACATTGACAACGGTGCGAAGACTCGCTATTCCAACTTTTGGCACGGGATTTTTCTGCTGGTTTGTGTCGCGTTGTTGCCGACCTTTTTGCACTTAATTCCACTGAGCGCTTTGGCGGCCATGTTGGTCTACACCGGATTTCGACTCGCTCACCCGAGGGAGTTTCTCGATGTATACAAAATCGGTAGAGAGCAGTTACTCATCTTTGTCGTCACTATTGTCGGTGTTTTAGCGACTGATTTATTGATCGGTGTCTTGATCGGCATCGGCCTCAAGATGGTCCTACATTTGGCAAATGGTGTTCCACTCTCGTCGATCTTCAAACCGTACCTGGAGGTGGAGCAGTTGGACGACAAGCATTGTCTGATTCGCGCGCATCAGTCAGCGATCTTTTCGAATTGGATCCCCTTTCGTCGCCAGATCGAAGATCTCGGACTTGTACAACGTCAGAACATTACCGTCGACTTGTCCGACACCAAGATGGTTGACCACAGCACGATCGAGAAACTTCATGAGATGCAACTCTTGTTCGACAGTGAGGGATTGGAGTTGAAGGTCACGGGCTTGGAAAATCTCCGTCCGTTGGCTGCGCACTCCAAAGCCACTCGCATCGGTGGTCTGGTGCGGATGCGCCGATTGACCGTTCTTGCTCAATCGGCCTTTGCGGACCTCATCGAAACGATATGCAGCCAGCACGAGATCGCCTCGTACGTTGCCCAGGAATGCCGGGGCAAGCGAGGTTCGAATGCCAGCGATGCCGCTACCAATCAAGCGGCAGATCACTTCCTACGGATCGAGGTCGTGGCCCCCAATCGTGTCTGCGAGTCGATCGTGGCCCGGATTCGCAAGGAAACGGCGGCTTCGGATCCCATCACTGTGTACACAGAGGCGATTGACGTCATGCACCGCGCGGCCGAAGTCAGCTGATTTGACGCAAATCAAGAAATTCTCGCCTTAAGAGGTGCCTAGAGTGCTTTTTCGCCCCGTCAGCTTTGGCTATCCTGGTTCGAGAACTGCCTTGATCCATCGCCCGAAGATTGTCTTATTGTCGATTTAGTCGACATGGGGGTGAAGCATGTCTCTTTCTTTTGATTGTCCTCGTTGTGGGAAAACTCTCAAGGCACCCGAGGGTGCCGCAGGTAAAACCGCCGAGTGCAAATTCTGCCACAACAAGATATTGATCCCTGCTCTGACTAGCGACAAGAAGCAGGACGAGTCGGCCAATCAATTGGCGTTCGATGTTCTATCTTCCACGGTCCGGTCGCGTGGTAACGTTCCACGCACTTCAATTGTCGTCGAATCTCCATCGTCAGATTATTTGCGAGCACGCGACCAGTTCTCGCCGCGGCTTCAGAAAGCGATTTGGCTCTACGAATGTCAACTGTCTCATGAGGCACAGGTGGCCTTGGTTGATTTTCTCATTGAGCCCGGAATCCATCCGCTCGAGAAATCAGCAGCCATGTACTTGCTCGGCCTGATCAGCTTCGAAGAACGAAAGATTCGGAGCGCGGCGAGGATCTGGCGCATGTTGGTTGAAGAATTCCCGCAAAGCTACGAAGGAAAGTTAGTCGAGGATCGGTTGCCTGAGTTAATGCAAAACCTACCTGGGGAGTCAACCGAGTACATCGATGAGATCCGCGCTTCGATGTACATCAAGAACGGCGACTACTGGATCGTTGGCAAGGATCCAGGCCTGTTCGTCGATCTCGCCTACATCAATAATATCGAAGCGGCGGTCCACTGGTATGACAAAGCCATTCAGGAGTTTC
>JBILVV010000345.1:0-5462 GCA_044370255.1 Pirellula sp.
GATCATTGGGATCAAAGCTTCGGTCGATATCGTGGTGCTTTCCACCATCTACCTCGGTACCGTCGTCCTTATTCAGCTTCATCAAGACGCGTTTCGTTTTATCCCTCGGGCCGACGACGTCGACGTTGATCCATCGGCCTCCGATGTTGAGTTGCTCATAAAGGTTATGAATGAACGACTCGAGAGCATCCCGGCCCGAGTAAGATTCGATTTCATGTGTGAGCGCGAACGTCGTAAACGTATTGATCGAGTTGCTTGCGAATAACTGGCAGGAAGCGAAATCCTTTTGATAAAAAAATACGTTTTCAGCGTTAAATAAGCCCTGCTCCTTGCGATGAAGGCATTCGGCATAGAGAGGACGTGCGACCTCGATACCGAAAAAATCCGACTCCCGAAGTCTTGGCTCAAACGTCAATTCTCTCAACAGTGCGCCGGTGCAGCAACCGATGTCGACAATTCGGCCTGGTTGCACGAACTCTCTAACCAGCGAGAGTTTTCGGGTCGCGCCGCTGTCAAAGGAGCGAACATAGGTGTTGTAGTCGCGAGTGGCTGTCAGGTCTCCGTCTTCGGTCAGGAGCGGCGAACGATGCAGTTCAATGATTTGGTCCCCATATCCGTACTTCTTGTACAGCCGCCGCGTTGCGCGAGACACTTTGCCGATGAAATGGGAATTCTTCTTCCAGTCCTCGCCACGGAGTCCATCGGCAACGATTTTGTTCATGACTTCCCATGGCGGATCCGCGGCAAAGGTAACCCTCTCTCGATCGAGCAATTCCACGGGCAGAACTCGATACCCAAGACGCTCATATTGCGAGATCACCTCGGGAGTTGATGAAGCTACCAGAGTGTTCTCCGGCGTCAAAGAAAAACGACCGAGACTGTCGACACCAATTTTCTTCAAAACATACTCAGCAAACCGTTCCGTGAAGCCGAGGTCATCGATCAGAAAAACGTATGAGTCGACATCCAGTTGGGTCGCAAACTCTTCGATCGCAACTTCCCGCCGGTGCGCGGGGAGTGGATTGCGACGCGTGTTGCTATGATTTGCCGAAGTCACGGCCCACAGCAACGTTTGAATCGGCTCGGTTAATTCGATTGGGTTTCCCTGGGCATCGCGCAACAAGTCACGATCACCGCTGGTCACGCGCGTGAGATACTCCAATTGGAAATTCGTCAGCAGATGATGGCGTCCGGGGAATAGCAAATTTCTCATGGCATCATGTTCCGCATTCGCGGAGCCATGCTGGCCTTGAGCCCAGACTACGCGGCAGAATCCAAAGGAGGCGGTTGTCGAAACAAATCGAGGAATCGGTTTTCATATTGTTTGAATACTTGCAGACGATCCAACTCCCGCTTCAACTCATAAGCCTTGGACCGATCCGTCGTCGCAGCATCAAACAGCGTTTCGATTCGCTCTTGATCCTGGTTTGATAACAGATTCGACTCCCCGACACCAGAGACCGATCCGACGTCAAACTCCTCTTCTGCTTCGTTGGATTGGTTTGCTTCCTCCTCGAGCCCCGTCTCATCCGGCCCGACTTCTCCTTCGCGTTGCTGCATGGAGCGTTCCAATCTTCGGAGCCACTTGCTGAGTTGTTCATCCATCGTCTTGGCTTGTTCCTCCAATTCCGCGGTATCCAACGTCAAGCCCACGGCCTGGCAGAAGATGCGAAGCACATTCAAGGAAGCCTTTGGGTAGGGGAATTGATGGAAAATACTCGGCATTTCCCCGAGAAAACATGAGCCGTGCAGTTGGGCTGCAGCAGCCGCACCGAGCAGGACCCCATTCAGGCCGCTGATGTTGCCATCCTTGAGCACCTCTGCTTCCAGTTGAATAAAACTGTCGAGAGTGACCTCATCGGTTGCTGCGGCGAAAACACGCGATTCGTGCTCGGGCCGCATGTGGGTTGCCATAGCGGCAAAGGTCGTGATTTCCGTCACTCCGAGCTCTTTCGCGTAGGAGATGATTTCATTGCAAAAGGCATACCTTCCCACGGACGGCTGCGCTTCCCCAATGAAGACAACACCGTCTCGCTTGCCGTGGGGATCGCGGTATACGAAGTACCGGTTCCGAGGTAATTCCGTTGGCTGGATAATGCCGTCGACCACATCGACATGATCGACATCGAATAGCCCCTCCGGGCCGACTTCCTTGTGCAAGTCCATCCCGAGCTTGGAAATGAGGTAGAAACCCGCGCTGACAGCGACATGCCCCATTCCTGGCCACACCGCAACGAACCATGGATTGTTTAAGCGTAATTCTTGATTCACTGTTTATTCCTCCTGCTGAAGACTCCTCTCCTGCCGAAATAGTTTCGGGCCTGATCCCGGATCGTGAAGGGAGCAAACTGCGTACCGAAGATTCTATGCGTCGGGAGCTTCTGCGGGGATCAGCGAGTTCCACTCGATATCATCGATACCGAGCTCTTCTAGTCGATCTTGAAAATCCGCGAGGTTGATTTTCTTTTCGAGTAATTGTCCAACCAACGAAAAAGGCTCGATCTCAACGCCTTCTTTTTCCGCGGAGGGAGCTTCCGCGACAACCGTCCGTATCCTCCAACCCTTTCCTCGCAATGCGAGGAGCATCCACACCGCTAACAATCTCGCGGTAAAGGTCGACACTTGGGTATGAACCGCCACTCCAGATTGTGCGGCACTCGCAGAAACAGTACTCGTGATCAAGTCGCTCAGCAGCTTCTCTCGATGCTCGGCAGACTCGAACAATTCGGCAGCCTGCCACAGCTGGACTCCCTCGAGTTTTCCGGCAGCGAACTTGAGGTACTTCACCAAATCGGGAACCGTCACCAGTTCGCTGACATCATCCCAGGAAATCGGTTTAGGAACCGATACACCGATGGATCTCGCGAGCGAAGATATCATTTCCGTTTCGAGCTTCTCCACATCGCGGATCAACTGGATCGCTGGAGGATCCGATTTCAGCGGTTCGGGTCCATGAACCCTTGCGATCGCATCAAGCCGATCTTTCAACGAGGGATGGGAATCGTAGATGCTGGACTGTTCCTCCTTCATGGCGTGAACTAGCAATTCATTGGCAGCGTCTTGGGTTTTCCCGACGAACATTCGGAAACCTTGAGCGATAGGCGTTTGGTATCCATCCTGCAAAATGGGAGCGTAGACGTTGTCCCAGTACGCTTGAAACAGGGCCGAATGGGTATGAGTTACTTTTAGCGCCTCGGCAATCGGTTTGGGACCTACCGTTTCGGCTGCCAAAGCATCCGCAGTGAACTCTTGTTGTCGGGAAACTTTTTGAGTCAACCACAGGAATAGCATCATGTACCATTCGAATGGTTTCATCAAAATCGAAGAGCCGTTGTTCCCGAGATTGACCACAGTGCGGATGATTGCCGATCGCGTCACAAAAATCCAAGGTCCAAGCTTGGTATCCCCGCCGTAATAGTGGCCGAATTCGTGCGCGAGCACTCCGCGGAATTGCTGCGTCGAGAGGACCTGCATCAATGGGATCCCGATTCCCATGACACGGCGACTCCCGATTCCCATGATCCCTCCGCGACTGGCGACCCAAGCATTCATCTCAGGGAGTGCATAGACCTCGGCAGGCATCTGTTGATTTGTTGCATGAGCTACGCTCTGCAAAGCCCGAAATAGTTCCGGCTCCTCTTTTTCACTAAGACGTGGGCCAGGTGCAATGAATCGATCCCAACGAGGCAGGATCGACCAAAGGATCATCGCGCCCCCAATAACGCATAGTATCGCAATTTTCGGATGGATTTGGTTCGCGAAAACAATCTCAGCAACCGGTAGCAAGATGAGAATTGCAGCGATACCAATGGCCAACAGATAAAAGCCGACCATCAGGATCAGAGCGAGGATTATCCTTCCAAGGAATGAATTCGATTTACTCATGTTACTCATGGACTAACCTCCAGCGTATGAGAATCGCGAATCCATCACTCTTTGCTCTTGAGCAAGCTTCTAAAGACACCGCGTACCATATCGCCATCGACTATTTCATTTTGTCCCACATGCTGCACCAAGGCGTCCCAGGCTACATTGCCGTCGTCGTTGAGCTTCCCACCTCGTTTCGCTTGAGACTCCATCACGGGAATCAAAGCTTTAGGGACCCAGACCAAGGCCTCGTGCTGAGATCGTTTTGAGCTAAGGTTATCCGTTTCGATTTTCTCAGCCCTGTCGTAGAAAGACTCGCACGCTTTCCAATTCCCCGACATTGCGGCAGCCACTGCGGCTTGGAGTTGAATCTTGGAGTTTCCAGGCGCTCTGCTCGCCGCCTCACGATAATATCCGAGCGATTCATTGAGCATTCGGGCAGCAATTGGCGACATTGCCGGACCACGGCGTCCTGGATTCGACTGTCCTCTTCGACCTCCTCCGACTCCCGGACTAACCATGTCTTGCGACGAGGCGGGGATACGCATCATGCTTTCGCAAGCTCGTATCGAAAACCGGCCTGCAGAAGCATAAGACAGCGCGTTCGTAGGATCCCTCTCTATCAGCCAAGTTCGCGATTGCTGAAACTGTTGAAGCCAACGCTCCTTTGTGTTTGCGGATCGGTCTTTACCGAGCATTCGCACGCAATAGCGCATGCCAAGTTCCGGCAAATCCGGATCAAATCGAACCGAATTGATCGACCTGGCATACGCGTCCGGCGACATCTCTACCTCCTTCACATCGTTCCCTGCCGAGACCATAGAGAACCAAACCTGATTCGATCTCGCTAATGGCTCAGCCATCGACCATCCCCATAACCCCAAAAGGATGGTCGCTATTACGGCTCCATACCAACGCTTCGTCCCTCTCGCTTTTATTTTCTCTTTCGTTGCTTCAATTGCCGCATCCCCACCGCTCCTCGCCGCAATCCACAAACCCAACGCGACGATGGCAACGATCATTTCCGCTGGCACCATCCAACCTTCGGAGGTCAGAAAATGGACCAAAGTCCCCCAAAACGAAACCAACAGTAATACGCTATGGTTTTGAACAAATGCTTGCACCGAAGTTGCCATCGATTGGTTTCGGTTTATCCAAAGCCCAAAGACCAGCGAAGCGCCGAGCGCGATCGGTTCGCCTCCTGCCATCGCCCCCGTGTCGAAGAAAATGGCATAAATAATGTATGCTATGACCGCGAGACAGGCTGCTACCCAAAAGGATATCGAAGCCACTGAACGCTGACCGAGGCGATCTGTAGCCGCTGGTCTATCCTGGGAAATCGAATGGTCCGTTGCACCAAAACTCTTGCGGCAGCATCCTCGAATACTAACAGCTCCGAGGAGCAGAAGGGACAATCCCAAGAGGGGCCATCCGCCAACGTGGGCGATTTCCAACAAGAAATTCCTTGGGTTTGTAGGGGGCCGAACTCCAGAGAAGGATTCGAGTTGCATGTAACTCGATTCAAAATTCAGAGAGCCGAAACCCGCCCAAGGCTGCTTGCCGATCAGATCCGAAGTTCCTTTCCAATAACTGAA
>JBILVV010000347.1:0-5456 GCA_044370255.1 Pirellula sp.
GGGCGAGGGTAAGCACACGATCAAGATGGCATTCGATTACGATGCTGCGAAGGGGCGGGGTGCTGGCGGTACCGCGTCGATTTTCGTCGACGGCAAGAAGGTAGGCGAGGGAATGATCGGCAAGACGCAGGCGAACGTGTTCTCGCTCGACGACACCGCAGATACCGGAGTCGATACGGGTACGCCTGTGGATGAAGCGTATGGCGAAGGTCGAAAGAACGCCTTCAATGGGCAATTGCAGCAGGTGCGTATCGAATTGCGATGATTAGCGGGCGACGAAATTTGTTCACCGAGTGACGCAGGGTCGCGGCAGGGTGGCAAGTCCAGAGGCTTTGCGATGGACGTGGTTTTCGATGGGGCTCCCCAGTGGCCTTGTGTCACTGGAAGCCAAGCTTCATCGCTAGGAAGAGACTGCCACCAGAAACGCCGGATCCTTAACCGTACAACGCCCCTGTTTTCGCAGGGAAAGCGGATTTGCCTGCAACAAAAGCAGATGAGCACCGCCACAAGTTAGTATACTGGTTCCTCGTACGTTCTTTGTCAGTCATTTACCGAGTCTTCTGAGGGGATAGAAATCATGCCAAAGTGGTTCATGTGTCTTTCAGCTGTTACGGCAATCTTTGTATCGAACGCGTCTGCTCAGGATGGCGTCAAGTCTGGTGGTAAACCAGATCCCGAGATAGCGATGACAAACCAGTTCCTCAAGCAATTCGAGCCTGCGGCATTGGACCAAACCACCACAGATAAAATCAAGGAGATCTTTGGAAAGGCGGCTAAGGAGGTGGTTGAGAAACGCAAGCAAGCTGGGGTAACGCCACAGATGTTAAAGAAACGCACGGACGCCGTGAAGCAAGCTCGCGAAGAAGGAAAAAAGCAGAAGGATGTCCGGGAATTCGGTCTTAACTCAATGGGGGCAACCGAGGAGCAGAAACAACTTGTACTGGAAACCGAAGACATGCTCGCCAAAGCACGTATTGCCGTTGGAAAGCTTTTGACCGACGAGCAGAAAAGCAAACTCTCTAAACAGCTTCAATCCAATCTTAAGGAACCGACTGCGCCGAAAAAACCAAAAAGCTAGCTGACCACGAGGTTTGGTTCTGACTCGATTATTGTTTTCCTTGCCGCAGAAACTCATCCCGCGAGAGGTACCCGTCCTGGTCGGTGTCCCATTTCTTAAATCGCAATTCAGCTGCACTCGTATCGGATTGCTGATCCGTGTACTCGGCCAAGGCAATACGGCCCGACTTCGTTCGGTCCAGTTTATCGAAACGTCGGGAGCGTTCACCGTTCGTTGAGTCTTTCGAGGCTTCGCTCGGCTCCGTATTTCCGAGTGAAGCCGATCCGTCGCCAGCCCTCGCTGACCAAGCCGACCTTGGGATATGCTTTGCAAGCGATTCCAAGAGCTCGCGATGCTCAGGTTTCATAGCCAAGCTCTCTGTTTCATGAGGGTCTTCTCGTTCGTCATAGAGCTCGGTTGCAATCACCGTTGCACTCGACTGGTCCAGCCAGAAAGTGGCTCGCCAACGTTCCGTTCGAATGCTGTAACCCATCAATGAACGTCCCGATAACGTGTCCTTGCGAGGGTACTGGCTAATGGCGACGCTGTTGTTAACAGAGTCAGGGTTATCGAGGAGGTCGAGCAAACTTTCCCCCTCAATTTTTGAGGGCACTTTGAGGCCGCACAATTCCGCAAGTGTGGGATAAACATCGATGAATTCGACGGGAGCTAGGCAGCGACGGCCGGCTGATTTACGGCCAGGAACATGGATCAGCAAGGGTGAGCGAGTGGCCGTTTCAAAATTCGTATGTTTATGCCACAGCCCGTGGTCCCCTAAATGCCAGCCATGATCTCCCCAAAGAACAACGATGGTGCTGTCGGAAAGTCCCTCGCGTTCGAGCGCATCGAGCACACGACCGATCTGGGCGTCGAC
Source organism: Pirellula sp. (assembly GCA_044370255.1). Lineage (GTDB taxonomy): Bacteria > Planctomycetota > Planctomycetia > Pirellulales > Pirellulaceae > JBKCUI01. The sequence continues at coordinate 1,932 of JBILVV010000347.1, forward strand.
ATAGCTGACGCATGCATAGTATCCATGCCTTAATTGCTTGGCATACGATTCGGGAATCGGGTTGTCTTTCGGTACACCGGGGTAATTATGCAATTCACCATTGCTGTGACCTGCAAACTCGGGGCAACCAGCGGGCAGCCTATCGGTTTCGGGGCCTGGAATAGAATCGGGATCGTAGAGATCCCAGTACTTTCGGGGTGCAACGAAAGGAAGATGCGGTTTCAGAAAACCCACTGCAAGAAAGAAAGGCTCACCAGACTGCTGAAGACGCACCTTGAGTTGCTTCAATCGCCTTTCCGCTTCCGTTGCAGTTGCTCCATCAGGTAGTTGGCTTTCCTCCTTGGAACTTACTTCAAACGCAGGTCCTCTCTTGGCATCCTTGCTGTTTGGGGCGGCATTATCCCGCGTGATCGGATTGGAATACTCCTCCGCGTTGATTTCATGCCGCGTGACTATTCGCTTTTGCCAATCATGAGGATCGGTGTCAACGCTCCGTCCTTTGGGGTACCAGTGAGGTTCACTCCAGGAACGACCATCCTCGTAGCCGTTATGGTAGATCTTGCTCAAAGCAGCAGTGTGATACCCGTTGGCCCTAAAATGCTCTGGTAGCGTAACGCAGTCCGGTTGAGCGACTCGAAAATGAGTCTTTAAATCCCACACCTTTGTCGTGTCCGGCCTCAGCCCCGTCAGCATCGCGGTACGCGAAGGACTGCAAACCGCTTGCTGGCAGTACGCACGGTCGAAGACGACACTTCGTGCCGCAAGGCGATCCAAATGAGGTGACTTTACAACGGTGTTACCATAGCAACCTAGATCCGGACGCAAATCATCCACAGCGATGAACAAGACGTTGAGTCGCTCGGTAGCATGCAAGTCCAGTCTTCCCAAAAAACAGGACAGGAAAAATACTGCGATAAGGGCTCGTTGCTTCTTCATTCTTTCCCCAAAGACTCCTCTAGCCTAATCCGACACCCCTTTGATTCGTAACGCATGCCAGATACGATGCGGCAATATTCAACAGTCCCTTGTTATACACAGAACAAGGCCTTATCGAGGAAGGTCACGAATGTTCGCCAGTTGCGATGGAAGCTTGAGCGGATGGAAATCCCTGAGAACGGCGGCGATAATCGCGTTTCTTTAGCCCGACAAAACCGTTGAATCCTGCTTGGAATCGCCATTTCAAAGCCGCCAGGAAATGGCTAAGAGGCGGGAAAGGGATGCACAGCCACCATATGGCGATGGTCGTTACGACGTAAGGAGCTTTGCCTTGACATTTTTTGCCCTCCATCTTTTGACCGCTCGTCCGCCGATGCATTCCCTCGCGGCTCGCATTCGATTTCACCAAACTATCCGCATCTAACGCACACCGTTTTGATTTGTCGCTGTAACGTTTTTTGAAACGGTTGCCCCGGACGGCTCATTTGGGGGTACGATGATTCTGGGCGGATTAAAGACAACCAAGCTAAGCTACCGTAATCGTTGATGATGCTCCTTTATTTTTCGATGCCAAACGTTCGCTTGAGGACAGTCTCCGCTGGATGGGTGATGGCTTTCGTTCTCGCGTTCATGCTCGAAGGGTCTCTGCTCGCGCAGGATCAGATATCGAAAAGCTCGTCCCCCCGCGTTCCTTGGACCGAATCTCGCATCCAAGGAACGCCCGAGCCGCCGCACCCCTATCTGCTAGTCCCCGCATTCCCTAATCTGCGATTCAACGACCCGATGCAGGTGCGTTGGTCGCCTGAACTCAAGCGATACTTTGTGTGCGAACTGCAAGGCAAGATCTGGAGCTTCTTACCGGAGGAGGATGTGGCGAGCGCCGATCTCGTCGCGGATCTTAAGCGGGACATCCAATCATTCGACCCTGTGCGTAGTAACGGTTTGCACGAAGTGTATTCCATCGCTTTCGATCCCGATTTCGCAAACAACCGCTTCATCTATGTTTGCATGATTTTTACGAGCAAGACGGGGAAGCCATTAGATGACGGAACACGCATCTCCCGTTTTCAAGTTCTCGGAGACACTCTGCCGAAGATCGACACGCAATCGGAACTCCCGATCATCGAATGGATCGCTGGAGGACATAACGGATGCGATCTGTTGTTTGATCAGAGTGGCTGCTTGCTGATCAGCACGGGCGATGCTACCGAACCCAGTCCGCCCGATCGATTGAAAACTGGCCAGGACATTTCCGATCTGCTCTCGAGCATTCTGCGAATCGATGTTCGCAATGCATCCAAGGAACAGCCTTATACGATCCCGAGGGACAACCCTTTTCTCGAGGTTCCGAACGCACGCAAGGAGGTCTGGGCGTTCGGGTTCCGCAATCCTTGGCGGATGAATCTCGATCGCGCGACCGACACGTTGATCGTGGGGGATGTTGGCTGGGAAAAGTGGGAGATGATCCACCGTGTCGAGCGAGGTGGCAACTACGGTTGGAGTGTACGCGAGGGAAACGAGCTCATTCAGAGCGATATTCCAGTGGGCCCCGTGCCCGTAACTCCTCCGTGGGTCGCACTATCGCATGCTGAATCCGCATCGATCACCGGAGGCATGGTCTATCGCGGCCAGCATCTCCCTGCGCTCTCAGGAAGTTACCTATTCGGGGATTGGGTTCATGGTCGCGTTTGGGTCATACCGCTTGATCGATCCGATCCTCAGCGAGAAATTGCCAGCAGCACACTGCGTATCGTTGCCTTTGAACCCGATGCAAACGGTGAAGCTCTCGTCGTCAATCATTTGAACCAAACCCCGCTCTACCGATTGGTAGCCAATCCACAATACATGGAGCAGCAGCGTGAAAGCCAAGAGTTTCCGAGACAACTCAGCCAATCGGGTCTTTTTCAATCGACGCTGAAACAAGAACCCGCCGAAGGAGTGATTGGTTTCTCAGTCAATCACCCGATGTGGCAGGATGGTGCAACGTCACAGCACTACCTCGGCCTGCCCAGCAAGTCAAAAGTTGGAGTCTACGACTCGCCTCAGCCACTCACCAATTTGGCGATGTTCAATAGCCGCTTGCATTTCCCAGCCGGAACGGTTCTTGCCAAAACCATCCGTTGGCAGGAGGTCTTGCTTGAAACCCAGGTGCTTCATTTCGATGGCTCGCGCTGGCACGGATACAGTTATGTGTGGAACAAGGAGCAGACCGATGCGGAGCTAGCGCCTCGAGAAGGAATGGAATTGGTTATCGATAGCCTTCCTCAAAAGCGATGGCGCGTTCATGGTCGCAACGAATGTTTTCAGTGCCATAACCCATGGTCGGAAACAACGCTTGCTTTTACGCCAGAGCAACTCCATTCGGAGGCATTAGGTGACGAGTCTCCGTGGCTGCGACTGCATCGCGATGAGTGGATTCAGACGATGAATTCGAAGCGGGAATCGATCGATCCGCGAAGCTGTGTTCGGCTCCCTTTGCAGCAGAATGCATCCTCTTCGGTAGAGGATCGCGCCCGATCCTATCTTCATATCAACTGTGCGCACTGTCATCAATTCGGCGCCGGTACCGGACTGGCGATCTCCTTGCGG
>JBILVV010000346.1:0-5456 GCA_044370255.1 Pirellula sp.
CGCCAGTTTCATCAAGATCGATGCTTTGAGTGCAAGATATTGAGGCGTATTGGGATGCTCCTTGAGCAGTTGATCGCATAACTCGAGCGCCCGGCCGCATCGCTGTTCATCTTCGTTTCGAAAGTTAATGTTGATGCTGAGGATATCCGCTAACTCATAGCGATACAGAGCGGACTCGGAGTGCGATTGCAGAAGGGATTCCATGATGCCAACGGTTCGGTTTAACCACTGCTCGGCGTCCCGAAGTTCTCCGAGCGCCATCAGAATGCGCACGCGGTCTTTGCACGCGCGGGCGAGCGCGAGTTGGAAGGCGGGTTGGCTTGGATCGTCGCCGACCAATCGTTCTAGAATCGACATGCACTCCGAATTCAGGTCCGATTCCCGTTTCAGGCGAGCTTGTTGGCCTGGAGCGGTCGGTGGCGTGGGGGCAACACGATTGGTCAGCGCGAACGGAGGGCGCCGTCGCCGATCGGGCGCCATCCTCGGTCCGACATTGACCATGCTCTCCAATAGGTTTGCTAACGCAAACTGCCCTTCAGTCGATTTCAGGATCTTCTCTTGGGACTCGATCAATTGCCGCGTCTCGGTGAACAACGTGTTGGCTCGCGGCATCTGACCTCGTTTGCCGAGGATGGCGATCAGTTCTCCGCGAGCGACGACTTCTTCGAGCACCGCTTGTGTTGGATCCGGATTGGCTTTTCGGATCGATGCGAAATCGACGATGGCTTGGTTGAGCGATTTCATGGCATCTTCAAGTCTGCCGATGCGGTGTTGAATTTCCCCCACTCGACGGCGAGCAATTGCGGTTTCAATACGCAGATCGGTGGTGTTTTCTTCGGCGAATCGATCGAAGAACGCAGCGAGCGATTGAAGCAATTCCACATCTGCCTGCGTTAGGTTGGCGTCGACAAACTCCGGTGTTTCTTCGTCACCGAGATCGAGCGCGTTGAGGAGTCGTCCGCGCGCGACGATGTTGTTCATGATTTGATCGAAGGCTTCGAGGGCCATCCGCATATTTTTCTCGGCCCGAGACTGTTCTTTTTCCGCGCGGTCCAGTGCGGCCGTCTTTGCTCGCAAATTGGATTCCGCTCGGTCGTATTCCTGACTCAGTTGGAGAAGTGTCGCTTGTTGCTGTCGATTCCACACCGCGAGTAGCCCTGCGATCGTCAACAGAAGACCAAACGATAATCCTGCAAGCGTCGCAATCGAGGGGTTTCTCCGCGCCCATCGCGTCAGTTGTTCAATTGGGCTGGCTCGTCGCGCTTGGATGGGGCGATCTTCGAGGAATCGACGCAGATCCTGTTCTAATTCACCAGCTCGTTGATAGCGGTCGGCAGGTGCGAGTGCACAGGCTTTGAGAACGATCGTTTGCAAATCCCTTGGAATACGTCGCTGCATCTCTCTCGAAAACCGAACCTGCGAGTGGCCCATGGGATCCATCAATCGAGACTTGGGTGACTCCAATCCATATTCGAGCGTGAGCAACTCGAACAATGTCAGCCCGAGACTGTAGATGTCCATCCGATGATCGCCAGATCCTCGGATCTGTTCGGGAGCCATATACCGAAGTGTTCCCAAAACCTCGCCCGTTTGGGTTTGTCCCTCGATATCTTCGCGCCGAGCCAATCCGAAATCAGTGATCCAGATCGTTCCTTCCCGATCGAGCAAAAGGTTTGCAGGCTTGATATCTCGATGGAGAACACCTGCATGATGCGCGTAATCGAGAGCACTGGCGGTGCTCGCAATGATTCTCGCGACATTTTGATAGTAGGTTCGCGAAGGAGCAAACCGCTGAATTGATTCTCTGTTCGATTCAGTGACTGCTTGGGTTTGATCGATGGAAGTGGCGTCATGTACTGGGGAATCCTTCGTGGTATTGTTAGGAACGTGCGTAACGGTTGACGCCTGAATGAGGATTGCATGGGAAACATGCGTTGAGAGCGAACCGGTCGTTTCGGTTTCGAAATGGAGACTCGAATTCTCGACAGCGGATTGCATCAATCGGTAGGCTGCTTCGTGGGCAGGACCTTTGCGCTTCGGTGCATCAACTTGTTGCGCGATACAGGATTCCTTCAAGCATTCGATGATGTCTTGAAGAGTTGCCCCGTCGATCAATTGCATGGCGTAATACTGCAGGCCGTGCTCTTCGCCGATCCCGAAAATCGGAACGATGTTGGTGTGGTGCAGTCCGGCTGCTGCTTCCGCTTCTCGTTGAAAGCGAAGGCGATGTTTGGCTTTGCCCGATGTCGATTCGTTCATGACCTTCAAGGCCACGCGGCGATGGAGCGATCGCTGAATCGCTTCATAGACGACACCCATCCCTCCCGATCCAATGGGTCGAACAATCGTGAAATCGCCGTAGGTTTTGTGCAGACCTGTGCCGATCTCCTGGGATGTCGATAAGGCGTGTGCTTTCGATTCCGATTCCTGATTCGCGACTCGTTCAACTGCAGCAACTGACGGGAAGACAGCGCGGATCAAGTCTGCATGTTCTGGGTGGCGGTCTGCGTACTCCTCGATGCTGGGATGTTCGCCGTTGCGAAGTCGCTGTGCGAACTCGTCCGCGAGTACATCGACGGGATGCCGCTCTTCGTCCATCATCGTTGGTCTCGAGGTGCAGATAGGGATTTGAGAATCTCGGAGAGTCTCGCGGCCGCTCGCACATAGCGATTGCTGGCAGCGGTTGGGCTGAGCCCGAGGACTTCGGCTACTTCGCTATTGGTCAGTTGCTCGAAATGACGCATCGCCAGAACCTCGCGGTCGATTTCATGCATGCTGTCGAGAGCCAGTTGCAATCGCTCCTGTTCTTCGGCCAGCATGGCAACACGGCTTGGCGAGGGGAGGTCGTCCATGAGGATACGCGCGATCGATAGGCTTGTCGACTGATTGAATTGCGGCTCCGGCAATCGCGATTCCCGATGGATGCTTCGTTTTTCGCGCGAGTGGGCTCGCTGCAGATCGATCATGGTTTGCAGGACCCGCTGACGCATCCAAATGAACAGAGGAATCCCTTGGGTCGTCCCGTACTCATGGATCCTGCGAGCGAGTTCGAAGTAGGATTCCTGGACGACATCCGCCGGGTCGAGCCGCGATCGGAAACTGGGGTCGAGTCGAAACGTGACGATTTTTTCAAGGCGAGGCCGGAATTCCTGGAAACATTGGGCCAGGATTTCCGCCCCATTCTCACCAAGAAAAGCCTTGGGATCGATGGAATCGGATTGGCTAGCTTGCGATTCAGACATAAGACAAGTAACCCTGAAGTGCCGATACCAGTTCCGTAGCCAATAATTTTTTCAAACGCCGGATTCGCCCAGTGGATTCGCCGCCAGCGTGTCGGTATCCATTCTAGGGGATCCAACTGCGGGGTTCCCGAATCCTTGGGATAACGATCCAGAGAAACGCAGGAAAAACATCTTGAACAAGGGGTTGGCCATGTTGTGGCGAGGCGGTTTGCTGTTTGGTTTGATCGTGACAGGAGCGTCCATAGCGATCGCTCAAGACTCCCCGGCCAAAGACCCGGCTGGCCAGGACCCATCGGGTCGCCCTGAGCGTCGCGAGCGCCCGAATCGGCCAGGGCTCCAGGGACAAAACCCCGCGAATCCGGAAATGATGGCGCGCGGGATGGCCATGATGATGCGGAATCTTCCAGTCATCAAGGCGCTCGATACCGACGAAGACGGTCAACTCTCGGCAAGCGAAATCGAAAACGCGTCGAAGTCTCTGCTGAAGCTCGACAAGAACGGAGATGGTGCCATCAGCCCTGAAGAAATGCGACCTGAACCCGGCCAGATGCCGATGTTCGCAGGCCCCGGTGGCCCCGGTGGATTTGGCGGACCCGGCGCAGGTGGCCCTCCCGGAGGTGCCGCAGGCATGATGCGAATGTTGGAAGCTCGCGACAAGGACAAGGACGGCAAACTCTCCGGCGATGAAATACCCGAGCAGATGTTGCCTCGCTTGAACATGTTGGACACGAACGGCGATGGCAGCATCGATAAATCGGAACTCGAAAAAATGGCCGCACGTATGCAAGGGCAAGGGCAAGGCCCTGGCGGTCGTCGAGAGCGGCAAGGAGGAGGCGAAGGGGTCCAACCCCGACGTCCACCGAGCGACGAAGACCCGAACAAGAAGTAATCGCCTCGAAGTATTTTGCTCCGCAATCGTGAAAGTTTGACACTATGCCGATCCGCGCATTGTTTACTTTGCCTTCCTTGGTGACTCTCGTTGCTTGCTGTTTGCCGGTCGTTGTTCGCGGCCAAGAGGAGCAAGCACAGTTGTCCACAGAACAGGTCCAATTCTTCGAAGCGAAGATTCGGCCTGTTCTGATCGAGCATTGCTACCGGTGCCACTCGGTGGATGGTCAAAGCGTGCGTGGAGGATTGGTGGTCGACAATCGCGATGCGTTGTTAGCTGGAGGCGAATCGGGCCCCGCGGTTGTGCCGGGCAACTTGAAGGAAAGCATCCTTTGGGATGCGATCAACTACCGCGATTATCGCATGCCTCCCGGTGGTCGCTTGCCTGCCAATGTCATCGAGGACTTCAAGACCTGGATCGAGATGGGGGCACCCGATCCTCGAGTTCAGGTAGGGGTGGTGGTTCATTCGCGCGTTAGCCCAGAAGATATCGAGAAGTCCAAAACCTTTTGGTCGTTCCGCAAGCCGGAACGAAAGACTCCCGATCCCGGTTCCGATGACCAATGGGCAGAGACCGAAATCGATCGCTACATCGCTAGTGGTTGGAAGGATCAAGGGGTCGAACCGGTGTCAGACTGCGATCCTGAAACTCTGGTCCGTCGTATCGCGTTCGATGTGGTCGGTCTGCCACCAACACCTCAGCAAAGGCAATCGTTTCTCAACCGCAGCAAGCGCGATATGGAGGGAGCGATCGCTGATCTGGTGGAAGAGCTTCTCGCCTCGCCGCGGTTCGGAGAAAAATGGGGACGGCATTGGCTCGATGTCGCACGCTATGCCGAGAGCACCGGCAAGGAACGGGATGTCACGTTCCCGCATGCTTGGCGGTATCGCGATTATGTCATTCGGTCGTTCAATGAAGATAAACCTTACGATCGATTCATCATGGAGCAAGTCGCCGGTGATTTACTCTCCGCCAAGGATGACCAAGTCTGGAATGAGAATTTGATCGCGACTGGATTTTTAGCGATGGGACCCAAGTCGCTTGCAGAGCAGAATCCGCGACAGTTTCAAGCCGATTTGGTCGACGAACAAATCGATACCTTGTCGCGCACAGTATTGGGTATGTCAGTGGGTTGCGCACGCTGCCACGATCATAAATTCGATCCGATACCCCAGGCCGACTATTACGCGCTGGCTGGTATTTTCCAAAGCACAGAAACCTATTTTGGCGGCTCACGTTCGCAGCGCAATCGCCAACCCTCGGACTTGATCATCCTGCCAGTGCAGGATCGGGAGCCGATGCAGCCGCGATTGTCTAACGAACAA
>JBILVV010000349.1:0-5439 GCA_044370255.1 Pirellula sp.
TCAGGCGGATTGTCTCAGCACGAAAGCTTTGACATGAAACCCGATGCACCGGAGGAAATCCGTGGCGAGTTTCGGCCGATCGCGACGCGTACACCCGGTTTGCAGATCTGCGAGCACCTTCCCCTGCTGGCCGAGCGAAGTCATCTCTGGTCGTTGTGCCGTTCCTTGACCCACCCATCGAACGACCACTCTGCCGGTCACCATATCATGCTCACTGGTCAGTCAACGCTTCCGCCTGGATTCAACCCAAATGCACCAAGCCGATCGGATTTTCCTTCGATCGCATCGAAAATCGGCCGAGCACTACCTGCCGAACACCGTCCGGTCAATAACTTGCCACCCGCGATCGTTCTTCCGGAACGGTTGATCCACAACACAGCGCGTACCCTTCCTGGTCAGCATGCGGGTGCCATGGGACCAAATCATGATCCTTGGTTTATTGAGGCTTCTCCTTTTCACGCTACCTCATACGGAGCGTTCCCAAGTTTTGCATTCGATCATCAGCAACGGGGCAATGCCGATGAACGCATTTTTCAGGCGCCGCAACTTTCTGTTCCGCATTCGCTTGGCATATCCAGTATTCAAGAGAGGATGACGCTCCTTGATAAACTCAATACGCAGCGCCGCACTCTTGACAACGCAGCCGCTGCCTATCCTCTCGACCGCCATCGTCAGTCCGCCGCTTCGTTGATGGTCAATCCCAAAGTCCATGCAGCCCTCGATGTCACGCGCGCTGATGACCGGGAGCAAGAACGCTACGGCAAGAATTCGTTCGGATGGTCATTGCTCATGGCTCGGCGATTGATTGATGCGGGGGTTCCATTGATTCAAGTCAATCTGGGGAACAATGAGACTTGGGACACGCATGGTAATGCGTTCCCCCATCTGAAGGATCGCTTGTTGCCTCCAACCGATCGCGCGGTTTCGGCACTTCTGGATGATCTCCATGCATCGGGGCAACTCGACGAGACATTGATCGTCATGGCTGGTGAGTTTGGTCGCACTCCGAAGATCACGCTGCTCGCACAGCACTACCGTCTTCCCGGTCGGGATCATTGGGGAGCGTGTCAGTCGGTCTTCTTTGCCGGTGGAGGCATCCGCCCCGGGACCGTTATTGGGCGATCGGACGCGAAAGGGGAATACCCAACCGAAATGCCTGTCAAGCCGGAGAATTTCGCAGCCACCTTGTACCATCTCCTCGGAATTCCCAGCGAAGCTGTATGGTATGACGCGCTGGATCGCCCCCATACGATTTATCAAGGAGAACCGATCGCGGGCTTAGTGTAAACTATGAAGAGCGTGCTTCAGAACGGATTACCTCGTACTCGTACTCGTACTCGAATGATCGCAGATGACCAACCCCATCCCTGAACACAAACGGATTGACGTTTATCGAATCGCAATCGAGTACGAGTACCGTCCGCTAATGCGGACTGAGTACGAGTACGAAAAGACACGGAAACAACGCATTGCGCCGAGGTGTTCTATTCAGCATTATTGACGGGTGTAACGTTAAGTCCTCGTATTCGGCAAATGCCATTGTTGCCCGCCCGCCCACCGATCCCCCCGCCCTCAGTTCCCCACATTCGTCCCTCCTGACCGGATTGTTGCGTATGCCCTATCCCCCGTTGGCTCGGAGATGCTTGTCGACATCCAGCAAGTGGATAGTCAGTGTCCTATTGCATCCCATCGCATTGCTTCCGATCGCATTGTCGGTTGCTGCATTGGCACCATCAAGACCTGTGCTCGCCCAGCCCGCGATCGCGCGCACCGTGCCGCAAGCGGTTGCGCCAGGCAAAACGACTCGCATCCAGATCGTAGGCCAAAACCTCAAGGACCCGTTGCGTTTTGGTGCCACTGCCCCCATCAGCGCCACCATCGTCGCGGTAGAACCCACTCAGGCGATGATCGACATCACCGTCCCTGCCGAGCAGGGAAACGGTCCGTTTGGCGCGTGGATCGCTACGTCGGATGGCCCCTCGGAACCGTTTTCTTTACTCATCGATCCGCTTCCGAGTCTTCCCGATAACGAAGCCAATCATGCGCTATCTCAAGCCCAGCAGATCACCTTACCCTGCGCCGTCGATGGTACGGCGGATGCCTCGCTAAGTGACTTTTATAAGATCGCGATGGAAGCTGGTACCACACTGAAGGTCGATGTGGTAGCGGAACGTATCAGCTCGACCATGGACGCTAGGCTCCGCATCTATGATGCGAATGGCAAGATTGTATTTCGCGCCGATGACAGCGAAGCAGGGCCCGACTGCTGGGGCCAATGGACTGCACCGTCGACTGGCGAATACGTCATGGAAGTCTCGGACAGCCGATATGCAGGCGGAGGTCGCTACCGCATGCGACTGACTCAAGCCCCGGTCGGAGGAGTCCCGTATCCCCTGGCCATCGGGAGCCAGTCGCTTGCCGACCTTGTCTTCTTGCAACCCGATGGAACGCGATTCGCCGCCCGTCCCGCGGAATCCCTTCCCTCTCCGGTTCAACCTTCAAGTGGCCACCAGCCAACCGATCGCATTCGCGTTTTCCCCACAGGCCGGGAAGCCGAAGGGGGATGGTGGGGCGAAGTTCTGGTTCGAGAGATCCCATTGCATTTTGAACAACTCGATGCGCCGAAGTCGTCTTCGACCGATGCCGTGTCCGAACCGCTCGGCGTGCCATTCGGTTGGAGCGGACGACTGGCTCAACCCGGCGAACGGGACGCGATCCTCGTCTCAGGAACACAAGGGCAGTCCGTGCGGGTCGCCGTTCGAACGCGTAGCCTTGGTTCACCCACCTTGCTCCGTATGCAAATGACGAACCCCGCAGGTCAAGTGGTTGCGGAATCACCCGTTTCGGATGCGGACGAATGGAGCATGGATCTTACGTTTGCTGAAACCGGCGTATACAAGATGACATGCACCGACCTTCTTCATCGCGGTGGTCCGCATCATGCTTATTGGATCGAAGTGGTACCAACTCCACCCTTTGCGATCGCCATCAAACCGGATCCCAATCTCAAAGAAAGTCGCCCCCTGGAACCTGAGCGTGGCGCATTGTTCGTTGACCTCCAAATCCAACGGTTTGGTTACAACGGCCCGATTCAATTGGACTTGGTATCGCCACCACCCGGGTTACGCCTGTGGAATCCCACAATTCCCAATCCAGCGACCGAGCACCGAGTCTATTTGACAACCGATGCGACGTGGGATCCACAGACCATGCATCCTCTGCGATTCGTTGCAAAAAGCACCGAGGGGACGCAGGTCGCGATTCCTATCAGCAATCTCGCGGCTCGAAGAACGAAAGCTCCTCATCAACCCTTCCCGTCCGCTTGGATGGGTGGCAAGGTTTATGTGAGTGCCATTCCATCGACGCAACCCTTGTTTCAACTTGAATCGCAGACACCCACGTCATTGGCCAAGTTGCCTATTGCGCAATCCTTTACGGTCAAGCTCCAACGTCCGGTCCCAGGTTTCCAAGGCCCACTCGTCCCGTTATCGACCCAAGCTCCGGCGGGATGGACAGCGCAAACGACCTTTGAGAAGGACACATTGAAAGTTGCTCTTCAACCTGTTCAAGGAGCAAGTACCAGTCCAACATCGACACCATCGGCTGACCCTGTCACCGTGATGGCTTATGCTCAGCATGTGTCCGGAAGGCTCGAGCATCTGATTGTACCTCTGGCCTGGTACGATCCGCTTCAGGTCGAAGTGGGTATCCCATCTTCCGTGTTGCCAGGAAACGCAGTCCCGGTCCGCGTTACCTTGAAACGCGAGGGCAATGCCCCTCAACCCGTCACCGTGCAGATTGCGGACTTACCTGCGGGACTTCGGTCGGAAGGTCCGGTCATCATCCCGGCAGACCAATCGTCGGCCACGATTCCCCTGCACATCCCGGTTGAATTCTCGGGGGCAAACGAAATCGCCATTCGCGTGGTCGCCTCGAGTCAACTAGGGGGGGCAGACTTTCAAGTGACCAGTGCTACGGTACCGATGCGACTTGAACCGTGGCCTGTTCGAGTCGAAGCATTCCCCGCATCGATCACCCTCCATCGCAATCGGGACCGCGCCCACGCCTTGCTGACAGGCTGGGATGCAAAAGAAATGCCCAGCGATTGGACTCAGCGCGCCCATTGGGTGTCGTCGAACCCATCCGTGTTCCAATGGAAGGATGGGGAGATCATCCCTGTAGGGAATGGGCAAGCGGAATTGATTGCGGAGCTAGGTCCTCATCGCAAGACCATCTCCGTGACTGTACAGAACCAGGAGATGCCCGCACGCGTTGAGTTTGAGAACGAAGTCCTCGTCGCTCTCTCGAAACAGGGATGCAACTCCGGAGCATGTCATGGTTCTCCGAGCGGTAAAGGGGCCTTTCGTCTCTCATTGAGAGCATTCGATCGAGAGCTCGACGCGCTCACCTTGGTGCGAGAAGAAGCGGGGAGACGCATCAACCCGACCGAACCGGAACGGAGCTTGCTACTACTCAAGCCCTTGATGAAAGTACCTCATGGAGGTGGTGTTCAGATTCATGTTCACGATCCAGCTTACGCACTGCTGCGTGATTGGATCCAGCAAGGCGCCCCTTTGGATCCATCCGATCAGTCCCGTTGTGTTTCTCTGGAGGTTTACCCTAAGGGCCCGCGCATCATTGCTCGTTCTGCGGGATCGCAGCCATTGGTTGTCATCGCACACTTTGCAGACGGAAAAACTCGCGACGTTACTGCGCTCACATCGTTCGAAAGTTCCAATACCAGTGTTGCAAGCGTCAAGACCGACGGGGTTGTTCAACCGTTATCGCGAGGAGAGACGGTCATCATGGCGCGTTTCCTGGAACATATCGAATCGGTTCCCTTCCTGTTCGTGGAGGAGGATGCGAGTTTTGTCTGGCAGGAGCCCCCCGTTCACAATCTCATCGATAGCTTGGTTGATGCCAAACTGCGACAAATGCAGATTCAGCCCTCTCCACTCTGTTCGGATGAAGTCTTTCTCCGGCGCGTTTACTTGGATGTGATCGGTATTCTTCCCAGCGTCGATGAGACGGTCTCCTTTCTATCGGATCCATCACCCGACAAGCGGCAACGGTTGATCGATGCGTTGCTCGAGCGACCGGAGCATGCCAAATACTGGGCGCTCAAGTGGGGAGATCTGCTCCGCTTGACGAGCAAGAGTGTCGGGAATGAAGGAGTCTACAAATACCATCGCTGGGTCGAAGATGCCATTAGGGACAACATGCCTTACGACGTCTTCGTGAAGCAGTTGATCGCGTCGAGCGGCAGCACATTCACCAATCCGCCAGCGAATTTCTATCGGACGGCCGCCGACGCCAACGACTGCGTGGAGACGATCTCGCAGGTTTTTCTCGGGGCTCGGTTGCAGTGCGCGAAATGTCATAACCACCCCTTCGAACGTTGGACCCAGGACAACTACTACGGGCTTGCCGCATTCTTTC
>JBILVV010000350.1:0-5424 GCA_044370255.1 Pirellula sp.
TGTTCGATTCGATGATGGCCGCAATGGAGAGAGCCGGTGCCGTCCGATTGAATGCTCCAGAGGTCGATCGGCTGACCCAAGCCGCCCTGCAACGGGTTGGCGAAGGGGCCGACGCCCACTGGGCCCCGCGCAAGGAGCTGCTCGGTCAAGACGCTTGGAAACTGGCCGAAGCCGCCGGTCGCAAGATCGATCCTCGCGTCGAACTGGTCTTCGGCGAGACAACTTCGGAGCACCCATTTGTTCAGACCGAGCAAATGATGCCTTTTGTTCCGTTCGTTCGATGCCCGAACTTCGAGACAGCGGTCAATTTGGCCCAGCAAGCGGAGCATGGATACCGACACACGAGCATCATCCATTCGCGCAATGTTCGCAACATGACGATCATGGGACGCACGATGGATACCACCTTGTTCGTGAAGAACGGCCCTTGCATGGCTGCCTTGGGGTTGGGTGGCGAAGGCTACCTTTCGTTCTCCATCGCGGGTCCGACCGGCGAAGGGGTCACCACACCGCTGACGTTCACTCGCGAGCGACGTTGCTCGTTGATCGACGATCTGTTCATCCTGGGTCGCTAATACACAGAGTCCGTCATGCAACAAGCACTGGTTCTCGGCAACGCCACTTCGACGGTCAAGCACCGCAGTTTGAGCAATCTCAAGCTGTTGGTCTGCCAACCGTTGTTGGCCGACGGTCATGGCCGGGACGGTGCGCCGATCCTGGCCGTCGATCATCTCGGTGCCGGGGTCGGAGACAAAGTGTTGATCACCAGCGATGGGGGGGCTGTCAAGGATCTATTCGGTCTTGAAAACAGTCCGATACGATGGACGGTGCTCGGTTTGATCGATCCCACCGATTCGAATGATGAGGAGGCGATCTCGTGAACGTAAATCCCTCTGAAATCGAACGGATCGTTCGCGAAGTGCTCAAGAGCATGGCCGCTCCGCAGTCGATACCTGCAACTGCAAATGCAACACCCTCAACTGCGAGTGCTCAATACACTCCCATATCGCTTCGCGAATCGGTGATCGGTCTCGAGGCACTTCGAGCGATCCCATCGGGAGCGGCTTTGATCCAAGTCTCCTCGAAGGCCGTGGTCACCCCCGCAGCAAAGGATTGGTTGCGAGAACGAGGCATGGCAATCGCACGCGGCGGCGAGATTGCGACCCAGACTTCAAACTCATCGATCGCAGCCGCGTTGCCAAGTGCAGCCGCGTTGCCAAGTGTAGCCGCGTTGCCAAGTGTAGCCGCGTTGCCAAGATTGTTCATCGCGGGAGCGGTCGATTGGTTGCCTGGATTGTCGAAGCAACTTTGTCCGAAACAAACCAAGGTCGCAGATCGAGTCGCCGATGACGCATCGGTGGTACGAGCGATCGCGGTGGCTGTTCGTTCGGGGTATCGATCCGGGCTTGCGTTGGTCGATGCGCCGCACTCAGCGCTCTGGCAATCGGCTCGCGATGACATGCTTCGCCCTGCCGTGGTATCGCAGTGGAGCGACCTGGCGGAGATTTTCCGCGAGGTGCCTGTCAACCTGTTGATCGTTCCATCGAAGCGATGGGGAGTCGCGGGTGCCGCGAACATCGCGCGTCGGTTCTTGGTTCACGTTGGATCCCAATCCTAGGAGCGCATCAAACATGTACCTCTATCGCGTGATCGGAACCGTGACCTTAAGTCGTGTCCATCCATTGTTGATGGGTGGAACGTTGAAATTATCCGAACCGATCGGCGAGACGTTGATCGGTGATCCTCCTGCAGAGGTTGACTCGGTAGTTGTTTGGGACGACTTCGGTGCCTCCGAAGGTTCTATCATCGCCGTCAGCGACGGTGCCGAGGCAGCACAACCCTTTCGCCCTCAACTCAAGCCGATCGATGCATACAACTCCGCATTGATCGATGAACTTCACATCCATCCCGAATTACTTGACCAATAATCCATTCCATCACCTCCTTACAAGAAACCCATGAACGCGCACAAAATCAAACAAGATATCTGCGAAATCGGGCGACGTCTTTACAACAAAGGATTCGCTGCAGCCAACGACGGCAACATCACCGTTCGGATCGGCGAGAACGAAGTTCTTTGCACACCGACCATGCACAGCAAAGGTTTTCTCAAGACCGAGGATATCTGCACGATCGACATGACGGGCAAGCAGACCGCTGGCATCAAGAAGCGATCGAGCGAAGCATTGCTCCATTTGGAGATCTACAAGCAGCGGTCCGACATCAAGAGCGTCGTCCATTGCCATCCGCCGCATGCCACTGCATTTGCGGTCGCGCGTGAGCCGATTCCGCAGTGTGTCCTTCCCGAAGTGGAAGTGTTCCTAGGCGATGTGCCGATCACTCGCTATGAAACTCCCGGCGGCCAAGCGTTCGCCGATACGGTCCTGCCGTTCGTCGACAAGACCAACGTCATCATCCTGGCCAACCACGGCACGGTCAGCTACGGTGTCGATGTCGAACAAGCGTATTGGTGGACGGAGATCCTCGACGCCTATTGCCGCATCTTGATGTTGGCGCGACAACTGGGCAACGTGAGTTACTTCGATGAAACTCAGGAACGGGAGTTGTTGACCCTGAAGCAGAAGTGGGGTTGGGCGGACCCTCGAAACACCGAGGAGTACAAGAATTGCGATATCTGCGCGAACGATATCTTCCGCGACTCTTGGAAGCAGTCGGGAGTCCAGCGCCGCGCGTTTCCCGCTCCTCCATCGATGCCCGCCAAACCGCAACAGAGCGCCCCATCAGCAAACGGAAATGGTAGCAGCAACGGGGCGCCGCCGGTGCTTCGGCAAGCAGTTGAAGCGGCCGTCGCATCCGCAGGAACCGCACCCGCAGGAGCGGACATGGAGCAACTGGTCAAACTCATCACAGCCCAAGTCATCCGCGAACTGCAAAGCAAGTAATCACATAGAGACCATTCTGAAGGGAAGAACACATGAAAGTAAGCATTATCGGTGGCGGTGGATTGGTCGGTTCGTGTGCAGCGTACGCATTGCAGTGCGGCGGTGTGGTGCGCGAGGTGACGCTGGTCGATGTCAACGCGAATCTTGCCGCGGGGCACTCGCTCGATCTGATGCACGGTTCACCGAGCATCGCCGACCAGAGCTTCACCTCGGGTTCGTACGAACACATCCCTGATTCCGATGTGATCTGCATCACCGCCGGTCTGCGACGCAAACCCGATGAATCGCGGCTGGATCTCATCAATCGCAACACCGATTTGTTCGCGGGGATCCTGACCGAAGTGCAAAAGGTAGGTGTCAAGAAATCGGCTGTGGTTTTGGTTGTCTCCAATCCGGTCGATATTTTGACGAGTGTCGCAGCGGCAAAGCTGGGGTTGCCTGTGTCGCAAGTGCTCGGCCTCGGTACGCAGCTTGACACGATCCGATTCTGTTCACTGATTGCTGAAGCGTTGCACACTGCTCCAACGCAAACCCGCGGTTTGATTCTGGGCGAGCATGGAGACAGCATGGTCCCGATTTGGTCGAGTGCGACCATCGGATCACTGCCGCTGGAAAAATATCCCGGTTGGAACAATACGCTAGCTGAAAAGATCTTCACTCGCACCAAAGGCTCGGGGGCCGAATGCTTGTCCAAGAAGGGTGGCGCGGGATTCGCCGTTGGAATCGCCATTCGAGATGTGATCCATGCTGTGGCATTGGATCAGCAGCGGATCATGCCGGTGAGCACCGTTCAGGACGGAGCTTGCTATGGCATACGCGATGTCGCGATCAGTGTACCGACGGTTGTCGGACGTGGTGGAGCACAATCGCGTATCGAGATCGACCTGTGGCCGCGTGAGTTGCAAGGACTCAAGGCAAGTGCGGCGGCGATCAAGCCGACGCTCGATACCGTGATGAAGCGAGTTGGCTAGTTTCCCTTCTGAGATCGAAATCGATTCGTTATTCTAATATCCGCAGTATCGGCTGCTACTGATTAGAAGAACGATTGCGACTCTCGGTTTTCGGGACATGCCTTATGAAAGATCCAATGAGTCTTGCTCAGGTTGAGAACCGCTGTCGATTGGATCGAAGAACGTTTCTGCAGTCGAGCAGTGCTGTCGCGTTGGCTATTACCGCTCCGGAGCTTCAACGCTTGCATGCCGACGGACCGCGAGACGGCAAGGTGAGGATGGGCGTCATCGCGGATGTCCACCAGGATGTCATGCATGATGGCGTTGAACGGATCACGTCTTTCATCTCCGCGATGCAGGAACAGAAGGTTCATGGCATCGTCAACTTGGGAGATTTTTGCGTTCCCCACAGCCGAAATGATCGGTTTCTTGCCCGATGGAATCAATTCACTGGTGAAAAATTTCATGCGTTGGGCAATCACGATACCGATGGCGGATATCGCCGCGAACAAACCGTCGAATACTACGGCAGTCCCGGCCGATACTACAGCCAAGATTTTCATGGGTTGCATGTAGTCGTTTTGGACGGAAATGATCCCGATGGAAAGCCCGGCTACGCCTGCAACATCAACGATGAGCAGTTGCAATGGCTCGAATCGGACCTAGGCAACACCCAACAGCCAACAGTGATCCTGATTCACCAACCGATCGACGGGTACGACAAACATGTCCGCAGCAGTGCCAAAGTGCGAAATGTTTTGGCTCAGGCGAATCGCGACGCCGGATTTCGAAAAGTGATTCTGGTGTTGGCCGGGCACGCTCATCTGGACTATCTCAAAGAGTCCGATGGAATACCTCACGTACAAATCAATAGCGCTTCGTATGTGTGGGTCGACAAGAAGCACTCCAACTATTCACCCGAGTTGCAGGCTAATCACCCGTCGCTCGCGAACACATGCCCCTATACCGATCCACTTTGGGCTACCGTCATCTTCGATCTGGAGGCTGGTTCGATTCGCATCGAGGGACGCGAAACAACATGGGTTGGTCCGGATCCTTGGCAGGTGGGGTTGGCCGAAGATGAATACCAACGAAGCCGCCAACTCAGCCGACCAGCTATTACGGGACGAACGCTCGTTCTGTAAATTGAAATGGATTCACTCTGCTAACACCCAACCAGTTGAAGTGTGCTCGGATGAAACCAATTCTCCTAACAGCTGTCGCAATCGTCATTCTGAGCAACCTATTCCCGGGAGATTCCATCGGCGTAGCTGCTGACTTTGACGATCCCCCGACGATCCAGTTTCGCCATGAGGCTCATCGCGAAGGGGAATCGAAAAAGGTCGTCGAGGTATCGTCTCCCGATGGCAATGTCATCGCTCGAGTGATTCGAGAATCGACCAAGTCCAACGTGCAGTTGTTCTATGCAGCAAATGGATGCGCACTCGGGCCATTGATCGAATTAAAAGCCCACCGCATCACCGCTCTGGCCATCCATCCAGACAACGGCACCATCGCGACCGCGATTGGGAACCTCAGCAACGACTGGGGGGAAGTTCGCATTTGGAATG
>JBILVV010000351.1:0-5405 GCA_044370255.1 Pirellula sp.
GCAACTGGTTCAATACATCAGCCAACTTTTGGTTCGATTCACCAAAACCGATGCGATGTTGCGGATTCGCAAACTCAATGGCCGCCCCGCAACCGAGGTGGTCACCATGATGACCGAAGCCCAGCAACGAATCGGCTTGGCTCGACGCGAAGTGCATCGACATATCGGCGACTTCACTCTCTTCTGGACCGGACTGTATCCGGAGTCCCTGCGAAGCCTGCAAGGTTCGACCAAAAGCGATCAATTCGTCAGCTACTGCCAGCAGGGGAAACTCGCCTACGAAATCGCCAGCGAGATCGAAGACGAGGAGAATGACGAAGTACCCTCGGAACTGCTCCATCGCCTCAGCGAACAATTCGATCTGTGCGCTTATGGTTTGCGTGAAGTGCGTCGCCAGTGGGAGGAGGGAGGCTCCGACGGAAACGCTATTCTCATTTAGAACCTACGCAAGCGAGCCACCACGAAAGCGTTTGTTATCGGTCGCTCTCGCCTTCCGAGTCATTCTGCATAACGCGTCCGCTGTAAGGTGAGATCGTAGCGTTCGGATAGTTCGGATTCGGGTTGCTCTGATCCTGCCCTTGCAGTCGATTGTCTTTCGACTGCTTTTGCTCGTTCCGAATAATATTCTTCAGTGCCTTTTCGATCGCCTTGGGATTGGCGCCATTGAGTTGAATGCTCTGCACCATCCCGTTCGGCATGGCAGCTTCATCGAGATCCGCAATCAACTTGGTGACCAGATCCAACAGATCCTCTCCCTTAGCGGAAACAATGATGGAGTTGGTCACGCGATCAACCCCCAGCGAAAGTCGACCGGAGAATGTGAAGCTCATTCCGCCACCCGCGGCTACATCTCCATCGGAATCCTCTCGCTTCTTTTCCTTGTTCGCATCGGGACTCGGTCTCTCGATCGCCTTGTCGTTGGAACTGAGCAGGTCCCGAAACGCATCCTTGATGGCTTCTACAATAGAGTCGGCCTTGGAGTGTTCCACCTTGACGATATTGGTGTATCGGAGCGTGCGTTTATCTTCAGCCGGAGGGACATCCCACAGTTTGATCAACCGAGTAATCGTTTCCCGTTGCCCCGAGTCGGCACCGATGACCACGAGTGATTTGGTATCGTTGTCAGAGATGAACCGGAGTTTCCGGCGCCGGCCCAATTGCGGGCTGTCATCCTCTTTCTCTGGCGGTTCCAGGTCGAAGATATAGCTGAAGAACATATCGCGGCCATCATTTTGCTTTTCTTTTTTGTCTTCCTTGAAGTAGTCTTCGAGATTCAGTTTGATCCAACTGGGTCTCGCATGACGGATCGAGAACACCACATGCTTCCGCGATGGAGGGGCCCGGTCGAGCATCATTTGTTCGAGCCGATCGAGCGCCTCAAGATCTTCGCTCTCCAAGACGATGTTCCCATCGGCATCCATTCGAATACGAATGGGATTGTCCGCACTTTTCGTCTTTCCATCACTGCTGTCTTGGGTGTAGATCGCGCGAACGAAAGTCCTCGAATCGCTCGATGCATTGTGCTGCATCTTCGCGGAAACGTCATTAGGCAACGCCGCCCCTGGCGGAAGCGGTTTGGGCACGTCCTGGTCATCCTGATCCCTGAGCGGACTGCCGTTATCGGCCGGGTCGAACGAGGACTCATCGGGCAGAATCAATGGGTTGCTCGACTCGCGATTCCAAATACCTTCCAGTTTCCTCAGATAATCCAGGGTGTCTCGAGATCGGTTCGCGTCGATCACTCGGGTGCGACTTCGGTCTTGAGGACGAGTCGGCGTTTCCCCAAGCTTGGCCAACAGCTTGTGAATTTCCTCTCGCTCCATTTCGTTGGCCCAAATCAACAGTTGATTATTCTGAACATTAGCGCCGACGCGCAGTTGATCTTCCTGAGTCTCCTTCTTGTTATTCATTTGCAACGGGTCGTAGAAGAAATAGTTGCGCCGCTGAGGGGATTCCTTCTTGTCTTTGTCGATACCCAAAAGCGTTCGGACAGTGCCTGCGACATCTTCGGCTCGAAGGCGACGAAGCTGAATGACATCGAACTCGCGAGCTGATCCATCCAAACGCTGAATCGTTTGCTGAATGACCAATTGGTCCGAAAGCGATGCATACGCGATGATCGCCTTGTTCTTCTCGTCGATCTCGAGTTTCGTCGTGGGCTCCAGGGCATCGAGTGCCAGCAGAGACGCAACCAGTTTCTTCGGATCTAACGCGGCGAGGCGATAGACCTTCATACGCGTATTGAGAACATTCAGATTCTCCGAGGTGCCTGGGACATCGATTCGTTTGACGAATGTCGCGATGATTGCCATCTGGTCTGCGGGCGCGTGGACGATCAAGCTGTTGCGTCGAACGTTGGCGACCAGGAGGACGGGTTGCTTTTCCTTTTTAGGTTTACCGATTTGTTGCTCCGCCTGCTGGGCTTGCTGTTGCTGCATCATCTGCTGTTGCTGTTGCTGTTGTTGCATCAACATTTGCTGCTGTATCGGATCCATATCTTCCGGCATAGCCGCAGGCTTCGGAGATTTGGTTTCTAGCTTAAGAAAATTCATCAGTTGATCGCGAGCATCCGATGCGCGCACGTACTGCAATTCAAACTCGCGAGCAAGATTATCGAGGGCCTCGGCAGACTGCTCATCCTGCAGCACATAGAGCAGTTCCATCAAATTGCTCGCGGAGTCCATGGCTTCTAAGCGATTCGTGGACGACAAGGCGCTCAACGAACCGTTGCTACTGATCAGAACTTTCAACTCATCGAGCACCTCGGATGCGATGAGTGACCGTAGAGGAATAGAGATGCGAACAAATCGATTCGGAGGAAGTCCGGTGAGTCGTGTCGTGTCGACCTTGGGTACAAGGGATACATTGATTCCTTTCGTCTTAGTGACCAGGATCGTGCTCTCGAACTCAAGCATCGTAAAACCTCGAGCGAGCAGGTGGCGATTGATCAAATCGCGGGTCTCTTCGAGAGTATGTTTGCGACGGGTTGAGATATTCAAAAAATCCGCTGGCAACTCCTGCCAGTCCAACGTCATGTTGGATACTTCGGCAAGCCATTTCAAAATGTCGGGCCACGCTTGATTGCGGAACTGGAATTGAACCATCCCGTCTTCGTCGGGGCGAACATCGAACTCTCGCTTATCCGGCGGCTCATCGGGATTGGTGGGTCGCTTCACCGTTGGAATCTCAGGAACCTTTTCGGATCCCTCCGCTTTCTTCATAGCACTCGGATCGGAGTTAGGATCCGGCGGTGTTCCTTCGCCCGGGGTAGGAGTCGGAACTTGGCCAGGAACCGTGGGAGAGCCATCGAAGATTTTCGACGAGGGTATCTCGCCCGGGTTCGGTTCCTGAGCACTCCCGATCGCGCAACACAGTATCGGCTTGAGCAAGACGAGTATCGCAAGCATCAAGACGCAGCAGCGCCACCGGATCCTTCCTCGCGGGTTTCTCACACTTGGGTTCCCCACTCCCACAGAGGGACGTTCAACCGACTCGGAGCAAGTTTGAGGCATAATGGCCGATGATGCGGGTGGTTTGAGGACTATCTTCTAAAGACGCTTTCCAAGATAATCGAGTTTTCCGAAGAATTCTATGTTTGTTGGATCGGGAACGGGAAAACAGCAGCCCCTCGCAAACGTATATCCCTCAGCATGTCAAATACACAAGAAGCATCCACATTGATTTCGCGCCGACAGGCGATTCGGGGGATATCGCTCCGGGGAATCGCATCGCTTGGATGCGTGGGAGCGTTTTCAGGAATATGGTCGCCTGAACGATTTTCGTATGCCAAATCGGAAGAGGACTCCGGATACCGGATCTCCATTCCATCGATGGGTTCGTTGATCGAAATCCGCTGGATCGGCGGCAGAAGCGGAAACGAACAGGCCGTTGCAGAGGTAGCTCAATCGTGCGCGGATGCGTGGGTCGATGTTTTGAGCGACTATCAACAAGACAGCGAGTGCATGCAGTTTTGTCGCGATGCATCGACGGGCTCATGGGTGTCTGTTTCGGAATCATTATGGAGGATGTTGCTCGAATGCGATCGTTGGCATCGCTTGAGTGAGGGTGCGTTTGATGCCGCGCTCGGAGCGCTGACACGCATGCGTCGGTCTCGCAAGGAGTTTCCCGAGAGCGCTTGGCAAGAAGCGCGAGCTTGTTGCGGTTGGGAGCATGTCGAGTTGGATCGAAACGAACGGCGAGTTCGACTGCAACGCCCCGGTGTGATATTGGACTTTGGCGCGATCGGAAAAGGTTTTGTCGTCGACCGAATCGGAGAACAACTGCGGGCAATCGGGATCGATCCATTCCTGATCAATGCTTCCGGAAATATGCTGATCGGCGAAGGTATACCTTCTAAAGATCCAACCGACTCTCGGGTAGGCTGGCCGGTGTCGGTAGGTGACTTGACGGATCCCCAGCGCGAGCTCAAGCGTCTTCGGTTGTCGCGTTGTGGGATTGCGACCAGTGGCGATCAATTCCAGCGATACCGTGATCATGCTTCTCCAAGCAGTGGAACTTCTGAGAGCAACGACCGGCGTACGAGCCACATTGTGGATCCCTTGCAGAGGCGAGGTCTGGAGCAATCCAGCATGGCCACCGTCATCACGGCCAGTGCATCGGATGCCGACGCCCTAGCCACTGCCTGCACGGTTCATCTGAACCGAGGAACGCTTCCTTCATGGCTTGCGCGGGTCGAAAGCGAACTTCCTCGGGCGGAATATATCTTTCAGTCGTGGCGTGATGGCGCGATCGCCTACACGTCGATTCCCTGTGATTGGTAAAGTTTTCGTACAAAAAGTCGCGAACCCGGACAGGACTACCGAAAGTTGCGATCAACCGTAAACTTAGTCGCCGGTGACTTGTTGGCCGCTGGGCTGTAACCCTGGAATTCGCATGGATCGAACCGGCACGAGCCATCGGTGATCTCAGACACAAACGACCAGGAACTTCATGACGTCAAAACGCATGCTCGTCACGGCTGCTCTGCCGTACGCCAATGGCCATATTCATTTGGGCCATTTGGTGGAGTACATCCAAACCGATATCTTCGTTCGGTTTCAGAAGCTGCGGGGACGATGCTGTGTCTTTATTTGCGCCGACGACACCCATGGCACAGCGATCATGATCCGCGCCCGTCAGGAAGGGCGATCGGAGACGGAGTTGATCGCCGATATGCAGGCGGCGCACGAGAGAGACTTCGCCGGTTTTGATATCGCGTTCGATCATTACGGTAGCACCAATGCACCGGAAAACTTTGAGCTTTGCAAGGAAGTCTGGAGCAAACTGCGAGACAAAGGGCTTATTCGCGAAGCCGCCGTCGAGCAATTGTTCGATCCCGTCGCTGGTACGTTCTTGGCCGATCGTTTTGTGAAGGGTACATGCCCGGTTTGCAAGTCGCCGGGCGA
>JBILVV010000047.1:0-18332 GCA_044370255.1 Pirellula sp.
ATCGATGATCGATCCGGTTTGTCTCCAATCGGCATCGCGCACGAGGAAAGTGATCAGGCCGCCGAATCCCTTCATCGTCCGCTTCGCAATTGCATGCGTAGGATGCGATGGAAGACCCGGATAATAAACATGTTCGACCCGCGGATGCGATGCCAGGAACTCTGCCACACGCTGCCCGTTCTCATTATGCCGCTGCATCCGAAGAGCAAATGTCTTCAAGCCCCGCTCAAGCAAATACATGTTGTGCGGCGCATTGATGCACCCCAAGATGCCTCGCAGTTTACGGACCGGCTCGAGTTTCTCCTTGGAACCAGAAATCACTCCCGCCAGCAAATCGTTGTGACCACCCAAGTACTTCGTCGCCGAATGCCAAACGTAATCGACTCCGTATTCAAGAGGCTGAATGTTGAAAGGAGAAGCCAATGTCGCATCGATGAGAGTCTCTACGCCACGTTCCTTCCCCAAGGCAACAAATTGCTCAAGATCGACAACGGTCAAGTGGGGATTGGTCGGGGATTCGCTGACGATCATTTTGGTCCGATCGTTGATCGCCGCGTTCATCGCATCGAAGTCGCCGGTTTTGACTTGATGGGTCACGACGCCGAAACGTGACAGATGCTTAAAGCAGAACTCACGGCTCCGATGGTAGCATTCATCGAAGAATACGATTTCATCGCCGGCGTTGAGTTTCGTCATGAGCAGGCCGACGATAGCCGCCATACCGCTGGAATAAAGGATCGCATCCTCGGCTCCGTCGAGGGCCGCCAGTTTGCGCTCGACCACTTTCTCGTTGGGGTTACCGTAGCGACCATATTCCTCGCGATCCTGTTTTTCGTGGATGTAGTCGAGGATGCTCTGCGTCGAATCGAAGGTGTAGGTGCTGCTGCAACAAATCGAATCGGTGATTGCATCGTTCGGCTTTTGGCGCGCCTCGCCTGCGTGAACGCTGACCGTGCTCGGTCCCGCACGATGCGGTTGCTGCGATGATGACTGATTGGGGGTTGGAGCAGGCTTTGAATCCACGGTAATACTGTCGTGCATGGTAGGCAATTCGCGCAGGAATGAATGGAAGCAATCAGACATTTGCGACAAGCAAATCGGCTTTCTCGATCGATGATTTTGAGAAAGCTGTGTCGCTGGAGATCCCACGAAATGCGAGAGGCTCTTTAGCAGTGAGGCTGCAATCGGCCGCAAATCCCTGACTCTTGAAGTCTAACTGGGGTAGTCCTGGTCAGCAAGTATTTTGGCTCGGTTTTCGCTCGTCGATGGGAACAATCGCGATAGAATAGGGCCGTTGCTATCGTCAGAGACGATCCATTTTCCTCAAACGATCCAGTTCATGGCCGGAAAACGATTTCTTCGAACCGCATGCTGCGCGTGCCTCCTTTGGCTCGCAGACTTCGCGCCTACGCGCTCGGAAGATCCGACGCGCGAAACGATCCTGGCCTGGATCGCGGACCTGAGCAGCGGCGAGTTTGCGGTGCGCGATTCCGCCACGCGTCAACTCAACGGACTGACCGCAGATCAACTGGGGCTCCTGGTCGATCAGCTCGCGATGGCCACCGATCCGGAAGTCAAAGTCCGGCTCTCGGGGGTCGTTGCCAAGCTCAAACACGAGCGTCAGCAGAACATCATCCGAATCTTTCTCCGCGATCCGGATATGAGCCAAACCCATGAACTGGAAGGCTGGAAAACATTTTCCGAGGTGGCAGGTGCCAACCGAAGCTCCAAACGGCTGTTTCTAGAACTCTTTGATCGCTACCCGGAGTTGGTCGAAAAACCGCTCGAATCGAGCCAGCAGGCCTTCGATGCATCCGCAGTGGTATCCCGATCGATTCAGGATTCGATGATCCAACTCGGCGATGGGGACGAGGTCGACGGTCTGGCTCTCCTGTACTGTCTGTGCGCGATGGATGCTCACGGCGATCAACGCATGGCATCCTCGGCCTTGCGAATCCTAGGACGCTATCCCTACAACCAAATGCTTCGCGATCCGCAGGCGAAGCGACCGATGGAGGTTTTGGTCGAACGATGGGCGTTGTCGTTGCAATCAGGTAGCGACTTGACCCGAGCGATGCTGATCATGGTGGAATCGGAGCTCACATCGCTCCGTCGCGTCGCTCGAAAAATGCTCCAGGAACGGCAAGGACTGGAACGTGCGGATCCTGAGGATGTTCTGATCGGCCTGCAGATGATGTTTCGTTTCGGGCAGGAAGAGGACCTTCCGATTCTCGAAGCATGGCTGGATTGCGCTGACGTTTGCGTCGAATTGACCGCGCTCGGTTTCCCGGGTGGGTTGCAAGGTGGATTGCCGGGTGGATTAATGGAGCAGCCCGGTCAGCCACCGCAACCGCGCCCCGAAGGAAACAGTCAGCGGACACTGGAAGTCCGAGACGCCGCGCTCCTAGCATGCATGCGTATCACCGGAATGGAGTATCGGAATTATTTTCCTGAACTCCGCACCCAGGAGCCTCGAGGGTACAACCCGAACACGATTCTGCTACCGGCTGACGAAAAGGAGCTGCGACAGTCTCGCATCGATGCCTGGCGAGCGACACGCAAACCATGATCGACGAGCAATACCTGGACGAAGGAGACGGGGATTACTGGATGCCGATCGGCGATGAGCATTGGATGCGCTGCGCATTGTCGTTGGCGGAGCAAGCTGCTGTCGAGGATGAAGTTCCGGTCGGAGCGATCATCGTTCACCGGGGACGCATCATTGCCAGCGCGTACAACCAGCGCGAGCAACTGGCTGATCCCACCGCCCACGCTGAGATGATCGCCATCACTCAAGCTGCGTCGCAATTGAAGTCTTGGCGATTGCTCGATTGCGAATTGTATGTCACGCTCGAACCGTGCCCGATGTGTGCAGGGGCGATTTTGCAAGCTCGCATTCCACGAGTCGTCTACGGTGCGATCGATCCGAAAGCGGGTGCGGTCGAGTCCCTGTATCGCATGCTCAACGATTCGCGACTCAATCACCGCTGCGATGTCGTCGGCGGAGTGCTCGCTGGACCCTGCAGTCGCGTACTGACCGAGTTCTTTGAAAACAAACGAAGGCTCGGCAAGAAATAGAGCGGCTTGCGCTATTGACGGTCGCGATTGTTCTTAAGAGCCGCTGTGTGGCGATATGCGTTTGGCGATTACTGGCGTTTGAGGATGTAGACAATGTCTTCGGTCGATTCGTCGATCTCGATCGGTTCGTCGATTTCGTAACTGAAATCGTAAGCCGCTTCGATCGACCACTCGGGTACTTTGCGGATGAGCGCTTCGAATTGCCGATAGGTATAGCTTCGCAACACCAGGCAATCATCGATGCGAAAAGATTCCGTCGGCTTGTGGATGTCGAATTGAATATTGAATCGCTCGATCCGTTTCTTGGGGTCTTT
Organism: Pirellula sp.; assembly: GCA_044370255.1. Lineage (GTDB taxonomy): Bacteria > Planctomycetota > Planctomycetia > Pirellulales > Pirellulaceae > JBKCUI01. The sequence goes on from JBILVV010000047.1 coordinate 3,393, forward strand.
ATCGCGAGGCCACATACGTGTGTTGACTTGCAAGTGCCCGCGCCGAGCGGTCCAGCTCTCTTCGTCGGTGGTCGGACCAACGGTAGGAGTCAGGTGAAAACCGAGGGCGTAGATCCCACCGCTCCGAATCGCGGCTGCCATGGCTCGCAAATGATTAGCCGCCATCGCTTCGGTGGTCAAATGCCGAAAGGAGTTGATCGTGTTGAATGCGGCATCAAACGGGCGAGCGACTTCGAAGCGGCACATGTCGGCCACCCATGCCAGATCCGAATAGCCGTGTCGACGCAGGCGCTGATTGCAGAAAGCGACGGCCTTGGGATTGAGGTCGAGCCCTTCGCAGTGATATCCGGCTTTGTTCATGCGATAGAGAAGCCGCCCGGTTCCGCAGGCGGGTTCCAGTAAACGCTTGGTCTTGCGACGCACGTGTTTGTCGAAGGCGGCGCTGAGAAACTTGTATTCCGCAACCCAGTCGCTCCCGAAAATCAAATCGTAATAGGTCGGGTGATCATAGATGCTCTCTTCGACGGCTTGCATAGGTGCGACTTCCTGATGATGATGTTGTTGTTTTCGAAGTTTGTGCGGCGTGATTTTATCGCGGACGCACGCATTTGCCACTCAGGCTCGCCGCGAGAGGAATACTTTGTGGTCATGGATGAGGATGCACGGCATTATCGCGTTGTTCACCGCACGCATTATGTCTACACCCACGAAAGCTCCCTGTGCCACAATCAGCTTCACCTGAAGCCGCGAGATCTTCCGGAGCAAACCCTTCAAAGCAGTTGGATCGCGATCGAGCCCGCTCCCGCCTGTCGCCATGCATGGATCGACACCTTCGGAAATCATGTCGAATTCTTTAGCATCGAGCAGATCCATCCGGAGCTGACCATCACTTCGCGATGCCGAATTGCTCGCCACAAGAGCAAGCCGCCTACCTCGTCCGGGATGCCGTGGACGACCCTTGCCGAATCGATGGACAGCATGCGCGATATCGACCAACTAGCTGCCAGCGAATTTTTGTTCGATTCGCGTTACGGGATTCGATCGCCGCAATTCGAAATTTACGCTCGATCCAAGATCGATCCGTCGATGGACACCGTCGAAGCGTGTGTGCACCTCATGAAGGAAGTCCATAGCGACTTTAAGTACGATCCGGATTCGACTCATGTTGCAACCAGCCCTCTCGAAGTCCTCGACAAGCGGCGCGGGGTCTGCCAGGATTTCGCCCATGTGTTGATCTGTTCCCTGCGAAGCATCGGAATCCCCGCTCGCTATGTCAGCGGATACCTCTTGACTCGCCCAGCCCCCGGCAAAGAAAAATTGGTCGGCGCCGATGCCTCCCACGCCTGGGTCAGCGCCTATGTAGGCCCCGCCGGCTGGCTCGATCTCGATCCCACCAACAACATGATTCCCGGTTGGGAGCATCTCACCGTCGCTTGGGGACGGGATTACGCCGATGTCGCCCCCGTTCAAGGTGTGTACGTCGGGGGTGGATTCGCATCGCTTGAAGTCGCAGTCGATGTGATGCTAGCAAAGGAAACCGATCCGGACTGATCTTGTGCCGGATTCGAGCAATCGAGAAACTCCCAAACAGCCTCCCAAGGCCCAAACAGCCTCCCACGGCCCAAACAGGCTCCCACGGCCCAAATAGCCTCCCACGGAAGGGATGGCGAGCCCGCTCAAAGGATCATGCTCGAAGGATAATGGAGTATCCATATGTTGGGGTTGCGTATCCTATGTCTCTGTCTGTTTGCTGGTAGTTCGTTGCAGAACGCCTGGGCCCAAGTCGTAGGTGACTGCGTTGCTTTGGAGTTCGTGCGTTCGGGATGCCCCAATTGCCAGGCTATGGATCAAACGGTGGATGAATCATTGCGCTATGGTTGGGCCGCTCGGAGAATCGAAGTCAGCGAAGACCCATTCACCACCCAGCGATGGCGCATCCATTCCACACCGACTACCCTGCTGGTTCGAGATGGCCGGGAAGTCGATCGCATCCTCGGCCCCGTATCGTTTGATGAGTTGCAACGTCGCATGATGGCGGCGTCGAGCCGCATTGCCAGCAACAATACTGCCTCAACGGCAGCAGTCCCACCTAACCCAGGTATCGTACCAACTGCTGCTTCGTTTTCGCTACAACCGATCGCTAAGCGATCCGATTCGCAACCGATAAAATTCGAACCTGAGCCCGCCAGCCCCAGGGCTGACTCTGCCGATGCCGCTGACATAGCTCGCCTTGCAACCGTCCGGATTCGAGTCGAAGAACCCAACACTCAAGCGTTTGGAACCGGAACCATCATTCACACGCATCAAGAAGATGCCTTGATCATCACCTGCGGACATCTGTTCCGAGGTGTAGGTCCCCACCCAAGCATTACGGTCGAACTATTTGATGGTGGCCAAGCGATTGCCTATCCAGCAAACTTGGTCCATTACGAAGCGGGGGATAAAGACATCGGGCTGATCGCATTCCGACCCGGACGCCCTGTCGCTTGCGCTCCGATCGCGACCAGAAAGAGACTTGCCGAAGGGGACTACGTCTTTAGTATCGGGTGTGATCACGGCAACGATCCATCGCGAAGAAACTCGCGAGTTACCAAGCTCAATCGATATCTTGGTGCACCGAATATTGAAGTTGCAGGCTCGCCGGTTCAGGGGCGAAGCGGAGGTGGATTGTTCACTCAAGCTGGGGAATTGATCGGTATCTGCTTTGCCGCTGATCAAGAACTGGACGAAGGACTCTATGCTGGACTGGAAGTCATTCACGAACAAGTTGCAAACCTCGGACTCGAATCCCTTCTGCAACCTGCCCCGACAATTCCACAAAGCTCCATGGCTGATCGTTCAAACAACAATCGTTCGAACAGCAATCCTTCCAAGTCGATCACATTGATTGTCCGCGATGGCGATGGCAGCCAACGTGAAATGAAGATTCAGGATCCCAGTCCCGCATTGCTCCAAGCCTTGGCGCGGGAAGGGTATGCGATCGCTCGTTAGCCGATTGACTATGCAACGCATCGAACGAATCACCTGGATACTCCTGTTGGTCGCAATCGCGATCGTCAGCTTCCTGCCGGGCTGCGGCACCACCAAATCGGTGACTGCGACCGAGCAGTTGCTCATGTCCGATGCGGTCGATTCCACGGTATCCAAAATGGATTTTCGACCTCTCTCAGGATACAAGGTCTTTCTGGATACCCAGTACATCGCACCTGCAGGAAAACCGATTCCTGGTGTGCCGATGAATGCCAACCTGGTGACATCGGACTACGTGGTCAGCGCATTGCGTCAGCAATTGACAGCGGCCGGTTGCATGCTGGTGGATACGAAGGACAATGCCGAGATCATCTGCGAGGCTCGATGCGGAGCTCTCGGAACCGACGGTCACAATGTCACCTATGGTCTGCCTGCTACCAATGTGTTGAGTTCCGCATCGCTCTTTGTACCGAATTCCCCTCCCATACCCATGATTCCCGAATTGTCCGTAGCCAAGCGGGAAGTCAAAAGCGCTGCGGCAAAGATCGCCGTCTTTGCCTACGACCGCGAAACCCGCGAGCCGTTGTGGCAATCGGGAGTGGCTCAAGCGGGAAGCAATGCTCGCGATACCTGGATTCTTGGGGTCGGACCCATCCAGTACGGCTCGATCTATCGAGGAACCCGCTTTGCTGGCAAACGTATCGGGTTATCGCAATTGCGAGCCGACGATGCCGTTGCCGACGATACTCGCAATGGGATCGATCATCGAACGCAGCACGTTTTCGCAAGTCAGCTCTTTTCCGGAAACGATCAGCCCGAGTCCGAGCTCGCCGATTCGAAGGCTGCCGATCCCTCGTCCGCTGAACGCAAATTGATGGATCTCGCCCAACCTCCCGTGCAGGCTAAGCTCAACGAACAAACGATTCGCCGATAGATGGCATTTGGCAAATCGACTGAGGCCAGGTGGTTTTGCCGGAATTCCTTACGCCATCGTTCTAATTTGACTCATCTGCTGTGTATGTAGGGACGATAAACAGGATGTGCCGCAGGGGGGAACCGCGGTTGCGCGATGCCATTGATGTTTTGATGGTGGAACGCTCCGATTTACGTTTGTGCCAACGGAATCCCCCGTCCATGTCGTTCGCTCGATCGCTTACCGATCCAAAAGCTCTGTCATCCGCGTCGCGAAGCATCGTTTGGATGATAGCTTGCTGTCTCTCATTGACCTTGACCGGCTGCACGCTCTTTCCGGACATTCGAAGCAAGCCCCAGTATCACAATCCATTTCCTCAATTGACACGGATTGCGATCCTGCCTTTTCGCAATCAAAGCCAAGAGCCGACGTTGAGCGGCGCGCGGATTACCGCCGCCTACTATGCAGAATTGCAAGGAATCTCTGGCTTCGAAGTATTGCCAACGGGCGTAGTCGAAAATCAATGGATGGCCTTTGAATCCAACGTGCTCCAACGTCCTGCCACTAGCTCCGATGATTTTCAACGTTTCGCACAGTATCTAGGAGTCGATGCCGTCTTGCAGGGTGCAGTGACCGACTACACGCCGTATTATCCTCCACGACTGGCCCTCAAAGTGAATTGGTACGCTGCCAATCCAGGTTTCCATCCAATTCCAGCAGGCTACGGTTTGCCATGGGGAACCAAAGAGGAAAAGAAGATACCGCAATGGATTCGTTTGGAAGCAGAACGAGCGTTGGCTCGTGAGCAACTCAAAACGCAGTCACCCGATCTGCAGCAAGCCATCGAAACCGAGGCAACCTCCGATAGCGAAGAGCCAGAAGAAGAAGCATCCGAACCGATTCGAATGACGGCATTCCTATCCACGCAAGATCAGATCGCAACTGATTCTGGAGAGCCACTACCCATACCGTTAAAGGGACCAGGATCCGCGATCGACAAGTCCGATACAACGACCGAACTCACGACTGAACTTACGACCGAAGAGATCGTGGATGCGATGCCAGAGAATGCATCCGATGAGGAATCCACAGCAAGTGGATTGCCAGCACAATGGCCTGATCCTGAAGGATTTATCCCTGCGGGACCTCGTACCCAAAGGCCTGCATTGATAGCTCAATACGAGCCGGTGATCTCTTACATGAAGGCTTATAACGGTAGTGACGAAGATTTCACAGAATCACTTGAGGAGTACTTTTACTTTCGTGACGATGTGCGCTTTGGAGGCTGGCAAGCGTATCTTCAACGCAGTGAAGACTTTATACGTTTTTGTTGCCATCGTCATGTCGTTGAAACGCTCGCCGCACGCGGAGGACAACTTGAAAGTCGTTTGATCCTGAGATGGCCGATCGGTCGATACGAACGCTAGTTGCAGTCAGGCACCTTGCAACTGCGAACGGATTCTCGGCACGGAACGGATTACATGAGCGGCGAAGTCAATGTCCTCGCGCTGGTGCGCGGTGAAGAGCAGTACATTTTTGTTTTCGATCCGACACGGCGGACTGAGTTGCTGCGATTGCTAGGTCGTTATGCAGCGGATCCCGAGCTGTCCTTTAACTGGTTTGATGCCGCGATCCTTAGTCACAAGATCCGCGAACTGATGCCTGCTGCGATTTCGACCTCCGATGGAAATCCGGTCTCTCCTGCCGACTTATCGAATGCGGGATTCTCACCTCTTGGCTCCTCCACGAGTGAGCAATCGTCAAATTTACCCAGTAGCCTTTCGGGGGGTGCAAGACCTCCTCGCTTTCAGGTTCCTCGTTCGTAATCGTTAATAGCAACGGTGGGGTTCTCCGCTTGTTGAAGTCCGCTCGCTGCATTGCTTAACTTCACACCGAGGTAATTCGCTTCTTGGACTTACCCGAAATAAACCCCGGGATGATCCAGACCCATAATGCAAGCAGTCCGAGGATGAGTAGTTCGGCTACGATGACTGCGAGGCGAGTGACGACTGCGGAGGCGAGTGCCACAGGCATAGGAACGAGGGTTGTTGTTCCCCAGGTTGCAACCATTTCGCGCACGCCGGCTCCTCCGGGAAGCATCGATACAAAACCGGCCAAGGCGGCTAGAGAATTGCTCGCCACGCAGGCCGACCATGCTTGGGTATTCGCCAAATCGCCATCGGAATAGATTGCTGTCAGGAGCATCCAGGCGGCGGTTCCATGCAGTAGCCAACCCAACATGCTCCACGAGGCGCATCGCAGCATCAGCTTCCAACCGATCGCCTGGGCGACATGTTCGGGCATCGCTCCGAGTCGACTTCGCGATATCCGAGCGATCAGCCATCGAAAGGTATTTGGGATCAGAGTCCCGGCAGCCAGCGGTATACAAGCCAGAGCGCATCCTTTAAGCCAGAACGGGACGGGCATAGTTTGCAGCATCAGTGCTCCCAGAATGGATCCTGAAGCGAGGCTGGTGAGCGTCTCGATAAAGACACTGAGGATCGTCGGGCGCACCGGGACTTCGAGACGATGCAGATATCCGACTCTCAGGACAATCGCCATGGCTTTGCCTGGAACATATTTTCCGAGATGTCCGAGGAAGTAGGCATAGAACCCATGTAGGATTGGCACTTTGCAGCGAAAATCTCTCAATGTTTGAAGCCATGCGATTCCGGCAGGAAATATGGCTGATGCTGCCAGCAGGATTCCAAGAAACAACTGGGGCCATCGAATCCGATCCCATGCGAGTGCATCCGGGGATGATCGAAGCTGATCGGTTCCATGCTTGACCGCTAGAGTGATAAAACCCGCGACAACAGCGAGCATGATCGCTTGAATCCCCCAACGCAGCCAAGACCGCTTGCGACGCATCGATGCAAGTTCGCCCGATGCAAGTTCAGCCGGTTGGAGCGAGGAAGCGTCGAGTCGATCGTGCACGATAAGGGGGCCCGTGATAGAATCCCGCCAGTCCGAAGTTGCAGAATTCAAAGGTAGTACAAATTCCCCAGTGATCAACCGCTATGGCTCGCTATATCTCGTTTGCGATTCTTTTTGCCATCCTAATTGTAGTCGGCGTGTTGTTTTACCGGGTCATGATCGGGTTTTTCGTCCCGGTATTCATGGCGGTCGTCCTGGTGGTTGTCTTTCGACCCCTTCATCGCTGGGTTCTCTCCAAGGTAAAGGATCGCGAACACGTTGCGGCGAGTATCACGACGTGCTTGATTGTCCTGATTGTTCTCCTGCCCACGATTTTTGTCCTCGGGCTGGCTGCGGTTCAGGGGGCCAAGCTGATCGATAACTTCAACGAGTCGAGCATCAAAGTCGGGCTCGCCAAACTGAGGACCAACAACTACGTGAATCTGGAATCTCCATGTGCCCAGACGCTGCAATCGGTTCAGGCCAAGGTCCAGGATATCCAAGAGCAGGTCGCGGGAGCGAGTTCCTACACGGTCGTCACGGATTCGAAGGGGCGATTGGCAGGCGACGTTCTCGAGATCCGCAATCAATTGGCATCGATCTCGAAGCAATTGGGGGAATTCGCCGGCGATAAAGTCATCGAGCGGATAGAGCAAGTATCAGGCAAGGGCAAAGGAACTCGTCTGCCGGATTCCTTGGAGCAAAAAATCCGCGAAGTCATCGAACGGGATATCGAGAACCTGAAAAGCTTGGGTCAGCGGCTTGGGAATGTGATGGATGATCCGGACGCATTGGCTGATTTAGCAAGCGAAAAGGAACGATGGAAACTCGGCGCAACCAACATCGATGGCTTGAGCGGGACTCAGATGCAATGGCTCAATGAAGCACGCGCCTCGTTTCTCGAGCTCGGGTTCAATGCGCAGCTGTCGTCGGCCAAAATGGATCGTACATTGAGCGATCTGACCTACTCCGACGAGGGTAATCTCGCGAAGCTGGAAGAGACCGCATGGCAATTGGTTCGCACTTGGCAAGAAGTTCGAGAAACCATCCTGGGTGGAAAAGTCCTAGGCTTCCTGAAGGATCTCGCCAACCCATCGACGGAGCAAGTTCGCGAACTTATTCAAAACGCGGTTTCGTATCTGCGTCCTAAATTGATCTCGTTCGGCGGCGACTCTGCGGCATTTCTCATCAAGCTGATTGTCGGCTTTTCCATCTTGACTCTGTCCCTCTACTTCTTCCTATGCGATGGGCCAGGGATGGTTCAGGCACTGATGAATTTGAGTCCGCTCGATGATCGTTATGAAATGGAGTTGTTGGCCGAATTCGATCGCACGTCGCGAGCGATCGTTCTAGCAACTATCCTGTCGGCGATCGCACAGGGGCTGACCGCGGGCGTTGGATACTACTTTGCTGGCATGCCATCGCTCGTCATGCTTACCGCGATGACCACCGTCTTTGCTCTGATTCCGTTTTTTGGCACAACCTTGGTTTGGGGACCCGTATGTTTATACCTCGCAATCTATGAAGAGCGATTCATGGCAGCTGGCTTGCTCGCTGCCTGGGGCTTTCTGGTCGTTGGTACGATCGACAACCTCATCAAGGTATTGATCCTTCATGGTCAAAGCCAACTTCATCCCCTGTTAGCTTTGCTTAGCGTACTAGGTGGTCTTCAAGCCCTGGGACCGATCGGCATATTGGTCGGTCCGCTTGTGGTGACCCTCTTGCAAACAACATTGACGATCATCAGTCACGAAATCAAGGAAATTCATGCCGACGAAGACGGCGACAAACCGTTGATCGATCGAAAAACCGTCGGCAAATCGTTGGGCAGTATCATTCGAAAGGTGAAAAAACCCGAGCCTGCATCTGTCCAAGAAAAAGTCGAAAACACTCATGCATCTCAGGCGATCGAGGGAGCGAGCAGCGGCGGTTGATCCTTTGCATCGCTTGATCCTTTTACGTCGTCTGATGCGACGCTAGCTCCATGGATCGACCGCTGCCAACCAAACGAAACCCAAGACGTTGAAATAGAAGATGCATGGGAGCATCGTCTTGCGTTGTGATGATGCGAATGATCCGCTTTCTCTCTTGCTGCAATTGCCTAGCTGATTCAGCGATCAAGCAGACCATCCGTTCCCGATTCGTTTCATCGGTCGCTATCTGAGGTAAACTCAACCTTGCAGTCGCGGAATCGACACCGCGGATCGTCGCATCCGGGGACCAGTACAGAATCTCCATTTCCATCCGCTCCGTTCCATGAGCGATCAAATGAAAACGGGATTGGTCGCAATGACCGAGAACGGTGCTGACCCACCAATTCGGATGCGATTCCTCCAAGATCCGACTAATCGAACAGGTTCTTCGTATTGCGATCTGCTGGCGATCGACTGGTGGGCGAAACGCGTCCAACGACAGATCCCAACATTCGGTTTGAGCGATGGTGCGAAATCCGATCTGTTCCAGCCAACCGCTAGTCCTCGCATCGTTATTGAGAACCCCCATCAGGTTGTCTCCCTCAGCGATCCCAAGATAAAAGATGCTCGAGGCAAGCGACCCAACCGCCATACAGCGAAGCAGCCCTTGTTGTCGCATGCTGCCGATCGCATGCAGGATCAATTGGTTTGCAATGCGATTCTCATCTGGATGGGGAGCTACGCAAACTGCATGGATCAGTCCGAACGATGATCGAGCATCTTGGTCCGGATGGGTCTCCGTTGCCCAGCGGGTTCCGGGCATTCCCCGGCCAAAGTGAACGAAGCCGATCGCCAAATCGTTTTCATCCATTGCCAACAACAGATGTTCGGGCTCGAAATAGAGTTTGCTTAGCACGCAGTGATCCCAAAGGTTCACCGAGCATCGCGATGGTGACGATGCGGCGGCGTGATGTTCGTTCCAGATTTTGGTGAGGTGAGGAGGATCCGTGTTCAAAAAGGACCTGATTCTCCACACGATCCATTACCCCAGAACCGCAGGAACAAGAAAGCACTCGCCATCATGCGAAGAAGCGTTGCGAAGGGCCTCATCGCGGGGAAGGGATGGCTGAACTCGATCGGGTGCCAAAACATTCTGGAGATCAAACGCATGAACCATTGGCTCGATCCCTTCGGTGGGAACCTCAGCCAACTGATTCACCAAACTTACTATCTTCGACAGTTCCTGGGAGAGGCCCTGCAAATCATCCTCGGAAACCTTCAACCTTGCCAATCGAGCGAGTCTTCGAATTTCATTGGGGTTGAGCACAACAGAGGACTCCGCGCACCGATGCGATCCATCGACGAGACGATAGGAAGCTTACGATGGCAATGAGAACGGCTTGTTGCGAACCGCTTTGCGAATGCGACCGCTGCGTATGCACTGCGTGCAGACGCGCTGGGTGCGAATCTCACCACTCGGAAGAGCGACCTTGATGGACTGCAGGTTGGGCATAAATCGGCGACGGGTGATCCCTGTGATCTTGGTGCCGACACCCCCCAAGTATTTCGCCTTACCGCGGGTTTCCACCATGTTGCCAACTTGGGGAGACTTGCTGCAAATTTCACACGACCTAGACATGACCAAACCCGCCACACTCAAAAACAAAGCGAACTTTCAAAATGATTCCTGGGTTTTCCAGGGGAAAGAAGTATATCGAGATAGTGAAGGGAATCAACGTCAAATTTGTTGGATGTTGCCCCTCCTCATTCGGATTGCCCGATCCGCCGCCGACCAGTAAACTCCGTATCGGAGCGTGCTTAAACGTACTGTCGACAATGACTTGCGAATTCACAGCCAACCCCGCGGACCCATGAGCACTCAGAAAATTACCCGGGAATTCACAAGTGTCGTCGAGGCCGCCGGCAATCTCGCCGTATCCATTGAGGCCGACGCGATCCTGTTCCTGCTCGACGGAGCGACCGATTGGGAGCGGCTCCGGGAGCTGATCCCGGCCGACGTCCAGCGGGTTTTGGTAGCCGCCGATCGGGAGGAGGATCTCGAGGCGGCCACCGGTTTCGGCCTTCTTCCGCTGGTCCTCAACAAGGAAGACGCCCCCCTCCTCGAGCGACTTCAGCACGCGCTCCTCGAAGCGGTCGCCGACGATCTGCTGGCCAGTACCTGCGATGTCGTAGCCGTCTACTGCGGCTTCGAAGCATCCCGCATCGATTCTATTTCGATCATCAAACTCGATGAACGGATGCGACGGTTCACTAGCCGCGACCTGCAGCGACTCGAAACCGCCGTCCCCCTCAATAACCTCAAGACCGTGATCGATCTCGCCGTGCAGATCGGTCGAGAAGGACGCGAAGGGAAGAAAGTCGGTACCCTCTTCGTCGTCGGCGATACGCGCAAGGTCATGACCCACTGCAAAGACAGTGGCTTCGATCCCCTGAAAGGCTACAGTCGCAAGCACCGCGATCTGCATGACGCACGTGTCCGCGAAGACATCAAAGAGATTGCGCAAATGGACGGCGCGTTCATTGTTTCTCCCGATGGAATCGCAGAGCGATCGCGGCAGATCATCGAAGTCCTCCACGAGAATCTCCAGCTCTCCAAAGGTCTCGGTTCGCGGCACTGGGCAGCCGCCGCAATCACCCAGCGCACCAAAGCCATTGCGATTGTTGTCAGCCAATCCAGCGGTACGGTTCGCGTCTATCAAAACGGTATGTTGGTTCTGCGCATCGAACCGATGGACCACGCCGTGAAGTGGCAGGAATTCAACTACGAACCACCTCCGAATGAAGCTTCCGACTGATTCGCAACATCCGTTTTCTGAGCATCCGTTCGTGGCCGTCGTTACCGGATCCAGCAGCGGAATCGGCCAAGCGATCGCAACCGAGTTCGCTGCCCGCGGCGCATGCGTTTTGATCCACGCGCGCAGCAACCTCGCAGGGATCCAACAAACAGTCCAGCGCATTCGATCCCTCGACGCTAGCTCTGCTCACCGTGACAAACCATCCCAAAACGTCCGATGCATCCTGGCCGACTTGACCGATACCATCTCGATCGATTCGATGGTGCGAGGTGCCTTTGAATGGAAAGGCTATATCAATGTATGGGTCCATGCCGCGGGAGCCGATGTGCTCACCGGCTCTCAAGCATCGCTCCCCTTCGAAGCCAAACTGCAAACGTTATGGGAAACCGATGTGCGCGGTACCATGCTGACCAGCCGCCGCGTATCGCAACAGATGATCGCTCGCGGCGTACCCCACACACTCCTTCCTTCCATCGTTCATATCGGTTGGGACCAAGCCGAACATGGCATGGAAGGTGACAGCGGCCAGTTCTTCTGCGCCGTCAAGGCTGCCATTGCAGCATTCTCCAAAAGCCTCGCCAAAAGCGTAGCCCCCAAGATCCGCGTCAACTGCGTTGCACCCGGGTGGATCCAAACCGATTGGGGCATGGAAACATCGGAGGAATGGAACTTAAGAGCAGAGGGAGAATCCTTGCTGCAACGATGGGGAAACCCCAGCGACATCGCCCGCACGGTTGCTTCTATCAGCATGGGTGATGGAGAGTTCGTCAACGCGCAAACCATTGCCGTCAACGGCGGTTGGTGCGGGCTGGGCAACCATGTTCGCAGCCGCACCACGCGCGATCCTCGCCCTTGATGTCAGTGGTCCGTAGTTTGTGGTCCCCTTCTCAACCAGCCATTTCAGGCTGAATCGAGCCAAGAGCGCTGAACAACGGACCGGAAACTCGGTATACTTCGACTTCGATCGCTGACATCCTCCCCAGCTTTCTCGTTGCTGTTTCCGTCCTCCTGATTATCTCGATCGACAATTCTTTTTATGCCATCGATCCGACGACTTCTCGCCGCCAACCGGAGCGAGATTGCCATCCGTATTTTTCGAAGCGCCCACGAACTAGCGATCCGCACCGTCGCGATCTATTCCCATGAGGATCGATTCGCGCTGCATCGCTTCAAAGCGGATGAAGCCTATCCGATCGGTAAACCGGGCGAGCCGATCCGTTCCTACCTAGATATCCCGGGCATTGTGCAGCTTTGCTTGGAGAACCAGATCGATGCGGTTCATCCGGGCTATGGCTTTCTGTCCGAGAACGCCGAGTTCGCGCGGGCTCTTCGCGCCAATGGCATCATGTTCATCGGGCCGAGTGTCGAAGCGCTCGAGTTGTTGGGTGACAAGGTCGCGGCTCGCGAGATTGCAAAGAAGGTCGGTGTCCCGGTCCTCGAAGGATCCTCGGCCGCTGTTCGCAATCTCGACGATGCCATCGCCATGGGGCGATCGATGGGGTACCCGGTCATGCTCAAGGCCTCCAAAGGGGGCGGTGGTCGCGGCATGCGCGTGGTCGAGTCAGAAGACCAGCTGGCATCCAATCTCGAACAAGCCCAGCGAGAAGCCAAGAACGCGTTCGGTAGCGATGAAGTCTTTCTCGAAAAATTGGTCGGCCGCGCTCGCCACTTGGAAGTTCAAATCCTCGGCGATCAACATGGAAATATCATCCACCTGCACGAACGGGATTGTTCCGTGCAACGTCGGCATCAAAAGGTGGTGGAAATCGCCCCCGCACCCAATCTGCCCAAATCGGTCGCGAGCCAGTTGCATGAAGCCGCCCTCGCGATCGCTCGCGAGGTGGGATATTACTGTGCCGGGACAGTCGAGTTTCTACTCGACACCGAGACCAAGAACTTTTACTTCATCGAAGTCAACCCGCGCATCCAAGTCGAACACACGGTCACCGAAGAAGTCACCGGTATCGATTTGATCCGTTCGCAGATTCTCGTTTCCTGCGGCCAGAAATTGGGGGATGAATCGCAGGGTCTGCCCGCTCAAGAAGACGTGCATGTGGTCGGTAGCGCGATCCAATGCCGTGTGACTACCGAAGACCCGAGCAATCAGTTCCGGCCCGATTACGGTCGCATCACTCACTATCGCAGCGCTGGTGGCCTGGGTATTCGTCTCGATGCCGGGAGCGCATTCAGCGGCGCGGTCGTTAATCCGTTCTACGATTCGCTGCTCGTCAAAGTAACAGCCCGAGGTCGCAATCTCTCCGAAGCCGCGGGGCGCATGGAGCGATGCTTGCAAGAATTCCGTATCCGCGGTGTGAAGACAAACATCCCGTTCCTGATTTCCTTGATCACCCATCCGACGTTCCTCGCTGGCGATGCGACCACTCGGATGATCGATAAGACGCCGGAGTTGTTCGAACTTCCAAAACGTCGCGATCGCGCCACCCGCTTGCTCCGATACATTGCCGATACGCTCGTCAATGGCAACAAACTCGTCGAAGCCAGCGCGGGCAAATTGCGACGTGAACTACCGCAAGTGCCCCGCACCGATCACTCGCAACCGATCCCTGACGGATTCCGTCAACAGTTTCTCAAACTCGGCGCTCGCGACTTCTGTATGTCGATCCGCAACACCAAGGAGTTGCTCCTGACCGACACGACCATGCGCGATGCGCATCAGTCTTTGTTGGCAACGAGGGTTCGCACATACGACATGCTCAAGATCGCCGATGCCTACGCGCGGCTCGCACCACAATTTTTTTCGCTCGAAATGTGGGGAGGCGCGACCTTCGACACGTCGATGCGATTCCTTAAGGAAAGCCCATGGCAGCGATTGGCCGATCTCCGATCTCGCATCCCCAATCTTCTATTCCAAATGCTCCTGCGAGCCTCGAACGCTGTGGGCTACACCAATTACCCGGACAACGTAGTCAAGGTGTTTGTGCATGAAGCCGCGCAAGCAGGCATCGATATCTTCCGGATCTTCGATGCCCTGAACTGGACCGAGAATATGCGCGTTGCCATGGATGCGGTTATCGAGTCGGGGATGATCTGCGAAGCGGCCATCTGCTACACCGGAGATATCCTCAACCCAAAGCGGCAAAAGTATTCGCTGAAGTATTACGTCGACCTCGCAAAACAACTCGAGAAGATGGGCGCGCACATGCTGGCCGTCAAAGACATGGCTGGCCTTTGCAAACCCGAGGCTGCGCGCAAATTGGTATCGACCTTGCGCCAAGAGATCGGCATCCCGATCCATTTCCATACGCACGATACCGCAGGTATCCAAGCCTCCTCCATCCTCAACGCCGCAGGCGAAGGACTCGAAATCGCCGACGGCGCTCTCGCTTCCATGTCCGGTGGCACATCCCAGGTCAACCTCAACACCCTCGTCGAAGCCCTCCGGTTCTCACCC
>JBILVV010000352.1:0-5368 GCA_044370255.1 Pirellula sp.
CGGTGCCAATGCATTCGATTCGAAAGCTATCGCAGGAATTTTCATGGCAAAGGGCCGTCCCCAAGACAATCCACTCATTGTTCATGTCTCCAATGCAACGATGCTGCATCAGGTCGCAAGTCATGTTCCAGACGTCGCTCAGTCATTGATCGATCGATTCTGGCCGGGACCATTGACGCTGCTGCTCCCGAAATCCGAGAGGATCCCATCGAGTGTGACGGCGGGGCTGCCAACGGTTGCCGTACGAATGCCGAGCGATCCCGTAGCGATTGAGTTCATACGACTCGCCGACGTTCCCTTGGTCGCGCCGAGCGCGAATCTATCCGGACGGCCAAGCGGTACGACGTGGCAGGCAGTCGCAGAGGATCTCGATGGCAAGATCGATGGGATCGTATGCGGGCCGGCGACCCAGATCGGTCTCGAAAGCACCGTTCTGGATGTTTTGCATGATCCGCCACGCATCCTGCGGCATGGAGCAATCGATATCGCTATGCTACGGAATGCACTGCCGGGAATCATCGATGCCAGCCAAACGATCGCTACCGATCAGCAGCATGCGCCCGCCTCCCCAGGAATGAAGCATCGCCACTATCAACCCAAGGCGAGCGTTTACATTTGTTCCATGGCCGAACAAGGAACTGACACCACCATGAAATCTGGCAATCGAGGTTGGATCGGCATCCATCGGCCCGATCAGGCAAACGATTATGTTGTGGTAGTCAAGTGTAACAACATCGAAGACTACGCATCACGTTTGTTTGAGACATTTCGCATGATGGACCATCGAGGCATTGATATCATCGATTGCGAAGCGGTTCCCTTGGAGGGAATCGGCATGGCAATCATGGACCGCTTGAAGAGGGCATCGTTGAAATCATGAATCAGAGGTTGTGGATGCGATGGCGGATACGATTCGCGATCGAATCATTCGGCTTTTTGATAGTCTGTCTGGTAGCGACTTGCGGTTCGGCCCAGGACAGCGAATTGCTTGAACAAGTCGCTGCACCGAAGCGCGAAAGCAAGACGGTGCGGATGAAGGAGTCGGATCTTTTGGAAGAGTTGGTATTGGTGGAGGCTGGTCGTTTGCCGGTTCTGATTTCGGCGCCGCATGGCGGGACGATGAAGATCCGAGGGGTGGAGCCCAGGCTGGGGGAAGGGCTGCCCAAGGGGGCGTCGGGCTTCTTCGCAGGCCGCGACGGGGGGACGGAGGAACTGGCTAAAGGGGTCGTGGCGGCGTTGGAACGCAAGACCGGGAAGCGTCCCTACTCGGTCATCAGCGCTGCGCATCGCAAGTTCCTCGATCCGAATCGTCCTGCTGAGATTGCTTATGAAGACGAAGACGCGAAACCGGTTTACGAGCGGTATCACAATTCCTGCCGTTCATTCTGTCGGGAGATACTCGCAACGTACCGAACCGGAATATTGATTGACGTGCATGGTCAAGGATCCAGCGCCGAGACAGTCTATCGAGGGACGAATCAAGGCAAGACGGTGACACGTCTGCGCGAACGCTTTGGGGACGTCTCGCATGTCGGTGACGATAGTCTCTTTGGTCTTCTTAAGAAACGTGGTTGGACGGTGTATCCCGATCCATTCGATGGTCGGGAGCAGGCCGGGTTTACTGGAGGTTACATCGTCCAAACCCATGGCAGCCACAGACCGGAGGGCATAGATGCAGTACAACTCGAGTTGGGTGCGGATTATCGCAAGGCTGCCAATCGAGCGCGAATCGCCGAAGACTTAGCGACCGCTATCATCCAATACCTTGATTTGTATGTTCCGGAATGGAAGTTGAAGTCGACGGCAGAGCAGGACGAAGCGATCAAGTAGCAAGCGATTGGTTACTACCTACGTTGGTCGGCAGGGGACTGGGGATCTGCAGTCCGAGGGCGCGCGAGATGATCCTTCGTTCAAGGGCTTCGTGTTCGAGGATTGCATCGTACATCGCCCGCATTTGTCGCCAGATGGCGGTTGATTCAACGCGCAGGCGGCCGGTGTATTCGAGGTCATCACACTGCTCGCTTAAGGCAACGCACTGAAGAACGATGCGAAGATGCTGGTCGATCGCTTTTTCAATGTCGGGATCGGTTGAGCCAATCGGACCGTCGACATAGCCATACGTCTCTTCCAGGCGGTATTGCGAACATAGGCCTTCTCGCAAACGTCTCAGGAGATCTCCGCCGTTTTGCTCAAGCCAATCCGGGCAAAACGGTTCCTGCACGTAGGAGCCCAGGACATTGACATCTTCCCACAGGTTGGAATGCGATTCCTTCAATTCCTGAAGAAACGCCAAATTAAGGACCTTGCTCGCCTTCATCCTAACCTCCGTCATCGCCAGAGTTCACGAACGGTCATTCATAAGCAAAAGCCGATACTCGGCTCTGCTCGATCAGCAAAGCTGATGAAAAGTATAGCAATTCGAGTTTTGGGAAACTACTAGGGAGTTGAAAAGGTGGTCTACCCCAACCCGATGCATGAGTTTTGAAGTTGCGCTTTGCGGCACAATCACAACCCGAAACGTAAGTGAGGGCTGGACTTACGTCGCGGGCTGATAGTGACATAGTCGGACGATGCCCGATCGAATAAACTAGTGGGTGAACTAAGGCTCGTTTGAGGAAGGCTTTAGCCGCCTTGGTTCATTACACGCAAAATCATGAACAAGTGATGAGCCCCAGTAGCTCAGTTGGATAGAGCGCGGCTTTCCTAAAGCTGAGGTCGCAGGTTCGAATCCTGCCTGGGGTACTAGCAGTCGCAAGTATTTATTGATCAAACGTCATCGCCCTGATTTTCGCAAGCCTCTGAGAGATGAGTTGGATTAGGAGTTTGCAATCATGAAAGGTTTCGTATTCACGCAGCGTTTTAATACTCTGGATACTCCCTCGCTCCGAGCGCACAACCGAGTCCTTTGTGTTGCAGATGGACCGGCGAGGGGAGGCGTAGCGCCGACGCACTTTTGTGATGCAACGGGTAGCTTTCAAGGGGCGGCTTCGACGCTGCGCCGACAATGCAAAGTCGAGCAACCGACATTCATTTACGATAACACTCTGCCCGCCGCGCGGCGGCGACAAAGTATCTTCACCGCATTGGGCGCGACAAGCTCCTCATCGCTCCGTATCGTCGCCTACTTTGGACATGGCACTCCTCAAGGGCTTGAAAGTGCGGGTATCGGGAGAACCCATCTACAGGAATTCGCGAGATTGCTTCTGGATAAGTGCGAAGACCATGCATCGATTATCTTTTATGCTTGCTCCACAGGCGCAGCAGGAGGCTTTGCTGAGCAGCTCTCGACTCTTCTCCTACCCAAGCAGATATCGGTGTACGGACACACTTCGTACGGGCACTACGCGAACTTGAGCATGTTTCGCCGCTATCCTGGCGGGCATCCATTGACCCACTCGGGGCATTACACATTCTGGCAGTACGAGACCTAGAAAAGGGCTCATATACCGAGGGTGACGCGGCGGCGACGGTACTGGTCGAGAACTTGAGAGAAACTGTTCGAGTTAAAGATATCGACTTTTAACTCGAAATGCCGCTCATGGAACAAGCGTCAGCACCCCCCGCGGATACTAATCGCTCTAAGAGGATCGCAACAAGAGGGTCTACTGGTTCGGATTGCAGTGACGCAAACGCAAACTTATGGGACGACTAGCTCGACCACTTTGGGTGCCGATGCTTTGTTGCGCTCTCGATTAGCCTCGACCGCTTGTTGTTCTTTCTCGAGATCGACCAGTTCGTAACGCACATTGCGCTGCCGAGGTGTATAGCCTAACTCCGAAATGGCATCGCGTATTTGATCTAATGTCAAGTAATGGACGGTACCCGCTTCTGCAACGACGTTTTCCTCGAGCATCAACGAGCCCATGTCGTTGGCTCCGAAAAGAAGAGCAAGCTGTCCGATCTTGACCCCTTGCGTGACCCAGCTGCTCTGAATGTTGGGGATGTTGTCGAGATAGAGTCGAGCGACGGCTTGCGTTTTCAAGTACTCAAACGAACCCGCAGGGGCGATATGAGACATCTCGGTGTGCTCGGGTTGGAATGTCCAGCAAATGAATGCGGTGAAGCCATGTGTCTCATCTTGCAATTCACGAATACGCTCCAAATGCTCCACTCGCTCCGCGAGGGTTTCTGCATGGCCGAACATCATCGTTGCTGAACTGACGCCACCCATGTTGTGCCAGACCCGCATGACGTTCAGCCAGTCGTCACTCATTACTTTACCTCGGGTGATCGCACTTCGAACGCGATCCACAAGGATCTCCGCGCCTCCACCGGGGATGCTACCGAGTCCCGCTTCTTTCAGTCTCGCTAAGACCGTTTCGATCGGCAGTTTGTTTACTTTGGTGAAGTGATGAAGTTCGGGTGGTGAGAATCCGTGAATGTTGATCTGTGGATAGTGCGCTTTGATGTCGCGCAGTAGTTCTTCGTACCACTCGAGCTTGAAATTTGGGTGCAGCCCACCCTGCATCAAGATCTGATCACCTCCGAGCGCGACCGTCTCGCCGATCTTGTCGAGCAGGACTTCGCGAGGCAGTACATATCCTTCGTCGCTTTTCGGAGATCGGTAGAATGCGCAAAAGTCACAAACCGCAGTGCAGATGTTGGTGTAGTTGATATTCCGATCGATGTTGTAGGTTCGGTAATTCTCGGGGTGCATCCGTAGCGTCACTTCATTGGCCGCTGCACCGATGGTCGCGAGATCGGACGATTCGAGAAGTTGCAGAGCTTCCGCGCGATCGAGCCGTTCACCTGCGATCGATTTGCCCAGGATTTTTCGGATGGTGGGTGGTGATGGATGAGTCATGCCGATCTCTTGAAATGCGAAAAGCGTTGCGAGTACCTGAATTATGGTTTTCGGATTATGGCTAAATCGTTCCCTAGACCAACCCCGCAGATTGGCATCTTGCGAGAAACTCCGCCAATCCTGCTTGTTCTTCGCCCAGGAATTGAAAGCGGAGAAAACGGGTCAAGTAATCGCGGCACTGCTGGTGCGTCAGTCCGTAATCTGCGGAGTACTGCTCGATGATCGCTTCGACGTTACGGCAACCTTGATCGCGACAGTCCTCAAATACTTTAGTTAGTTCCGGCGTAACAAAGCGTGATTCGCGAGCAGTCCACAATGCAAACACGAATGGGAGACCTGTTTCGATGTGCCACTCTTCACCGAGGTCCCAATCGGTTAGAAAGGTTGCCTGGTAACGTTCTGGCCGCATCGCGCGATCGCCGATCACTAAAACCGCATCTGCATTGGAATCCTCCGGACTCGCGTCGATCGGAAACTCGACCAATTCCGGGATTCGACCAAAGCGGCTTTGGTAGAGAATCGATATGAGAGCGACGCTGGAGCGAGATCCTTCATCGACCGCCA
>JBILVV010000048.1:0-18230 GCA_044370255.1 Pirellula sp.
CTCGCGAGATGATCTTGAGCGGAGAGATTGGTGAGATTCAAGCAGTTCGCGCGTTTTACATCCAAGGATGGTTGCGCACACGTCTGGAAAGCCAAGATCAAAAGCAGGCGGCATGGCGAACCGATCCGAGCAAGAGTGGCGCCGCCGGTTGCTTCGGAGATATTGCGACGCATGCTTACAATCTCGGCCGATACATGACCGGTCTCCTACCCGCCGAAATCAGTTGTCATCTCAAAATCTTCGAACCAGGCCGTAAACTCGACGACTATGGCACCGCCATCGTCCGATATCAAAACGGAGGCTTGGGAACCGTGACCGCCAGCCAAATCAGCCACGGTCGCGAGAATGATCTGTTCATCGAAATCGACGGCACCAAGGGTGCACTGTCATGGCGTCAAGAGGAACCGAATGTCTTGGTCGTTCGTCAAAACGGCCAACCCCATCGTCTCTATACACGCGACCCCAACGCACCGTTCATGAACGCCAGCGGCAGAGCGGCATGTCGGCTACCAAGTGGACACCCCGAAGCGTTCTTCGAAGCCTTTGCAAACATTTACGCCTCCGCCTACGATGCGATGGTCGATGTTGCTCAAGGAAAATCGGTCGAACGAATCAACACGGTCTATCCTAATGTTCACGATGGCGTGGAAGGGATGTACTTCATCCAGCAATGCGTAGCCAGCAGCGCTCAGAACGGTGCGTGGCTTCCGATGCAGCACCCGCGAGCTCGTTCCTAATCATCCAACCCAGCCTGGTAACCAGCGCTAGAGGGAGTCTGAATTGAAAGCCCACGTTGTCCTCCTTCCTGGAGATGGCATAGGCCCCGAGGTCACTCGCAGTGCCCACCGCGTGTTGCTCGACGTCGCATCCCGCTTCGGTCACCATATGACCTTCGAAGAGCACGATATCGGAGGCATATCGATCGATCGTTACGGAATTCCCCTGACCGACAGCACGGTTGAGGCCTGTCGAGGGGCACATGCAATCCTGCTCGGAGCGGTGGGAGGACCCAAGTGGGACGATCCCAATGCCAAGACACGACCCGAAGCGGGGCTGTTGGCAATCCGAAAGGAACTCGGCCTGTTCGCGAACCTTCGGCCCATAGTTACTTTCCCAGAGTTGCTCGATGCATCGCCTCTCAAACGGCACATCATCGAAGGAACGGATATTCTGTTCTACCGCGAACTGACCGGCGGACTGTATTTCGGGCCCTCGGGTTGTGAAACCTTGGAGAACGGGGAGCAACGAGCATATAGCACCGCCGTCTATACCACCTCGGAAGTTGAGAGAATCGTTCGCATGGCTGCGCTCGCCGCTCGAACACGGCGCAAAAAGTTGACGATGGTCGACAAAGCCAACGTGCTCGAGGTGTCCCGACTGTGGCGACGCGTAACCGCTCGCATCATGCAAGACGAATTCAGCGACCTGGAGTACGAAGTGGTATTGGTCGACTCGATGGCAATGCACTTGCTGAGCCGACCCAAGTCCTTCGATGTCGTTGTGACGAGCAATATGTTCGGCGATATCCTCACCGATGAAGCCTCGATGCTGCCAGGTTCGCTCGGAATGCTCCCCAGCGCGTCGCTCGGCAACTCCGGTCCAGGCCTGTATGAACCGATCCATGGTTCGGCACCCGATATCGCTGGCAGAGGAATCGCCAATCCTCTTGCAACCATCCTGGCCTCCGCCATGCTGTGCCGTCATTCCCTTGGACTCGAGCAGGAAGCCGCTGTGATCGAGCAATCCGTCCGAAAGGTGCTCGCCGATGGTTTCCGCACAGCAGACCTCGTGGCTCGCGGTCAGCCTTCAATCGGAACGGAGGCCATGACCGATCAAGTCCTCTCGGCCCTCGAGCAAATCCAATCAACGTCACATGCATGAGCACTGAATTGCCTGTCGCTCGTTTTTGCACCTGCTGCTCGCTTCTGTGCGAGACTGGATCCGAGGGCGACAACTTCGGCGCATCGTTTTGTTCGAGACGGAATCGCGAGCTCGATGCGATTCGAATTTGGTCCGAGCATCGGGATACTCTGTCGTCATTGTCCACATGGGAATCGACACTCGATGAAGCGAAGTCACAGTTAGCAAACACCACAGATTTATTGGTTACGGGTAGATTGCGATCGATCGATACGAGTCGGGGCGCCCTGCGGATCGCCCAGCGGCATCAAGCAGTAGTCGACCCTTGGGAAAGCGATGCCGCCTTCGAGGGAATCACCGCCTTTCAACGAGTGGGTGCTGCGACGGTCTCCCTAGCCGAAGCGCGGGATATCTCTGAGTTGCTGATCGTGGTCGGGGGTGATCCGCTCATGGAAGACTATCCTCGATTGCCTGCGGCGCTCGCTCGTGGTGTATCGATTCCTGTACTCCTCCTTGGATCGTGGAGTCATGCAGGTTGCAAGCCATGGCTTGATGCGGGTTTTGACGTGCTAGCTATCGACACGCAGATATCGAATATCCCGAGGTCCCTTTCTGAGGCATCCACCTATGCTTCGGTCGCAGGTTGGGAGAGTCAAGCGAGTCAATGGTTGCATCGTTCCGGGTATGCAACGGTGCTGTGGTCGATGAAGCATCTGAACATCGAACATGGGGATCTGTGGTATGAGAGCATGATGGGTTGGGTCGCTCGCGAGAACGAGACACGGCGTGTTGGAGCACTGGTTTGGAGCGACTTGGAATCGACGTTTCACCAAGTTTGCACGTGGTGGACCGGATTTCCAGGGCGTATTCGATTCGGTGAGGTCCGATTCGGTGAGGATTCGGTGCAGTACGACCCGAGTCGATTCACCGCGCAGCGCTGGCTCGATTCGCATCCCATAAAACAGCTTACATCATCGTCATCTCTCATTTTGTGGATCGATGACTCCTTCGAGGATCTCCCCACCGCATTTTTTGAATCCGGTCATCGATGCATCGCGATCTCTGCCAGAGCCCCTCGCTCCGATACTTCTGTACTATGGCTCCCGAGCTTGCCAGCTGGCTTGGGATGCGAGTCGGAATTGTTTCGAGGAGATAATGCGATCCTCGTGCAAGGCCAGGATCCCTACCCTATCGCTCATGAACTTCCGCCAACGGCGCAGTGGCTGAAAGGATTGATCGAAACATGATCGTTCAACTTAGCCAGGTCCGTTGTTGCGATGGTAGGGTCGACTCGACCCAGGTGCGCGATCTTTTTCTCGTTGATGGGCTTTTGGCAGATACAGTTCCCAGAGGGAGTAAAGTCGATTCGGAATATCGTTTACCAGGGCATGTGGTGCTCCCGGGTGGAATCGATATTCACACGCACATCGGTGGTGGCAAAGCCAATCTAGCGCGTCTCTTGTTACCTAGTCGAAGCGTTGATTCGGCGATCCACCAAGCTCATTCGAAACCTTGGCTGGCTCCCCTTTCGTGTCCGGTTCCCAATACTTGGGAAACAGGTCGTCGATACATCCAGATGGGCTACACCACCTGCTTTGAGCCTGCGATGTTGCCAGCGGGAGCTAGGCACGCTCACGCGGAGATGAGAGATACTCCTTGGTTAGACACCGGAGGTTATGTACTCCTGGGAAATGAGCGGATGCTCCTGCAGTGGATCGCCCAGGGAGCTCCGCAAAACCAGATCACGGACTACGTCGCGTGGATGATTCGGTCCCATGCGGCATGTGCGGTCAAGGTGGTCAACGCTGGCGGTATCGACGCGTTCAAATTCAATCAACGACATCTGGATATCGATGAGACTCATCCTATTTTCGAGGTGAGTCCCAGGCGGATCCTTCAGGTTCTATCCACTGCAGTGAGTGAACTGGGGCTCGCCCATCCCTTGCATGTGCACTGCAGCAACTTGGGCAAGGCCGGAAACATTGACTCGACACTTGCGACTATCGATGCCTTAGAGGGTCGTCGCTTGCATATTGCGCATGCTCAGTACCACTGTTACGGCAAAGATGGACCGCACGGATTTAGCTCTGCAGCCCATCTTCTGGCGGATCGGGTCAACGCATCGAATCAAATGACCATTGATGTCGGCCAAGTTTTGTTCGGACAGACCATCACTCTTTCTGCTGATACGATGCATCAGTTTGAAAATCGCAAGCGAGCTTATCCGCTGAAGACGGTATTCCAGGATATCGAGTGTCAAGCCGGCTGCGGCGCACTCCCCTTTCGTTATCGCCAAAGCCAGTACGTTCATTCGCTTCAGTGGGCGATCGGCCTCGAACTATTCCTACGTATCAGCGACCCGCGAAAGGTTTTCCTAACCACCGACCATCCGAACGGAGGTCCGTTCACCGGTTATCCTCACTTGATTCGATTGCTGATGGACTACGACTTCCGAATGTCGATTTTTGAGCAACTCCATCCGGATGTGCAGAAGACCAGTCCGCTACCGCAACTCAAACGGCAGTACACCTTGGATGAAATAGCGACAGCAACGCGTTCGGGACCAGCCGCTGCACTAGGGCTTGCCAATCGAGGCACGCTCCAGACAGGTGCGCTTGCGGATGTCGCTGTCTATCGAATCGACTCCGATCCTCAGTCGATGTTCAGCAACCCCACCATGGTTTTTCGTCGAGGGAAACTCGTCTATCGCGAGGGTCGTTTTCTCGAGGATAGCGATAAGACCACGATTGTTGCTGAAATGCGAGATCGCGAGCGGGCCGAGGATTGGTCAACCAGCAAAGAGCATCAACAGCTTTGGCGAGATCGTTATGGCTATTCGCCGTCGCGGACTGCGATACGGCGGGATGAGCTGTTGACAGAAGGTCGCTTGGTCGAAGAGAACCAAGTGCATGCTTCCCAGTATTTTGAAAACTAGCGATTCGGAATCGCGTAGGGATCTGTGGCTGTCCTCGGGAAGGATGGAGCTGGAGCGGCTGGCGCTGCACCTGGGCCTTGGTTCGAGAAGTTGTACGGAGTGTTGCGACCAACGCTTCCAGGCAGATAGGGTGTTGTCCCCGAGTTTGTGGGAGTGGACATCACCGGCATCGAGGAAGGAGCCGATCCTCCGTAAGCGACCGGCATCTGTGTGTTAGGAGGGAGTCCAGGCGGCAGATTCGTTCCGCTGCTCACCGGCATCGCGGGCAAGCCTTGAGCAGATGGGGCTGTCGCTACTGGTAGACCATTCGGTATGGATGCCGCGAGTGGATTTGCCGCAGGTGGATTCATCGAGTAACCGCTTGGAACGGCAGTCGGTGGCAATGCTCCACCGGGTGCTGCAGCGATGGCAGATGGCCCTCGAGGTACCGTCATGCCGCCGTAGACTTGGGGTGATGGGCCAGCAACCGGCGTGGAAGATGGAAAGTTAAAGTTTTGGTTCGCATTGGGCAACGATGAAGGAGCTTGGGCGAAAGGCATTCCTTGTCCCGATGGCGACTGAGCGGCGGCCAGTTGGCCATAGGGTGCTGAGTTGACACCCATCGGGGCTCGTGGTTGACCGGTTGCATAGGCGCCTGTCGTGTAGCCGTTTGCCGATGCTGCTGCACCTGGGGCAGGAGCAGTGCTCGCCGTCGATCCGTAAGGAGTACTATTTGGACCGTAACCGCCAAAGTTTGTACCGTTAGGCCGGCCCGCGGCGTTAGGATTCACGGCGCCGGGATTCACTGCAGTGCTCGCGACTTGATTGGGCGTGGAGCGAAGAGCGGGACTCATCGGAGTGCCGGTCGGTGCAGATGCTGGTGGAGTTGCCGACTTGGGAGCCGTGCTTGCAGTCATGGAGCCCGGTGTGGAAACCGAGGGACCGCTTCCAACGAGGGTCGATTCCGACGGCTTTCGCCCCCACGAAAACATATCAGATCCAGGCATTTTCCAACCGCTCTTGCAGCCCGTTTGGCCCGCGACAAGAGCCAAAACCAATCCTGTAAATACCCAATTCTGAGTTCGACTGCGCATGGCTAACAATCCTTTGGTAGCTTGCCCGAAGAGCGTTGAAAATTCCGTTTGGTGGAGTTATCGGCGAAAAACGACCGTCAACATCACGTTAATCGGAAAATCTTGCCTAAATTTTGCGATCGATTCCTTCGACCCGGCTGGAATTGTCTAGCAAGAGAAAGGGAGTCGAGTCAATCCCGTTAATAAACAATGTGCCATTGGATATATTCCCTGGCTTCGCGATTGGGACATCCAGAGAAATAGCCAGAGAACCCAAGGGTCGGTAAGCAAATGCTAGAACACCATGAGCTTCATATACGCGTCCACTACCATGAAGTCGATGGACAAGGGCGAGTCCATAACTCCCAGTACCTGAACTATTTTGAGCGAGGCAGAGTAGAGATGTTGCGGGCATCCGGGTTCTCGTATCGCGACTTGGAGGCCTCCGGATTAATGCTCGTGGTCCGTTCGCTCGAAATCCAGTTTCATCTGCCCGCAGTATTCGATGATGAACTGATCCTGACTACTACGCTCGGATACTGCCATGGTGCCCGCATACAGCACCGCTATCGGTTGGTTCGATGCCAGCCCGAGGATTCGCAGTTGCTGGTGACCGGGACCAGCGAAATCGGCTGCATCGACCACAGCGGTAAAGCCAAGCGATTGCCATCATTTCTGCAATTGAATCGCCGCGAATAACAAGAGTGTCAAGCAATTTCTTCGATTGGCCTTCCGAACACGGATTAGGTTGGACAACTTCCTTCACTGCCGCTCGCCGTATCCTGGTAACAGGTGCAAGCGGTTTTGTTGGGGGACGCGTAGCCGATGCGCTCGAGTGGGCTGGTCACGATGTCGTTCGAGTCGGTCGCCGGAAACTCGATCGTAGAGACTATATCTCTTGCGATCTCGCAGAGAAATGGCCGATCAAAAAATTGAGCAGTTGCGATGTTGTCATTCACGCCGCCGCACGCGCATCGCCGTGGGGACCGCGACAGTCGTTCCTTCGAGACAATGTTCAGGCAACTCAGAATCTACTCGAGTTCTGCGCGGCCACCGGGTTTCCTCGGATCGTGCATATATCTTCTTCGAGCGTTTACTATCGAGCAGAAGATCAATTCCATATCTCCGAATCGACTCCACTTCCCCAAAAATTCGTCAACACTTATGCCGAGACGAAACGAGCGTCTGAGGAAATCGTCGAGCAATACTCCGGTGCGTGGACTATCCTGCGTCCCCGCGCAGTTTTTGGGCCGGGTGACACGGTCCTTCTGCCGAGGATTCTCGAGGCAGCTCACCGCGGCAAACTTCCTTTTCTTTATCGTAACGGCACACCGGTCGTGGGAGACCTGATCTACATCGACAATCTGGTCGATCAAATCGCTCAGGCCACCGTATGCGAGAGAATTTCCGGTACGGTCAATGTCTCCAACGGTGAACCGATCGCCGTCATGGACCTGATTCTCGGCATTCTCGATCGCATGCAGATTCCCCCTCCGTCGCGCCGAATTTCCGTGAAACAGGCGATGTTTGCGGCAACGCTTCTGGAATTGGCCTATAAACTGGGACGATTCCGCTCGGAACCGCCGATCACCCGTTTCGGTGTGCATGTTTTCGCGTATTCCAAAACATTTGACGTCACTCGCATGCTGCAGTTGTTCGGTTCCCCCAAGATCAGCCTTCAAGAAGGAATCGATCGCACAGTGCGCGAACTGTCTGCAACACAAAGCGCGAGAGGCTAACATGCGCGAGGCGCTCGGTTATTGCGGAGTCGCATCGGCGATCTTGTACTTGGTGATTCAATCGCTGAAGACAATTCTGGCAATCACCTTCTATCGATCCCGCACTGAATGTCGCAGACCCGTTCAGTCCCTTTCGGTCCTGACCCCGATCCTCAGCGGCGACCCGAGTCTGGAGAACCAGCTGCGCGCCCACCTTAATGTCATTCCCCCCGGCTCCCCCATCTACTGGATCATCTACGAGCACGACGCGGAGGCGCTGCGAATCACCACCTTGCTCGCCCAAGATCATCAAAGAACACAGCATCAACGGCCGATCACGATCCTGCAGTCGCCAGAGATACCGTTCGATGCGAATCCCAAAGCGTACAAGATGCAGCTCGCCGTCCCGTTGCTCGATACATGCTACGTCTGCGTGCTCGATGACGATACGATCCCGAGTCTGGAAACCTTGGAGGCAGCGATCGGTGCGCTGGAGTCGGCCGATGTGTATACCGGCCTACCGTGTTACCAGAGGGGAACCAGTTTCTGGTCCGACATGATTTGCCATTTCGTAGCCAACAACGGCATTGCGACGTATCTGGCGACTCAATGGTTCGGCCCGCCGGTGTCGCTCAACGGTATGTTCTATGTGATGAAAACGGAGACGCTGCGCAGCTACGGCGGTTTCAAGCCCATCTTCCCGTTTCTTTGCGATGATTACGCGCTGGCGCGCGTTGTAAAAGAGCATGGAGGCGTGATCCATCAAAGCGTCCTGCCTCATTCCACCAGGACACATGCGGAGACGAGCCGTGATTACTTCCGTTTGTTTCATCGCTGGTTTGCCATGGCGATGGTATTGTTCCGAGATCAGCCGCTTGGTTTGAAGGGGATGATACTGGTGTTGCTCGGTCTGCCACCCTTTCTCCTTTGGTTGTCTCTGCTCAGCCCGTTGGTAGGAGTATCGGGATGGATATTGCTGGCATCGGTTTTTGCGTTTCGACACCTGCTGATTCGTTTGCAGCACCGGTGCATCCTCCCGTTCCCGTACCCAATCCATGTCGTGAAGAGCCTGATTTCTGAGCTTCTTCAGCCACTGCATGTTCTGCACGCTTCCCTTTCCAATACGTTCTATTGGCGAAAGTGGCTGATTCGCACTCTGGCAAATGGCAAATTCGAATACGTGAGGGATCGTAGCTGATGTCGCCTTCCATCTGGCATCGAAGGCCGAGTCCCTTGCCCGATCGCGCGCGCCGCGTCTGCTTTGTGAGCGGCCTGAGCGATCCGACCAGTTCGGCGCTCTCTCAGGATCAGCTAACTCTGTTGCGATCGCTTCCGTTCGATGAATCCGAAATCATCGATCGCAATTTCCCCTTCACCTCTGATAGCCGCGAAACAGCTCGCGAAGTCTCAATGGTTTGGGCCAGTCTTATGAATGGTTGGCAGTATGTGAGACTC
Organism: Pirellula sp.; assembly: GCA_044370255.1. Taxonomy (GTDB): domain Bacteria; phylum Planctomycetota; class Planctomycetia; order Pirellulales; family Pirellulaceae; genus JBKCUI01. The sequence goes on from JBILVV010000048.1 coordinate 9,021, forward strand.
GGTTCACCCCGATATCGCGAAATCCTGGAGTTGCACTGGAAGAACCTGTTGCAACACACGGGCAAGTTGTATCTGGTATCGTTGAGCTGCGGTTTGGAATTCATTCGCGTGGGGATCGAGTCGTCTGCCGATGCGTCTCGCATTCATGTCGTCGCACTCGGACCGGTCTGCAGACAGCTTCCAAATTGCAGTTTAACGATCATTCAAGGAGAACAGGACTGGATCTCGCGGCGATTCGTGCCCGATGCGAATCATCGTGTTCCCGGCTTGGGACATATGGGTTACATGAATCATCCGAAAGTTGAGGAGATCTTATGCAGCGACTTGGGCAACAGCATTTCCGCCTAAGCGGGACAGGAAGTTACCTGCCTCAGGCGATCGTCTTGGCAGAGGAAATGGATCGTCGCTTGAACAAGCCTCAAGGCTATGTGGCGAGCACAGGAGGTGTTCTCACTCGCCATGAATGTCGTCCGCCCGAGACGCTCACCTCCATGGCGATCGCTGCAGCCCGCAGAGCGATTGAAGCCGCTAATTTGCAATGGTCCGATCTAGATCTGATTATCGATGCCAGCACCTGTCGTCATCAACCGATACCGTGCAACGCAGCACTGTTATCTCAGGCTCTCGGCACCGACGTGAAGGGGGTTCCAGCCTTCGATATCCAGAGTACTTGCCTAGGATTCATCGTCGCCATGCAAGTGGCCAATGGACTGTTTGCGGCCGGTAACTACGAACACATACTGGTCGTTTGCAGCGAATCGCTTCTTGCAGGAGTGAACTACTCGGAGCCGGAAAGCTCTGCACTGATGGGGGATGGTGCTGGCGCAGTCGTATTGTCCCGTTCCAACCCGCGAAATACGTTTGCTTATTCGCACGAAACGCATGCCGAGCATTCCGCAATATGCGAAGTCCGCGGCGGTTCGCACAATCTTCCACCCTTTGAATACGATCCCTCGAAGGAATGGCTGTATCGTTTTCATATGGATGGGCCGGAACTATTTCGTGTTGCGCGCAAGCTCCTCCCGCCGATGGTCGAGCGACTTCTCGAAGAAACGCAAGTCGATCGAAACTCGCTCCAGGTCATTCCGCATCAAGCGTCTCCTCGCGGTGTCGAAGCGATTCGTCGCTCTCTCGATGTGGGAACGGATGCGTTTCACAATCGCACACATGAGATCGGCAACCTCGCAGCCGCAAGCATCCCTGTGATGCTCGATTGGTTTTGTCGTCGCCCGGAATACACGCATCCCACTCTAACGATGTTGCTAGGGACCTCGGCCGGCTACTCCCAAGCGGCGATGATTCTCGAGGTATAATCTTCTATGACCGTGAGCGTACGTTTCTTCAACAGCGGATATTGTCGCCAAGGCAATGCCATGTCGGGTGGCAAGGGCTGGAAATGGCGACGCTACTACGCTGTCTTTCTCTTGGTGTCGCATCCGGTGAAGGGAAGTTTTCTTGTCGACACCGGATACAGTCAGGACTTCTTCGACGCAACGCGATGGGGCATGGGGTTGCTCAGCCGTTGGATGCTACCTGCAACTCTGGATCAGCATCATGATGCCGCTGGAGTATTGCGATCTTGTGGAGTTGACCCGGAAACCGTGCGATCGATCTTCATCACACATTTCCATGCCGATCATATCAGCGGCCTGAAGCGATTTCCTAACGCTCGCTTCATTGCCCGTCGCAGCGCTTGGTCCCATCTGGCGTCGTTGTCTGCTTGGCGCAAGTCGCAGGAACTCTTTTTTCCAGCTCTGATGCCAATCGATTTCGAGCAACGAGCCGACTGGGTCGAAGAAACGGATTTCACCGTCTCTTCGTCGATTCTTCCTGGTTTTCGCTCATTCGATTTCTGGGGAGATGGATCGATGTTCTTGGTGGATCTTCCCGGTCATGCGATCGGGCAATACGGACTTTTCTTCCCGGGTGTTTCGCGGCCGATGCTGTATCTCGTCGATGCCGCATGGAATTTAGAAGCGATGCGTCTAGGAAGGATGATTCCCTCGGCCCTCATGTTCCTGCAACACGACGCGAAGGCTTATCGTGAAACATGGGCCAAGTTGCGATCGCTACAGGCAGAAGACAGGATCGATATGGTCGCCTGTCACTGCCGAGAGACCCAAGCTCGCGTCGAGAACCGCGGTGCCAACGATGTCGACTGAACCACCGATGTCCATCGACCTGATCGCACCTCCCTTTCCTGGCCATCTATTTCCACTGTTGGATCTAGGCCAAGGATTGCGCGATCATGGATTTCGTTCCATCCGCGTGCTGACCACGGCGCGACGTAAGTCAGCCGTCGAAGCATGTTCCTTGGAGTTTGTCGAATTGCTCGCAGGTGCGGACCCCTTCATCGACGCGATCGGAAACACCGAGAAACGTGTCGGCTCCCATCCATTTCGTCTTCTCTCGCAGTTCCGTATGAACATGTCCCTGATGGATCGTTTGCTCGCGGAACTGAGAACGATATGGCAGGAACACAGACCGGATGTCGCGATCGTCGACTTCACGGTGCCGTTGGCTGGCATCTTGGCACAGCAACTGGGAATCCCTTGGTGGACCTGCTGCCCGACTCCCTGTGCGATCGAGACGCGAACCTCGACTCCATCTTATTTAGGAGGTTGGCAGCCTCGATCGGATCTCTATGGTCGGATGCGTGATCGCATTGGACGCGGAGTGATTCGAACGTTTAAGAGGACAGTGGGATTCCTGTTCCAAAAACCGTTTCGACGCTGGGGGATCGATGGTGTTTACCGCGATGATGGGAGCGAGGTCGCGTATTCACCCGAGTGGATCATGGGATGCGGCATCCCTGAATTCGAATTCGATCGCGACTGGCCTAGGGCATTCGAGTTCATCGGCCCGCTCACCAGTGGCCCTCCCATCCCGTTCCAACCTCCGGAATTCGAACCGGACCGGCAGCACATTTTGGTTTCGCTCGGCACCCATATCCCTTGGGCGAAGAAAGCCCTTCGCAAGGTGATCCACGACGTCGCACAGGCACTGCCGTACCTACGGTTTCATGTCTCGGGCGGAAACCCAGGGGGTGAGAATCGTGAAGCAGTCGGCAATATCCAATTTGTCGATTACTTCCCGTACAGTGCATTCCTGCCGAACTACTCGGGAGCGATCGTTCACGGCGGAACCGGATTGGTGTACAGTTGCCTTCGCTCGGGCGTCCCGATGCTCGTGGCTCCGCAAGACTTCGATCAATTCGATCATGCAGCCCGCATCGTCCATCGCGGTTTTGGGCTGTCGTGTTCCCTGCGCGAGCCGCCACTCAAAATCGCGAATAAACTGGAAAGCATTCTCTCTGACACTAGGATGCGAGAAACGGTTCAGGCCATGCAGGCTCGCATGTTAGACAAGAATCCGTACGAAAAGGTGGCCGATCGGCTACGCAGTCTGGCTCGTACAAGGTGACTTGGGGTGATCTAGTATTGAATGGAAATCCAACGCCCCATCAATTGGATGTAGAGCTTTCCAAGAAGATCGTCTCCGCAGCCAGTTCTTCGAAGCATAAGTTCACAGTGCGTCCAATCGCCCGGGTCCGATGAACCACTGTGGCCGGAATCGTTACACTTTGCCAAGGCGTCAGGCGAAGTTCGCGACCATCTGCAAGATCGATGGCAAGGCACCCTTCTACAACGAGGAATAATTCATCCGATGTAGGATGATGATGCCATCGAAATTCACCCTCAAAGACGGCCAACCGCAGGCAATGAGTGTTGACGCGATTGATGACGATGTTGCGGTACGATTCCGAAACGCTCGCCCCTTCTGCATACAAATCCACAACCTCAAGGGGAGGATAACGGACTGGTTCGTTCATGTAATCATCTGCGGTATCTGTCATAGCGTCCCAGTCTCCTCGAAACCTTTCCCCGCGACTAAACTTAAGCGACGGTTTTAAGAGCTACAAGGTGGCTGGAATTAAGGGTACGACGGAGCGAGGCAGTGTTGCGGTTTTCGGTTGATGAAACAAGACAAACATGGCAAAGCGTTTGAGCAACAGTGTTCCGGCTCCCAAACTCGCCGCAACGTGGGATGCATGGCCTTACCGAATAGGTTGCCCGGTGTGGGGTTGCAAGGAATGGGCAGGACAGATTTATCCCACCGGCACGCAGTCGGAGAATTTTCTGACCTGGTACAGCCGTTTGATGCCCACCGTCGAAGGGAATAGCACCTTCTATTCGGTTCCAGGTCCTGAAGTATTTCGCAAATGGGCCGATAGCGCTGCCGATGGTTTCCTGTTCTGCTTCAAGTTTCCGCGCAGCATTTCGCACGACCATCAACTGAGCCATTGTCAGGCACTGACCAAGGAGTGGCTTGCACGATTGGAGATACTGAAGGCCGCAGGGCGATTGGGCCCGACTTTCCTGCAGTTGGCTCCATCGTTTTCATCGCGTTCATTTCCGCAACTCCAGGAATTTCTGGAGCAACTCCCTCGCGATTGGCCATGGGCCGTGGAAGTCCGGCATCGGGATTGGTTTGACGGAGATGTTTGGGAGACGAGACTGAATCGACTGCTGAGCGACTTGGGGATCGATCGCGTTATCTTCGATTCCCGTCCGCTGAATGCCATGGCTCCATCGGATGAGGCCGAAGCGGCGTCGCAAGTACGGAAGCCTAAAGTACCGCTTCGCGTAGAGACCACAGCGCGGCAGCCCATGGTGCGATTGATCGGTCGGAATGATTTGCAGGAGGTAAGCGACTACTGGGATGAGTGGGCAGAGCGAATCGCCCATTGGATCCACCAAGGGCTCGAGCCATGGGTATTTACTCATGCTCCCGACGACGCATTCGCACCGATGCTGGTGCATGCGTTGCACCAGCGGATTCAAACGCGACTTTCACGGTTACCATCGCTACCAACATTGGATCAAATCATCGCGAAAGAGGCGGAGTCCAATCCTTCGAGCGGTAAGCTAACGCAATTGCGATTGTTCCCCTAGGTAGAGGCTCTGCAATCCACGCATGGACTTATCGGTGCTAGGCCGCCCTTATTCGGTCTATGTTCGCCACTTCTTGCATGAAGCTTTTGTATGCTTCATACTCGCACTTGTCTTTAGAAAGCCGCCTGCGAATTTTTTGCTTATGTAACGAACTCTGTAGATGACCTTGACCAGAAACGCAGATGAATCCGAAAGCAATCTCGCAGCCTTAACGCTCAGCGATCTGATTTGTTTCAATGGTCATATCATCAAACTGGTGCATGCGGGAGTGCCGATCCGGTTTCCCGGTGCACCGATCTCCGTAACGCAATGGCTCGAAGGAATCAATCAACGTGTTACCTCGCGTGTTGAGCTTGGGGAATCGGTAGCGCTTGCGATCACGCATGATCCCTATAGCAACGCGGCCTATCGACAATCGCTATCAGCATGGCTCAATAGTCGTCGTAACTCCGCGTCAGATGCAAGACTCGTCGATGCCCACAGGGCTGCATGCGACTTAAGGGTTCTGGAGCCATGGGTTCAGGCGGGCCTCAGTGGCGATCGCGAAGTCGACCGATCAGCGGTGTTTGCGTTCTGGCTTTGGATCATTGCGCTGATGGCCTCGGTGTCGTTGGTCTTTTCGGTCGGAAGGATATTTCCAAAGCTGCAGCAGTTCTACGAAGACTCCGGATACGAGCGAGGGATTGGTTATCTTGGATGCCAATGGATCTATGATCGATTAGGGGCAGTGGCGGTTCTTCTTGCGGGGTTGCTCGTTGCTGCACCCGTGCTGTGGCGGTTCTGGTTCCAACGTATCGCGAAGTACCGCACCCTCTCGTCGCAGCTACGGATGCTCTTCTTTGCAGCGTACTTGGTCGTGGGAGGAGCGATGGTCTTGGCGGTTGGATCGATCGTCTTATGGCCGATCACCGAATTGCTCATGCAAGTTGGAGAGCCGAGACCTTGAGCGATACAGCATCCGCAACAACTCATTCTCAGCCAACGGGTTATCTCCATCGCATCGATGAGGCTGTTATCGCCAGTGAACCACTGCAGCGCTGGCTGCAGCAGCGATTGTCACAAGATGGGCGCACCCCATCAAAACCCGCGCGGCTACTGATGCAATCGCTCAAGGATCGTGTGGAAGCATCCCGGTGGTTGAATGACCCATCGCTGATACCCCTCTTACCGATCGTTCTGCGGGCCGCTTCGAATCCTCAGGACCTATCAGGCCTGGAACCTTGGTATCGTTTGCAATTGAAACGACCGGCCGGTTGGTGGGGCCTGCTGCGAAGCTTCTCCTACCCCTTGCTTGTCGGGTTGATTGCCTTAGCGGTGATGTACGTCTTTTCCGTATTTATCATTCCGATTTTCAAGACGATGTTCGAGGAATTTGAACTCAAGTTGCCGGGACCCACACAAGCCGCTTTTTCCATTGCAAGTTTCATCGCCAATTACACGCTACTCGCAGTCGGCGAACTGTTGGTCTCGATAGGGGTGGTGATTGGCGTCCTGAAGTTCACTGGGTTTGTATTGGATCACCTCGAGAGAAATCGCTTGATTGCGTTTCTTCGTTTGGGTACCAAGAAGAATCTGGGAGCGATGGCACGATGGACTGGAGCGTTGTCGGAATTGCTCGCGATCGGAACGCCTGAGCCCCTGGCTGTAACAACTGCTGGGATTGCAAGCCAGAGACCATGGCTCAGGCAACAGTCCGTTCGACTCGCACAAGAGGTTGCGGGGACTGGTTATCGATGGAGCGAGCGGTGGTATGCTCGGAGTTTCGCTCGATCTGCGATCGTAGCTTTGGATCTCCATTCCGAGGGAATCGCAAGCGCATCGCTTCTGCGCGACTTGGCTCAGAGCTATGCGATCCGCTGGTGTGGCCGAGGCGATATTTTTTACGGCTGGATGGGACCGATTTTGATGCTGTTCATCGCGAAACTGATTTTTTTCATCGTCGTATCGCTGTTCATGCCACTGATCAGCTTGATCACCTCGCTAAGTATGTGAATTCAGGAAAGGAGGGATTCCGATGGGACTAGCACTACTTCGACCGCACGGCTTGCGATGGCGTAGTTCCACCGTGATTCCAGGAAGCCCGCTTCGAGAACAACAGCAGTCGTTGCTGGCCCTGCTCCATGGCTGCCTCCGCGATTCGGTACCTATGGTGCCGATGATTCGAGCGCTGGCGATCGAATACCCCGGCGATTATTGCTACACCCTCGGCAAGTTATCCCGCCGAATCGAGCAAGGCATGCCATGGGTCGCGGCGTTGGAGCAGTCGCCGGGTGCACTGCCCGAGGATATTGTCTTGGCCCTCCGACTCGGCTATGAAAACGATACCCTGCTGCCAATGCTGGAACAATTGAGACGGGATGAGTCGCACGATTGGATGAATCGTGAACAGTCGTTCTGGCGCAACTATCTGACGTACGGTTTATCGTTGGCAGTTGTGATGATTTATGTTCTGGCAAGCTTTGCCTATTTCATCATGCCAACCCTGGTAAAGATGATGCAGGAATTCGAACTTCCCGGCAACCAAATCACCGTCATGAGGATCGCTACCCAGGTTGCGGTGTATCTCGCGCTCTTCGTCTTGGCGATAACTCTCGTGCTTATCGTTTTCACATGGTCCGAGCGACTCCGCTCGTTCGCTCGCCGACTGTTTCGGATCCCGGAAGCAAGTACTGAGAAAATGCGGGGATTTCTGTTGCGAATGCTTGCGCACGTGACTGAACACAGATCCTCCATGAAAGCGTCTCTCGCGACATTGGCTGAACATCACACGAGCCACGACTTGAAACGCCGCTTGTCAGCCGCACGGTTGGGCCTCGAACAGGGAAGCGAACCTCTCGCGGCACTCGAATCCGCAGGTCTGATCACACCGGCGCAAAGTAGCTGCCTGCAAGGGGAACCCGCGACGACTCAAGCGTGGGTGCTACGGCAAGTGGGCAGTGCGATGATTGGACAGGATTTTTACCGCTGGAGGTGGACTCAGTCGCTGTTGCCGCCAACGCTGATTCTGATCATGGCCTTCGGTGTTCTTTGGATCTCGTCAGCGATGTTTGACAGTCTGTACAGTCTGGTGACGGAACTCGCCCACCAAACGCCAGGGAGATAATCGATGCGATACGGACCCAACAGAGCCTACCGACGGAAACGACCGCAAGGGGTGATGCAACTCGAGATTGTGATTGCCGCGATTCTCTTGGGGGCAGTCATCACCGGTTTGACAACCTTGAATTACCGCTTGCTTGGGGTTGCCAAGGATACGCGTCACTATCAATTCGCGATCCACGAAGCTGCGAATCAAATCGAACAGCTCGCCAGCCTGGGGCTTGAGGGACTCGATGACCGGATCGCACGAGCGACACTCTCCGACGAAGCGACCCAAGCTCTCCCCGGTGGCGTCATGGAGGTTCAACGGGTGGATGATTCGACAGGAACTCGGGTCTTCATAAGGATCCAATGGGATCGCCCGGGGGCACCCGCGCCGGTCGAACTCTTTGGCTGGGTTTCGACGAAGAGCGACTCTGCACCATCAACCACCGATCCGAAAGCACCCGATGCGGAGGACTCTCGATGAGAATCCAACGCCGTGGATCGATGCTGATCGAAGTCTGTTCGGCCCTCGCTGCCGGCTCGATGGTCATGCTTCTCGGGGTGGTCTTGATCGAACGAACGATGCGTTGGTCCCGAGCGATGCAACGGGAAACGAACCTGCAGCGCGAACTGCGACTGCTCGCTAGCGCGTGGCGCGAGGACTTCGCGAGAGCCGACAACGTGGATGCTCGTTCACCGCATCTGGTTGTGCTCAATCTGCCTGGCAAGGAAATCGTCTATGAATCGCTCGACCACGAAGTCGTCCGACGCTCTCGGCCTACCGTCGACGCGGAAACCGAACCGTCTGGATCCGATTCCTTTGTGTTGGGAGATGGCTACCGAGCGACCTTCGATGCTTCGCTGCTGGTGATCCGAGCCTTGAACCCGGCAGACGAGGTGACCGGTACGCGGCTGAGAGTCCTCGGCCCAACGAACAGAGGCAAATACCGTTTCCTTGACAGAGACGATTCGGGTGAAGCCAGCGTGGAGGGCCAGCCATGAGACGCGCAAAGCCAAGCAAGCGTTCGGGGGCAGTATTGATCGTAGCATTGGTCGCGATCACGATCTTTGCAGCGCTGGCGGCAACCAATATCCGTTCCCTGCTTCGGCATCGCCAGTCGGTCAAAACCGAACGGGACATGGTCCAGGTTCAGTTGCTGTCCGATGCAGG
>JBILVV010000353.1:0-5331 GCA_044370255.1 Pirellula sp.
GCAAGTGCTCTGCAAGTTCGCGCGGAAGATGATCTGACAGCAAAGCTCGAGCGGAATCGATTTGCTGGAGTGTTTGATTGATCAATCGATCATGCGGCGACTGAATGCGTTCATCGGGGTTCTCTTCGGTGCTCATGCAGAGGATTGTACCGGACGGATGCGGAGGCGTTCGGACTCGATGCAGGTTCCCATCGTGGTACGACGCTCCGCCGTCGTCATTGGTGTCATCGCCATGCGATCGCTAGCAAAAAAACAACAGAAAGCAAAGCCTGTGTATGGAGGCCCTCTCAGTGCTCTCAAGCGAAGAGTGATGGCAATCCGATTAGGGCAGAAAAATGGTTGGGCAGAAAGATAACGAAAGAAGATCGTGCTACGCGACGTGGCAGATATTTTTGTACAACGGTTTTCCCGTCGGTTGATTGCCATGACGACGGACTAGGAAGTCCGTCGTACGGGAAGGCAAACTGGGACAGGCACTGCAAGACCTTTGCTATGCATTTGCTATCAGGGTACGAACACTATCAAGGTACGAAATGCCCGCCCAAGGAACCGAGTCTTGATCGGCAGGGCATACTACTTCGCAAACTAAGCATCTACCACACTAGCTTCAAATCGACTCGGACATGGGGCGAGACAGTCATGATGACTTCGTCGTGGCAAGCGACTTCGCGGTAAACCCCGTTATCGAGCACCAGTTGCAACAACTTGTGATCTTCGGGATCGACGATCCAATACTCTGAAATGCCCGATCGTTCGTAGAGTTGTCGCTTGACGATCGTATCATGCTTTGTATTCGAGGGAGACAAAATCTCGACGACCAAGTCGGGCACCCCTTTGATCTTCGAGGGAGTCAGAATCGACTTGCGACCGATAGAGACAAACACCAAGTCGGGTTGAACAATATCGTGAGGCCCCAGTTGCAGATCGACCGGCGAGTTAATCACGACCCCGAGTCCCTTCAATTCGACCTCCATAAACAGCTGATGCTGCAGATGGCGAGAAACGTGTTGATGGTAAAGGTTGGGCGCCGGGTTCACGATATGTTCTCCATCAATGATTTCATGGCGGAGGCCGTCCGCTGGGATCGCAGCATAATCTGCGTACGTCAAAGCTGCTTTCGTCGACACGCTTCGTTACTCCTTCCTCAATACTCAAATCGAAATTCCCGCTACACGCGATCGATCCCATCGTCCTTCGGGGCGATCGAAACCATTTATATTGTAGCCGTGAATAAGAGCAAACTAGAGCAAACTAGAGAGCAAACTAGGACAGGCATTGCTTGAGCCCTTCGGGATTAGCTGTCATTAGTCCGCAGTTGGCAGCCTTCTATAATTCCACCGTCGGCTAATTCGTTTCGTCGGAGGCCTCTTCCGTGTCGCTCCCAAAACGCAGGAATTCCCTACTCATGGTGTCTTCAGGAACGGTGGTTGTGCTAGCTATAGCGGGTCTGTTTGGCTGGAACTTGATCGCCCGAGGGGGCTACGAATCCGCGGAGTACAAGGTCGTGGAATCAGACGGTAAATTCGAAGTCCGAGTGTATCCCGACCTGATGCTGGCAGCGACAAAAACCAAACTGGACGCCCAAGGCCGCGATGGCAGCTTCATGAAGCTGTTTCGTTACATCAGTGGGGCCAATGAGAGCAAAAAGAAGATCGCTATGACGACCCCGGTGTTCATGGAGAATCAGGACGCGGGTTCGAGTGTCCAGATGGGGTTTGTGATGCCTAAGGAAATCGCGGACGAAGGGGTTCCGAAACCCACGGGCGAGCAAGTTGAAGTTCGTAAACGATCAGCGGGTCGATTTGCCGTGGTGCGATTCTCGGGACAACTAACTTCCAAGTCGGCAAAGGAGAATGAAGCGAAGCTGCGAGCCTGGATGGAATCGAAAGGTCTCATCGCAGATGAGTCGTCCGCCGGGAGCGGCGTCGAAACCGCTGGCTACGATCCACCGTTCACACCGGGACTCTTGCGACGCAACGAAGTACTCATTCGCTTGAAGACACCTGACTAGATTATGACTGCGTCGCCCCGACGCGCACTGCATCGGTCCGTTGGGCCTTGTGGCTGCCCAGGCCCGAAGGGTCGGCACATGAACTGCGAGGATGCATGCCATGACGCATTTGTTTGCCGATAGCGAGTACGGTAGAAGTGGTCTACCCGAATGGATAGGCGGACAAAGAATCGATGGTAAGTGAACCATTCCCCATTCGCAAAGGGGGCGATGGGACCTTTCGCAAGCCACGATCTTGTATGGCAAACTGTCAATCCTCGGCAGAAGCGCAGTCCACAAGCGATCGAAACGTGTCTTGAACCGATTTGTGCAAAAAACGAACGAAGGATTTGTCGAGTTTGCGAACGTTGATCAACTCCACAACATCGGCAAAGTCTTTGTGAGTACGACGTAGACTTCCCATGCCACAGGCTATTTTCATCTCGATCAATCGCGATAGCTTGACTACCAAAACGCCTTCTCGCTCCTCCACGTTCGCTTCGCCCACGGGTTCAGGAATCGCGACTTCCGAATCTTTCCCAGCCTTGGATCCGGAAAGGAGAAACTGCAAGACGACACCACTGGGTCCGCAAAACTCGCGATTTACTTCATCCCATCGAAAACCAGCGTCCATCAGAAGACTCTTGGCTCGAGCGGAATCCTCCGGTCGAATGATCATATCCAAATCGGTCGTATTCCGCTGATATCCATGAAGACACACCGCAACACCTCCGCAAATGGAATGGGGTAGATTCGCCTGTTGAAACAGATCGCGGCATCTCAGGGTTGTCTCCCAAAGTGATTCGTTGCCAAGCATGGCATATACCTTTTGTGTCGCCATTGTCATCGATTTCGTTCCTCTCCGTTTGCTACCCTCAGTGTAAACCGATTTGAATCCCTTGACTCGATACGAATCCAAAAGAGCCTCGGTCAAAATCCGACTCGCAAAAGATAGAGAGCAAAAGATAACAATAGCAAACTAGGCCAGGCACTGCGTCAGCCGAGGGGACTTTGCCAGCATTAGCCCGCAGTTGGCAGGCCTCTATCATGCTATAGGTCGTCGTCGGTTTCCCCGGAGGTCTCTTCCGTGATTCCCAAAAAACGTAGGAATTTCCTAGTCATGATGTCTTCTGCAATGGTGGTTGTGCTCGCTATCGCGGGTCTGTTTGGTTGGAACTTGATCGCCCGGGGAGGCTACGAATCGGCCGAGTACAAGGTCGTCGAATCGGACGGCAAGTTTGAAGTGCGCGAGTATCCCGATCTGATGCTCGCCGCCACCAAAACCAAACTCGAGGCCCAAGGACGCGATGGCAGCTTCATGAAGCTGTTCCGCTACATCAGCGGAGCCAATGAAAGCAAAAAGAAGATCGCAATGACGACCCCTGTGTTTATGGAGAATCAGGACGCGGGTTCGAGTGTCCAGATGGGATTTGTCATGCCCAAGGAAGTCGCCGACGAAGGGGTCCCGAAACCCACAGGCGAGCAAGTCGAAGTTCGCAAACGAACTGGAGGACGGTTTGCTGTAGTACGGTTCTCAGGACAACTCACATCGAAGTCAGCCAAGGATTTCGAGGCCAAGCTTCGTGCCTGGATGGATTCGAAAGGTCTCGTCGCGGATGAATCTACAGGTGGCGGAGTCGAAACCGCAGGCTACGATCCCCCATTCACCCCAGGACCACTGCGACGCAACGAAGTGCTGATCCGTTTGAAGGATGCGAACTGAGGCTTGGTAGCTATCCTCTGATCGCTCGGACAGTGTCAAACGTATCCAATCCTAAGTGAAGTGGTACGCCCGAAGGCTTCGCGAAGGGCTCGAGGTTTCATTGGGCATCTCGCGCATCCGATTTCTTGCGGACGGTTCGGCGATCGAGTTGCAACCGATGCGCTGCCTTTTCGAAGCTTCTAGTCTTCCCGTAAGCGATTTTACAATACGCAGAGATCAATTCATCCGCTGTCAGTTCGAGTCCAGCGATCTGTCGAGCGAGCTTCGCAATCTCTGGCTCCACCCTCGACGAAGATGAACCAGTTGCGGTACCAGACTGTTGATGCTCTCCCAAAGATTGGAATCGATAACGTTTCCAAATCTCGGGTGTCGAAGTACGAACGGAGCGTTGCTCCCAACTCCGATGGATCGCAACGGGATACTCCCAGGCATCCAGCAGTTCGTCAAACAGAACAAAGTAGGTTAAATCGACATACAATGATCGATGCTCTTCTTCGGCCAGCCTTCCGTGTTGCAGTTCTGAACGCAATCGCTGCAGGAGCGTTTTGGCCTTGGTCGCTACCTTGACCACATTCCGCCGACGCTGTGGATTCTGCACATTGGAATGACTCCAAAACGGGAGTTCCTCTGGTTCAAACTCACCTCCTAGAACCATCTGCTCCAACTCCAAACGCCTCGGCGTGAAGGGATTGGTGGTGTTCAGTTCAGCGATGGCTCGTGCGGCGGCAAGATCGCGCTGGGCTAATGAGTTCGTGGTCATGTATCGTCCCAGGATATGTTCATAGATTGCTCATCCATAATACATTGAGTGTACATCTTTCGGTGACCGGCATGCGTCTGGGCTCATCACATTTTCCCTAAAGCATTGAACGGCAGAGCTTTAAGAAAACTTCTTTTCGTTGGCACGACGCTTGCCATAAGGAGTTTTGCTTCAGTGTGTTGCTGAGCGATTGTTGGAGTTTCGTGGGATGTGTTGGAGAGTAGCGATGAAGAACAGAAGTTGGCTGGCGTCGTTTTTGATGGCCGCTGCGGCCATGCTTGGCCCCTCGTTGTTGGGAGATTCCCTTACCGGCAATCCGTCCAAAGCTCATGCGGGCGGTCTGCTGATCGCCGATGGTGGGTTGGGTGGGGTGCTCGAGATCAAGCAGCAGGATGTCTCCGTGGTGATCAATAACGGCATCGCCGTGACGGAGATCAAACAAGTCTTTCTCAATACCGAAAATCGTATTGTAGAAGCCCTATATACGTTCCCTGTACCTAACGGGGCCAGTGTCAGCAACTTCAGCATGATCATCAACGGCCAAGAAATGATCGGCGAAGTGGTTGAGAAGCAACGGGCTCGCCAGATTTACGAGAGCTACAAGGTCACCAAGCGTGATCCTGGTCTACTCGAGCAAGTTGACTACAAGACTTTCGAGCTGCGCGTATTCCCCATTCAGCCCAAAGCGGAGCAGCACATCAAGATTGTCTATTATCAACAGCTAGACTTCGACCATAACAACGCCACATACGTTTATCCCTTGGCGACGAACACTCGCGGGATGATCAATGAGAAGACATTCCTCCGGTGCCATCATTGGTATCTTAATTGCGTTATGCTTCGTCGCAAAAGACCACG
>JBILVV010000414.1:0-4476 GCA_044370255.1 Pirellula sp.
TAGTTGAGAATGCGGCGAGTCCCCAACTGCACACAACGTAGCCAAAGTGTCTTGTAAACCAAGTCGCTTGCCTTGGGGAGAACCACGGTTCGTGTTTTGCGCGTTTCGACGGAAGCGATCTGAACTCTCTCATTGCGACGATCCGGGATAAAGAGTTGGCAATCGAAGCTTGTCGGCTTATCGGTATGATTGATGGCGTCGATATCGAGCCACAATTCATCGTTGTCGTTGATACGGTATGCGGTCTCAAACTCGACATCGTCGTTCCCGATACGAAGGGTTTTCGATATCGAGAATCTTTTGGGTGGAGATGTATTGAGCGACACGACAATACGAACGGGGCTATCCTGCGACGTGGCATCCGGACGAACCAGCACGTCGATGGGAACCGAAACTTCGGATGACGCCCCAACATCAAAAGTTGCGGATTCCATGTCGTTTGCGAAGACACCAGGAGCGACCAGATCGATGCGTCCAGACACAGGGAATGAGAACGGGTTGTTAAATCGCACGTTGAGTTGCTGAGGTAGACCGATGAGAGAATCCAATCGCTGCTGGTCCATAGTGACACCCATGCGCCACATCGCGATTTTTGCGTCAACACCGCGGATGATGACGGGCCATTTGTCCAATTGAATTCGGTGTTCCGGACCGAATTGCGTGTCGGTCTTTTCGATGTCTACTTTCCGGCCCCAGGAATCGATGGCGTCCACCTGCTCACCGAGAAAGAATTGCTCGGTGACTGGCGAAGACGACCAAACAACCAAGCAGCTATCCGAGTCGGAAGCCAACAATGCATTTCGGCTGCCTCCGTCCATCGACATCTCGCCGATATACTCCTTCCTCTTGATAGCCTCCAAAATCGTTCGATAGGGAAGGAACATTTCGCGAGGCGATCCGTTGGTACCGAGAAACCCAACGTCATCGGCGAACGGCTCACTGATCCACGCGGTCGACATCTTTCCGTTTACGGGACGTATCGAAGCGACCATGCGAGCGGCTAGATCCTTCGTGCGCGTCGACAAAGAATACACATTGGCCGAGATAGGCGTGATGCAGGTCCAGTCGGGGTAACGGCTGTTGGGATCGATAATCGCCTGCGACCATTCACTCTCAGCGATCGTTTCGTCGATGGACCATTGCCAACGATCCACCGATGTTGTGTTGGAAAAATGCAGCCAAGGGTTTTTTGCCAGGGTCATGGTAGGTTCGGTGCCATACCTTCGCAGGATCCTTTTGATCCAAGAGAGCATCTCCTCATAGCGGGGGTTGCTCCCATACTGCGTGTCTTGATCGGTTCCAACCTGAAAATCCACCAGTCGCATACACATGGCGCGAAAAACGGGCTCAAGCTGTGGTTGCCACATGTTGGGGTCTTCGAGTGCGGTCCCTTGAGCAAGCTCCGAATCCTGCGTTTTATCACCATTCGTTTGAGCGGCGAGTGGTTGAATGATCCCTACGCAGCGAATCCCGAGAGCTTGAATCCGATCGACTGTTTCGCACATCTTGTCTTGTTGAAGCGGCGCATTGGCGTCAAACCAGATGGGAATTTTAATGCAACCTGTTCCACCCTCGCGAATCAACGATATGAGTTGGTCGAGACTCCAGCCTAAAACACGATTATCCAGTGACCATCCAAAGCGAGGATCGAGCGCTGAGTTCTGTGGTAAAGGCACCACTGCGAAGTTCTCACGGTTCTGAAAGAAGACGGCATTGCTTCGCTTCAACTGCGTGACGATTTCATAGTAGCCGGGCTGAAGATTATTGAGTTTCCAATCGCAGTAGCCTTCCCAACGAGAAGCGAACGGATTCGATGACGTGGAGGTTAGGACATTTTGCGCGTGGTTCAATTCACGGGATTCATTGGCGACAGCGACCCCCTCGTGATCGTACAGAATCAACTCGACACGCGTTGTCCCTTTGCGCAAACCGGAAGCAAACAATTGAACGTTGACTGTTTCCTTCGGTCGGTAAAGTTGACTGGTGCGATCCAACATGAGTCGGATCTTGGGCATTTGAACAATCCGGATGCGATCGAATCCGATAACCGCATGGGTCGCCTTGGCCGTTCGAGGCTCGATGATGAGCGCTGCTTGGATCGCTGCAATACCGTCCGGCGCATCATACGTACCTTGGGTGCGAAGCGTTTGCCAAGACGCGTCTCCTGGAACGTTTGCCGTTTCGGTTTGAAAGATAAGCTTCCCGGAGCGGTCGAAAAATCGAAGCCGACCTTTCGCTGCGAAATCTTCGGTGTCGCATCTGGCATCCAACTGCAATCCGTAAAGCGAAGCATCATCCACAGGAATTTTGGGTGAGTAAACTTCCGCAGAGCTTCCGTCCATATCCACCCGCAGATAGGGATCTACCAAAGTTTGTTCAACAAATTTTTCAACCGGAGCTGGAATTGTTTCAGGGATGATTTCCCATGGGGATTGCTGGGTCTGCCATCCCAAGTACAGCTTTGCCAAAAGACGCCGAGTTTGGTCGGCTTCGATGCTGTCGGCCCCCATAACCGATTTCCTGTCGATCTGGATCGGGATGAAACCGGGGTGCTTGCTGTCTTTGAGACGCGTCCATCCGTCCGGCCAACGATCCGCCTGAACATCCTCCTCGGTGCCGAAGTCCCATTTGGCGATCGTGGACAAGCCAACGCCATCGTCAGCACGCGTGGACTCCACCGTTACCGCTGTTACAATGCTCAGCGCGACGCAGAGGCAGCGTGTCGAAAACGTGCGTCGGTGAGAAGTCTTCATCATTGGTTTTTGGAGGTTGATTTGCCTGGAATTCGAATCGGCATCCAGTTGGCCGGGTTGAGGCTTCCTTTAAAACAAGCTTTGCATGTAGCGGCGAGACTTGGGGTCGAGGCGGTCGAGATTGATGCCCGGACAGAGCTTCGCCCTGAGGATCTTGTCGGCACCGGACTCCGACAAGTTCGAAAAATGCTGGAAGATCTTAATTTGCGAGTTGCAGCGGTTAAGTATGCTACGCGGCGTGGATACGAAGTGACCGATGAGTTGGACCGTCGCATCGAGGGGACAAAACGGGCCATGAAAATGGCCTACGAACTGGGCGCGAATGCCGTAGTCAATCACGTCGGCTCGATCGACCCCGATCCTAACCACCCAACACGCGAAGTCTTGAGAAGCGTCCTAGCTGATTTGGGAGTCTATTCGCAACGCGTGGGTGCCTTCCTGGCCTGCGAGACCGGAAGCGAACCCCTGCAACAACTGGGTGACCTGATCGACACGCTCCCCGAGGGTTCGGTCGGAATCACCCTGAACCCCGGGAATCTTCTCGTCAACGGTTTCGATCTGGATAGCCTGTCGAAAGTGGCTAAACATGTGATGCTCGTACACGCCAAAGACGGAGTTCCCGACCGGGCCCGTGGGCGTGGGACCCAGGTTCCCCTCGGTTATGGATTGGCAGAGTTCCCAAATATTATCGCAACGCTTGAGGAGCGAGCCTATCGCGGGTACTTTGTTGTAGAACGGGACATGGCACCCAACCCGCTCGATGAATTTCGCAACTCCGTCGAGTTCCTGCGTAACATCTAGTCCCAATTTCACCAAACCTTCTTACTCAATACCGCGATGCCGGTAATCAACATGAAAACCCACCGCATTCTTTTTCTTGCAGTTTCTGTACTTCTCGTCGGTGCGATTGTCGCGTTCAAACCGGACGTCAACGCGCAGGAACCTACCAAATCGAATGCTGCCGCATCGCCGCCAATCGCAGAATTTGAGAAGTACCTCTCCAACGCTGTACTGACCGGCGTGTTTACCGTCGACGGTCAACCCTTGAACAAACTCGAAGAAGAACGCTACGAGATCAAAAGCGCAAAAAAGATCGCTGGCGAAGAGAATCTATGGGAGATCACCACCCGGATTAAATACGGCGACAAAGATCTCACCGTCCCCGTCTTCGTGAACATCGAATGGGTCGGTCGCACTCCCATGATCGTTCTCGATTCTATCACTATTCCCGGCCTCGGGACCTTTTCTGCTCGTGTCGTATTCCATGAACGCAAGTATGCTGGAACGTGGAAGCACGACAATGTCGGCGGACACCTATTCGGTCGCGTTGAACCGGCCGAGGCCAAGTAGTTTCTCCCTTTCCCTGACCATCCACCTCTGGACAACGACGATGAAGCTGATCAAGTTCCCATGTAGCGAGTATTGCACAGCCCATTTTTTTCTACTTTGGATGATTCTTTGTTCTGCTCCTCTTTTTGCGTGGGATTCGTCTCGATCTATGCTATCCATTGAAAAGAAACCCTTCGGTATGGCTGACGGTGCTGCCGTCACTCTCTACACCCTGACCAATGCCGAAGGGAACTCGGTGCAGATGATCGATTACGGTGCGATCATCGTTTCGATTAACACCCCCGATCGAGCTGGCAAGAGAGTGAACGTTACCGCCGGATTCGACTCCATCGACGGGTATCTGCAACGGCACCCGTACTTCGGAGCAACGGTG
>JBILVV010000049.1:0-18132 GCA_044370255.1 Pirellula sp.
TGAACCCCATCTCCTGGCAGTATTGGACCAGTTGATGCGCGAGATCCCGATAATTCATCCATCCGTGGACTCCACCCTGACTCTTGCGCCATGAACCCAAATGAACTTCATAGACCGAAATCGGTTTGTCGAGAACGTCGTTCTTCTGACGTCGCTCCATCCAATCGCCATCGTTCCAGGAATAGGCCCCCAAGGGCTGAACGATCGAGGCAGTGCGGGGCGGCAATTCCGCGAAGAATCCGAACGGGTCGGTCTTGTCGATCACCTGCCCATCCGCAGTCCGCATCCGAAACTTGTACTTCATCCCCGCCCCGATATTGGGGACAAACAGTTCCCAAATCCCTGAAGGAATCTGCTTCTGCATGCAATGGGTCTTGCCATCCCAATGATTGAAGTCACCCACGACCTGAACGCTCTGCGCATTGGGTGCCCAAACTGCAAAATTCACACCGCCGTGGCCATCGACGGAGCGCAGGTGCGCGCCGAGACGCTCATAGAGCTTCCAGTGCTTGCCGGAACCAAACAGGAATCGATCGAAGTCGGTAAGGAACGTCGGGACGGAATAAGGATCCTGCATGTCGTACGTCTGCCCGTGGGAATTGGATACTCGGATGCGGTAATCGGGGGCCCCGGAATCGTAGTCGGGAAGTAAACCCTCGTACAAGCCCGAGGGATGGACGCGTCTCATCGGGCGAACGGATTCACCTCGCGGATCGACTAAGAATACCTGTTTGGCGTCAGGAAGATAGCTACGCACAGCGATTACCCTCCGACCGTCCATATCGACTCGATGCGGTCCCAGGACCCCGCTGGGGTTGGCAGTAGCACCGTGGATGATGTCGCTCACTGATTGCAGGCTCAGGGTGGTTTGCACGATTTCTCCAAAAGTGATTTCACCGACGTCAAACGTCAGCGATAAAACGGTGTGTTAGTAATCCCGACGTCGGAAATGCTCCCGACGAGGATCCAATAAAAATAAACATCGCAAGCAGGAAACCAAAAATGCATCCAATGCAAGAATCGTATTCCAGATCCAGCGAATAGGACGCTTGACCCTCATGTCGAGCAACTGGCGTTCTTGGAGAGGATAAGGTCCGGCATTTCGAGGTGATGAGCCTACGGTGTCGCTCCGTGAAAGAACAAGGGTCGGAGCTTTGTCTTGGTTACTTGTTTCCGGTGTTGCTCGGTAGATGCTCCCAACGCGGGCCGAAGATGAGTAGTTCACTTCCTGCTCGACCACAGCAACGGCGGATTTTCCGTCCATCAATATCGTTGCTGGATGCGAAGATGCCGATGGTTGCGAAGATGCCGATGGTTGCGATGGCATCTCGAATGCCACAGCAATTTGAGGCTCGATCGTTGTCGAATGCTCGTTACTCTCCGGGCCGCCATCACTCCTCGGGCAACTATCGTGTGACTTTGTTTCAAGGATTTCGTGGGAATCCATCAACGAATGCCTCGCGGGAAGCTCCTGCGGAACCTCGGCGATGGACCCAGCAACGGTTGGCTCATCGCGCAGAGGAGATTCCTGGGACATCCATCGGCACTGTACTTCGTGAAACCGCAACGCTACGTCCACGCGTCGCCACAGGTCGGCGTTGCGAATGGGTTGAATCGAACCGAAATGTTCCCAGCAGTAATCGTTTTCACGCCACTCGACTAAACCGTACTGAAGTCCGCGTGCTACATATCGACTGGTTGTCACCAAAGTGACACGACTCGGTTGTTCGAGCGCTTCGAGCCCGCGGGTGACTGCCAATAGCGATACGCGATCTACGTGGTCCGAGGCCTCACAATCGGAAGCCTCTATCTTTGTTCCGGTAACGATGTCCTCGAGCACAAATCGCCAGCGGCCGCGTGCCTCGGTGTGCATAGCGCCCGATGGGAGCAAGCATCCGTCGCAAAAGAGTAGATAGTGAGGCTTGCTAGTTGCCATCTCTGATCGCGCATCCGTGAGAACATCGTGTCGAAGATGTTCTAGATTGCGCGATGATTAGGGTCGAGGAAGGATTTCGGAAGAAATTCTTTTGAGAAACTGCCGTTTTTCTCCGCATCAGGTAATGCGTAACAGATGTACCAACCATGCCGTACATTGCATCGTGATGATTGGCTCGTGAGTCTGATTCCTTGATGCGGGCCTGTGCTGCAAGAGCTCTCATTCGCAGATATCGTTAAGGCTTCAAGCGTCGGATATAGTGGTTATCTCCAAGACTTTCAGCATGTTTTGCATACCCCCATCGTGTCATCATGCGATCGGTAAGCCGATCATTCGTCACTTGGCATACAATACCGCGAGCATGACGCAGTAACGCGATTTCCTCTAGAGCCACGATCCCCCGGTGAAACGTTCGGTAGGAAGTCTTCTCTCCAGCATGAACATACAGCAGCGACATGTACCCGGTTGCGCTTCGCGGGAACGAATAGTGGAATCGGCACTCATCGTCCGGAAGTGTACGAACGACGCGGTCGGACATAGCTCCCCATAGACTACCCCATCGCGGCCACCATCGAGCTTGTATCGTGGCGATATCTCCGTGGCGGAGAATGATTGTTCCATACCGCCACTCGGAGACGAGTTTTTTGTTTTCTACAATCGAAGAGACGGCTGGCAAACCCCAGGTAGCCGGATCGCTCATTACGACACGAAGCGGAGCGAACGCAATACTTCGGAAGTCGCTTGAGATTTGTTCAGGACATAAAAATGCACCCCTGGAACTCCTCCCGAGAGCAATTCCGCGACTTGGGCAGTAGCGAACTCGACCCCGACCTGGAATTGCCATTCGGTGGACTCCCTTTCGGCCAGTCGGTCCACGAAGGATTGCGGCAGCTTGGCTTTGCACAGCGAGGTGATTCTCTGGATCTGTGCAAGGTTGGTCACAGGCAGAATCCCCGGCACGATCGGAATATCGATGCCGCGGGCGCGGCATTGATCAACGAATCGGAAATAGTCATCGTTTTCGTAAAAAAGTTGCGTGACGATGATATCCGCACCGCAATCGACTTTGCGTTTCAAGTTCTCCAAATCGATCTCGGCGGAGGGAGCTTCTTGGTGAACCTCGGGATAGCCAGCGACCGCGACTCCAATCTGCGGGTATTCGCTACGAATCAATGAGACCAACTCGTTGGCGTAACGCAATCCACCCGCGACTTGCTTGAATTCCGTTTCACCCTTGGGCGGATCCCCGCGAAGGGCGACTACATAATCCGTTCCGAGTTCCAACGCCGCATTCAGATAGGTGCGTAGCTGATCGACGGTCGAGCCGACACAGGTCAAGTGCGTTGCCACGCGATGACCGAATCGCTCTTTGACGGCTCGGAGTATTTGCAAGGTGCGATCGCGCGTCGATCCCCCAGCACCATACGTGCAGGTATAGAAATCCGGCTCGAATTCATTCAGATCCGCCACCGTTGCCATCAGGTTTTCAACCTGCTCATCGGTCTTGGGCGGGAACAACTCGAACGACAGACCTTTGCGGTCGGAACTGAAAAAATCACGTAACTGCATGGCAACCTCAATCCTGGAACAACCGCTGCAACCCATATGGTAGCAACCGGTTTTGGGCTCAACACTTCATGCGATACCTACTACGATAATCTATCGATGATTTCCTTTCACGGGGATAGGTACCCCGACGACCGTTTTCTGTTCCTAACTGTTCCTTCAAAGACCGATTCTCACAGGGCCCAGTCCCATGTCCACTACACCCTTGCTCAACAAACGCGTTTTGGCCTTTGTCGGGGATATCTATGAGGATTTGGAACTATGGTACCCCAAGCTGCGACTGATCGAAGCTGGGGCCAAGTTCATCGTGGCCGGGGAGGAAGCCAAACGGACTTACGCCGGAAAAAATGGCTACCCGTGTACCTCAGATATCGCAATCGACGATGTGCGTTCGTCGGATTTCGATGCGGTCTTGCTCCCGGGGGGATTCATGCCCGACCGTCTCCGGCGACTGGATTCGGTCAGATCGCTCATCGCCCAATTCGATCGGGATCGCAAATGCGTGGCAGCGATATGCCACGGTGGCTGGCTTGCGATCTCAGCCCAGGTATACCGTGGCGTCCGTGTGACCGGATCCCTCGGCATCAAGGACGATTTGATCAACGCCGGCGCTCTCTGGGAGGATGCTCCCGTGGTTGTGGATAGGCACTTTGTCTCGAGCAGGAAGCCCGATGATCTGCCGTGGTTTGTTCCAGCAATGATCGATGTCATGCTCGGTTCGTCCCGATGAGCCTCTCCATTTTGCAAATCAGCGATGATGGGGTTGTGGTAAATCCCCAGCGGCGACTCCTCCACTCACGAGGACCTCTCTCATGAGCAAACTGCGTGCCTGGGCTCAAATGGTACGTGTTCCCAATACGCTGACCAGTTGTGCGGATGTGCTGGCCGGT
This sequence comes from Pirellula sp., assembly GCA_044370255.1. GTDB lineage: Bacteria > Planctomycetota > Planctomycetia > Pirellulales > Pirellulaceae > JBKCUI01. The sequence continues at coordinate 4,393 of JBILVV010000049.1, forward strand.
ATGTGTATCGCTGGAGGCATATCCAATCACTTCATGAAGCATCCTGGAGCGGCTATTGTAGCCTCCGCAGCATCGATTTGTTTTTACTGGGCGGGTATGGTCCTAAACGATGTCTTCGATGTCGAACAGGACCGAGAGCAAGGGCGACCGAATCCGATTGCCAATGGCAAAATCACAATAACTGTCGCGCTGCGATCCGGTATCGGATTGATGGTGGTGGGGATCCTGTTGAGTTTCCTAGCCCCTTTGACGATCGCCCTTGGAGGCTCGAAAGATTTCGGACTCGCAATGCTGAGTCCTGGCCTAGTCGGTTGCTTGCTCGCAGTCGCGGTTTATGCATACGATGGACCGCTCAAGAAGTCTCCGTCTGCTCCTCTGATCATGGGGATTTGCCGAGGGCTGAATATGTCGCTGGGTGTTGCATGGATCGCGGCCGTATTACCCGTCACGCTCGGATGGCCCGCCGTAGCCGTCGTAGCTGGGCATGTGGCTTACGTCACAGGTCTTACGATCGCCGCGAGGCGCGAAGCGGACCTGTCTCAATCGCGAGGTCGCTTAACGCTCGGATGGGGCATTTGCGCTTTCGGGGCTGCCTGCATTGCATTCTCGCCTCGCCTCGAAATGGATCGACCCTATCGGCTCGATCCTGAATGGGTTTTTCCCTTGCTCGTTGCGATCCTGCTGCTCCCCTTGGCTCGCCGAGCCGTCGATGCAATCCGCACTCTCCGTCCGCAACAACTCGGCATGGCAATCCGGCAGGCGATCTTCAGCATCCTATTCCTCGATGCGACGGTTGCACTTCAGTATGCAGGGGATATACCCGGAATCATCATCGCATCGATGGTGGTGCCGACACTGCTACTGGCCCGCTGGTTCCGGGCGACTTGAACCGGTGCGCCGCGATGCTCGCGGTTTCGCCTCGTGCAATTTGGGGAGCGGCACATGCCCATCGCGATAAAGCACGTTGTAGGCGCAAAAAGGAATGATGTGACCCGTTGGAAGTACATGATGCGTACAACACTTCATCACGCGGCGAACATCGAAATTGTAAACATCGAGAAACGACGTGATCGTGATACGAAACAAATCCTTCGCCCCGATCTGTCGATCTAATGTTTTCGCGATGAATCGCTCTGCGACTGACGAGACATTAGGAGTGGAATCCTGACTCCATCCAAGCGGAGTGATCGTCGGCAGTTCGGCTGATTCACTGTTGCCGCATCCCCCTGGACCGCAACATTGATTCCGTGCCAAATACTGCTGAATCAATCGCTTTCCTTCGTCGCGCGTGAAACTCAATCCGTTGGCGAGCAGATCCAAGTTGGCTTTCGAGTCGATGAATCGAGTCAAAGGAACCAATCGACCTTCATGTCGAAACGCTAGGGATAGCACATGGCAATTCGGATGGGCGCACGGCAGCGGAAAAAAATCATCCTCTTGAAATAAACCCTCGGATTGATTGACCAATTCCCGAATACAGTCGGGTGCGGTCACTCGGGATTCGAGTTCTTCAGGAAGATAGAACCGGCCGGAATAGGTTGCAGGTTGAAGACTCAACCCGGTGATGAAAGGATGCTGCTCGGCAAGCCGCACTAGCGGGACGAGTTGATCGAGATTGACTCCGGCCTGGAGCGCTGACACGATGGTAACGTGCAATCCTGCGTCGCCAATCGCTTGCAACGCGGCCATTTTCGTCGCTTGCAACGGTTCGCCTCGCAAAGCGACATGAACGCGATCTTCCAGGCCATCCAACTGCAGATAGATTTCGATGCGATCGCGGTTTTGCGCAAGCCGGTGCAGCAATTTAGGATCTCGGGCCAACCGAATCCCATTGGTGTTGATCATCACGTAATCGATCGGCTGCGATAACGCATACTCGATCACTGACTCTAGCTCTGGATGCGTGGTCGGCTCACCACCCGAGATCTGCAAAACCTCAACTCGGCCTTCCGATGCCACGAGCGTATCGATCGCCGTTCGGACTTGTTCGAAAGAACGATGCTTGAGGCCGGGCTTGCTGTGGGCGTAGCATAGAGGGCACTCTAGATTGCAGTTGTCGGTGATCTCCAAGACCCCGATGCAAGTATGTTGCTCATGCTCTTCGCAGAGCCCGCAATCAAACGGGCATCCTTTATCAACAGGCGATCGCGTGGTGGCAGGTACTTTGGCGGGCAGGGCAAAATCATAGCGGTCGTACCAACGCACATCGCTGCATATGAAGTCCTCTCGCGTGCCGTGCTCCGGGCATCGTTTGCGAAAGTAGACGCGTCCGTGCCGATCGATGATCTTGGCCGGAATCAGTTTAAAACATTCCGGACAAAGACTCTGTGTAGCTCCCAAGTAGCGATAACCTGCAGGGAGTTTCGTAGATACTGTGTTGCTCATGCACTGTCCATCATCAGGATGGTTTGCGGGGAACGAAAAATCGGATGATGCGATGGACACAGAACAGGGAAAGAATCCCGCAGAGTCCTGACAGGATCATCGCAACACTGAAGGGGGGACCATACTGCCCAGGTATCACGGTCATGGATGCCATTCCCGCAGGGATGCAGGTCGCGAAAAAGGCAATGCAACCGGCAACGGTGGAGAGTGCTCCCAACAAAAGCGAACCAGCACACAATCCAAAATCGGCTATCCGATCGATTTGCTCTCCTTGCATCGCACGCTGCGACAATCGGTTTTGATACATGAAACCATGGTACGCAGCGAGAATCGCCGTGGCGCAACCGAACCACCCGAACGGAAAGAACTCGCGCGAGAAGGAGACTCCCGCGGACACAACCAAGACGACCACGATGGGCAACCAATACAGCAACCCTAGTAAATCGCCACTTGCGAGCGACTCGGTAACGATCGGCGGATTGAACGGGTTGATTTCCGCCGATGGATCGGATTCGTCATTCTCGGTAGGAATCGTGATGCTCCATCCTAGGGAAGAAGGTGTCCCATCTTATCACGTTTCGTGGCCAAATAGTTGGCGTTGTGTTCATGGATCGGCGGGATGATCGGCACTTGGTCGACCACCGTTAAATCGAAGCCCCTCAAATTGAATGCTTCTGTCTTTTTTGGGTTGTTGGTCAGGAGTCGAATCTCGCGAAGGCCGAGATCTTTGAGAATTTGGATCCCAACACCGTAGTCCCGCATATCGGCTTTGAAGCCGAGTCGATGATTCGCTTCCACGGTATCGAGCCCTTCATCTTGAAGTGAGTACGCTCGTATCTTTTGTGCCAGCCCGATGCCGCGGCCTTCTTGTGGCAGATAAACCAAGGCTCCGCGTCCTTCGCGAGCGATCGCTTCGATGGCTAAATGCAATTGGTCACCGCAATCGCAACGGAGTGAGGCGAGCAAATCGCCGGTGAAGCAACTGCTGTGCATTCGCACCAATGGCGGTAAATCTCCTGGTTCATCCAGTTTGCCGTACACCAAGGCGATCGGTTCTTGCGGTTCGTACTGGACGTCGTAGACGATGATTTCAAACTCACCATACTTGGTCGGAAGCTTGGCCTGGGCAGTGCGTGAAACGAGCTTTTCATTGATCCGGCGATGGGAGATGATCTGTTCTACGGAAATGATTTCCAGATGATGTTTCGCCGCCAGTTCCACCAACTCGTCGCGGTTGGCGCGGTCACCATCGCGATTGAGTATTTCGCATACAACACCCGATGGGGTTAGGCCAGCCATGCGAGCCAAATCGACTGATGCTTCGGTATGCCCAGCACGACGAAGAACGCCACCCTCTTTGGCCAGAAGTGGATATACGTGCCCTGGTTTCACGAAATCGCTCGGTTGGGTCTGAGCGCGTGCGAGGCGGCGTATGGTTTCGGCACGCTCGGCGGCCGTGATCCCCGTTTTGCAGCCTGCGAAATCCACCGGAGTCATGAAGGCGGTCGTCAACGGGGAAGTGTTTTGATCGACGAGAGGCCTCAGATCGAGCCGTTCGGCAACCGTTGGTAAAATCGAACAGCACAATTGACCGTGGCCGGCCAACATGAAGTTGACCATTTCAGTAGTAATCAACTCGGCTGCGCAAACAAAATCCCCTTCGTTTTCGCGATCCTCGTCATCGACGACGATCACGACTCGTCCCTCCGAAATGGCTTTGACCGCGTTTTGGATGGTGCTGAATCGATGCGACATAACAATAACTTCTCCGACGCCTATCCTGTCGGGGACTCTCCGGAATCGCCCCCTTCTAGATTGTAGTCCTTGATTTTTTTGTGCAATGTATTTCTGTTGATCCCCATGCGTGTGGCTGCTTTCGTTTGCACATTTCCGCACGCTTGCAACACTTGGGAAATCAGTTCCTTCTCGACTCGATCGACAACCCGAGCATGCAGATCATTCGCTTCGCCAGGAGCTAATCGCAGTCCTTCAGCAACCAATTGCGTAGCGAGAGTTTCGAAATCGGGTGGAGCGGCAGTGCTTGGAGTGAACGATTGCGCGGGTTGAGTCCCAGTTACCACACCGGGAAGCAGGTTCATACTTAACTCATCGGAGTCGGCCATAACCACCGCCCGTTCTATATAGTTTTGTAGTTCGCGCACATTGCCCGGCCAATGATAATCTTGCAAAGCTTGCATCGCTTCGCGTTGGATATGCACAACGAAGCGACCGCTCTGTTCGCTGTAGTATTGCAGGAAGAATGCGACCAGGCTCGGAATGTCTTCTCGTCTCTTGCGAAGCGGAGGGAGTTCGATCGGCACCACATTCAATCGCCAATACAGGTCTTCACGGAATCGCTCAGCACGTATTTCCTCGGCAAGGTCTCGGTTGCTGGCCGCGATCAATCGTGTATCGACAGTCACGGTCTCGGTGTCACCCACGCGTTCGAATTGCTTTTGCTGCAGAACCCGCAGCAGTTTGACCTGCAGATGAAGCGAAGTGCTGTTGATCTCGTCGAGAAAGATCGTGCCGGTGTGGGCAGCCTCGAATCGGCCGGCCCTGTTGCCGATCGCTCCGGTAAAGGCACCGCGAACATGTCCGAACAATTCGCTTTCCAGCAAACTTTCGCTCAACGCACCGCAATTGACTTTGACAAACGGACCACCGACTCGGTTGCTCAATTGATGGATCGCGTTGGCGACAACCTCTTTGCCGGTACCTGTTTCCCCGAGCAGCAAAACCGACGCATCGGTCATAGAAACCCGGCGGGTGATGCGAGCAACATCCTGCATTGCGGGAGACGAACCGATCACTCCCGGAAGGAGCGTGCCTCCCATGGTCCCCATTTTTCCCGAGTATTCTGAGCCAGGACCAGCCATCGACGCGTCAGTGCGACAGAGGAGCCGATCCTATCCAAGGGAGTTATGGGCCAACTTCCGACCACGCACGCTGGCCATTCACAGCCTCGATCGCGTCAAGAACTCGTCCCAACACTGCACGGGTGATCGGCTCCGATTCCCCACGCAGGTTGTACACATCGTACTGGTCTTGGGCAGTCTCGGAAGTGATCAACAGGCCAAATCTGCGTACCGATTGCACAAAATTTCGGCTAGCTTGCTCGCGTTTCAGTTCAGGCACGGTCGCATCAGCGAGGATTCGGAGAAGCTCGTTCTGCTCTTCTCGCGTACCCGTAATCCTTGCTTCGCCAAACGAGCCATCCCGCGTCACGGGTGAGGTTTTGACGGACTCGAAGTAGTTCTGCGCACTGGCTTTGAAGAGAATTCTCGCCTCAAGGGTCATTGGGGGAGGATCGCTTACCGCTCGCATACGAGACACGATGTCTGCTAATGCATCCAAGGAAGGGGGCACGCTACCCATGATCACGCGATGGTCTTCCTCCGCCACGCTGTGCTCGCCCCTGCTTAAAGAATCAGCAAGCAAGGCGATTGGGACGGTAGAGGTGGTGGGATTGGCGCGGATGCGTTGAACGACTTGGCCCAAGTCCAGTTCTCGGACGTGTTCGACAATAAAGACTGCCTCAATCGGTAGGTTGGTTCGCAGGAGGTGAAAAACTTCGGCTGCAGATGCCGCTTCGAATACTCTGTACCCGAATTGATCCAGTAGCCCGTGCGTGTGGCCGCGCAACCCTTCGTTGCCGCCGATCAGAACCGCCACCGGTTCCGGCGTTAATTGTCGCATTTCGTTGGCCACTGCCTCCGCTCGACTGCTGCCGTTGAAGCTCGCGGTGGACTCGAGTTGTGATTTGATCAGCGCGACCGCTGCAGGGTAGCGAACCATGGGTAGGCCCGAACGTGTTGCGTATACTAAGCGATCTCGGACCGGGACAGGTATCCCTGCCCCCTCCCATCGACTCAGGTTCGCGACCGCAACCGACTGGGCACCCGCCAAACGATGACTTACGGCCGCGTCCCAGACCAGACATGCAAACTCGGGGCTGTCCCGTAAAGACTCTGGAAGTGTGTTTCGGAAGGTGGCATCTTGAGTTGCATCCGCTGCGCCCCGAACAGATAGATATTCCCAATGGGCAGCGATGGCTGATGCGCTTGCTAAGTCGCTTTGAGGAATCAAGCGGGCCGCGATCTGGCCCGCTTGCGATGCTCGCGAGAGCGAAATCATCGCCGGTATGACTGGCATCTCACGAACGGTCCGTCCATCCGGGTCCAGAGTCCATGCGATTTCGGTATCGATTTCATTGAGCCGTGTGCGGCGCTGGTAGTTGTTCAGGGACTGCTCTACCAATTCAAGCGCGAATTGATTGACATCTGAGGCAGTGGGGAGTTGGGGATGCGGACCTGACAAGCTTCGTTCGAGAGACACGCGAACCGAATCGCTCACCGCAGGATCGAATAATTCAGCCATCAATTCGCATCCCATCTTCGGCTTCGGAAGGGGAGCCACCAACGCAACCAATCGCTGCCTCGCATCCGCATGCTGCGTGGTCATCGCGGCTTGCCAAGCCCGAGACGTATGCTCGCCAAGCAACGAAAAGGCTTCGCACATCGAAGTGTTGGGTGCTTGAGCATTTTCAGCCAACAACGAGTTCAACATTGCAGTGATGCCCGAATCCCCCGCAGTCTTCAAAGCTTCGTATGCCGTTAAGCGTTCTCCTTTAGAAGGACTTCGAAGTTGTTCGACTCGATCCAAAAGTGTCTTGGGATCATGGATCGATTGATCGGCTAACTGTTTGATCCTTGTCAGCGTAACACGCTGAGCGTCGCTCAGTCCTTGGATCTGGCTTTCCAAGTCCAGCAGTGTTTTCGATCCTAAGGCGTCTATGATCTGGACAGCAAGCCCCGGCGACACTTCCATCGCGGCGAGTTTGTCGAGCCAACGACCTGCTTCGTCCCATCGGCGGATTCTCGCGGTCCATTGGATTGCTTTTGCGACTCCCAATGGATCCTGAGGTGGCTGACGTCGCAGCGATAGGATTACAGCATCACGCTCCTTAGTATCCACCTGGGTGGAGTCGGTCGCACCGCGCTTTGGAGCGTTGATTGGCTCGTCGGCTACGCCTGCACCATCATCCGTGTCGCCAAAGGGATCCTGGGCAATGACCGGACAAGCGGCAAAAACGAACCAAGCGGCAAAAAGGGCCAGAATGCGCAAACTCATGACGTTGACAGTCGCTTGAAAACGCTACCGATTACGGGCCGGGAAACGAATGCTACAAGTTTAACTCCTTCCGGTACGCGTTCTGGATTCCCTTGCGAAGAACGATCGGTTTTTTCGATTTTCCTGCCGTTTTTGATGGTCGTTTCCACGCTTCACTCCCTCCACGGTCGCTGAAGCCCTGAAAAACGGGGGAAATCGCGAAACAGAAACCTTACTCCGATGAGGTGGCTTCATCCAATCGTAGAGTGAATTCACTCCCTTCTCCCAGGCGGCTTCGGACGCTAATGGAGCCTCCAATCGCCTGCACGAGATACTTTACTATCGCCAAACCGAGGCCGGTCCCACCCGCATCGGCAGACCGAGCTTTGTCGACTCGATAGAACCTTTCGAAGATCCGTTCCAAGTCCGATTCCGGAATACCTATACCATTGTCGATCACTGAGACATCGATAAACCCGTGCAGTCGTTTTGCTTTGATCTCTACTGTGCCACCCTCCTTGGAGTATCGGATGGCATTCGATAGGAGATTGCCGAGGATGGTTCGCAAGGCATCGTACTCGGCCATCACATGGAACTCGTTCTCCTGCACATGGTTTACGATCTCCACGTTGCGTTTGGACGCAATCTGATTGTGTTCTTCGACGGTCGATCGCACGGTCTCGAACATCGATAAGCGAGACAGGCTGATACGCTCCGGTAGTGACTGGATCTTCGTCAATTGCAGCAAATCTCGGATCAAGTTATCCAAGCGCGAGGCCTGTTCATTGATGCGTTGTATGAATCGCTCCTTCGCATCCGGATCGTCCATAGCTCCCATTAACAGCGTTTCCGTATAGGCCTTGATGGCGGCTAAGGGGGTCTTCAATTCGTGCGATACATTAGCCGTAAAATCTCTGCGCGCATTCTCCAACTGCCGAAGTCGCGTTTCATCGGTCAGGACCAACAACATGGGCCGCTTGCCTTCTACGCCAGCATCACTCGCAAGGGGATAAGCTCGAAGGCGAAGGACGGTACCCCCGTCATTGCGATCGATCTCCCCGTCAAGGGTTTGGCCCGATCGCTGAGCCTCCGCTACGACATCGATCACCCGCGGGTGCCGAATCAACTCGATCAAGCGAGCATTGACCGGGGTTGGGTCATTCAAGTCCAGCATGTCGATCCCTGCTCGATTCGCGAATACAAGACGGAGATCCGATGTGAATGCAAGAATCCCAACAGGCATCGCAGCCAGTACCGATTGCGATTGCTCTGCATCATTTTGAATGTCGGAATAGGTGCTTTGAAATTGCTCCACCAGCGCAATCAACTCCCGATGGATTTTAGGATCCATCGCTGTACCGGGGAGCATGCTCAGCATCGCTTCCCGAGGCATGGCGTTGCGGTTGGGTGCTCGCAAACTCTGCAAAGCTCTCAGCACCTTCTCCCGCCGCACCCCCTGAAGAAAATGAAGCCACCAGACGCTCACTCCGAGCAGGAACCCTACAGGTATCAACCAATACGCCCAGGAATAAAGCGATCGAGCAACCGGTGGAACCCGCTGTGAAAAAACCAACCAAGACAGTTCGCCATCTGCGGTAGAAATGCTTCGGACGGCCCTGACACGACGAAATCCGTCCGGCTCCACGTACCACTCGATCGACGGTCCCTGCAACGATTTCCGATCGAGCGAACTCGAATCATCGGGCACGAGCATCCACTGGCCATCCGAGGACGCATTGGCCAGTTGCGCTAGTTGCCCTGCGGAGTTTCCGCTCGACTCGATGATGCGTCTGAAAAACTCAACTTTTTCACTCACCAACTGGTTTTGATTTAGCCGCCATACGATTTCATATTGCCAGACAATGCATTGGCAAACGATCCAGCCCGCGAGGACTCCGATACACGGCCACGCCACGAGAGACCAGCGACTGATCGAAGTCGACATGCGGGAAAAGACAAGTGCCAAAAAGACTGAGCCGATACGATTCCTCTATCTTACTCCACAGCCGCCCAAACGGGAGGCGACCCTCACAACTTGCTCGCATCTGGCATGTTTTCCAAAAAGATAATCATGCGTGCCCCTCACAGATTCATGGTTCCTTCTTCGATCGATCGTATGTATTGCAAGGCATCTTCGAGCGAGGTGGTCTCTACCCCGGGGATCCTGCCAGCACGATCGCACTCTCCGAGCAAGACCAACTCGTCGTAGCTCTCATGCTGCATCAAACGCCGTTGCGCGCGGACGCCTAAAGTTCCATCGTGGATACGATGCGTGTCCATGTGATGCGCGATCAGCCAGGCGGTTCGATCGGTGATAAAACCCTCGAGTGCTTCTAGGCCTGCAAAGACATGGTTTTCCGGCTCGATTCCTTTCCCGATATCATGCAAAAGGGCCGCAAGCAGAAACTCTTCGTCGTAAAAGATTGCTTCGCGAGCTAAATCGAAAACTTGAAGCGAATGGTAAAGCACATCACCCTCCGGGTGGTACTTCGGATGTTGCTTGACATTCTCCAACGGCAGCAGCAACGAATAGAAAACCTGATAAGGATCGGGCGTTGTTTCCATCTCGGCGATTTCAGCCTCTATATCGACGTCGGGGTAGGTCAAGCAAAGGAACTGTTCCCACTGAGGCAACGTCGCTCCTTCGATCCGCTTGCCGGTGAGGGAGCTGCGGAATCCGTAACTGCGAAGACTGGACCGATAGACGGTCAATTCCACATCGAACGCTTCGCGAACGTGCACATGGGTGAAGGTTTGCAATTCCCCTTCTTTTCGGACCTGTTTGCGCTCTACTTCGTAGGGGATCCCTTCGATGTCGAAACTGTTCAGCACGGCCTCGATACTGTCGGAGAATACGTGGATGTCGATGTCCGACCCCTCGCGAACCATTCCGGTAAAGACACTGCCTATAACGCGAGGATGAAACTTCTGAAGCATCCGCATCACTCGCAGCGACGTAAGCCTCATCTGCCGAAGCGTATCGAGTCGCTTGCTCCCCTCATGAAGTCTCGCGAAGGATTGAACGAGATCGCGGATCTCGAAATTGGTCGGTAAATCGGCAGGCTTCACCCACCCCTGGCACATACGCCGAGCGGCTTTCTGTTTCGCTTGGTAGTACTCAGATTCCAGGCGTTCGTACATCAGACGAGCCGCCTCATGTGCAATCGCGCGTCTTAATTTCGATGAATTCATCCCGCGCACCGCAGTCGAAGCTGGAAAGTAGGTGCTGTGTCTACGTGGAACCCAAAAAAGGCCTCCATTCGGCCGGCAACGGGATTTTATGCTCCGGACATCGTGATGGCAACCTATCCACTTAGCGACTAGATTCCAATCACTAGCCAAGCGATAACACGCTTCTCGGGATCCGAAACCAGATAGCACATTTCTCCGCAAGCGGGTGAAGGGATTCGAACCCTCGACTTTCAGCTTGGGAAGCTAACACTCTAGCCACTGAGTTACACCCGCGATTTCCTAACAATAACGCTAGCCATCCTCACATGCAATGCCCTCTCGAATCGCTCGTGAAACTGATTCAACGGCATCATAGAAACACGCTGGTGTATGTCGAGTCAAATAGGCAGCGTGACTTGGTCACCTGCGAAGGGAAGGCTCTAAGACAAGCACCTTGCCCCGCTTCGGGAACTCTGCATACGCTTGGGTCACGTGATATCCCTCTGGCAAATGCTCCTGAACACTCTCCAGCGATTTCTCATTCAAAACAATCACTGGCTGTGGTTCGCGACTCAAGCGTTCCACAAGTGTTGGCAGATCAGGCAAGAAATCGACTGCGTTATTCGCATAGAATACCATGCTCGGTCGGAAGTAACCCAAGACCACAATCGATGGCGGTGCATCCTTATCCCGAGGTGTCTCAGACAACGCCGATGCGATATCCTGCGGAGTCTGGTGTCGGTCAGCCAATGGCACCAGTAGTTGCCAGAACAAAACCATCATTGCGGCTGCAGTCGCTGCAAAACACGGTGCCAAAAACCATCTTCGCTGCCATCGAATCAATGCCAAACCCGCTGTACCTCCTATCAACAAAGGCACACCCAGGAGACTCACCCACACCACAGTATCCCACGTGGCTTCATCGATCCGCAACCCATCCAGCGATCGAATCGCTGACCTACCCAGTGCCAAAACCAACGCAGCTATAAATACGAGTAAGCCGACCAGTATCAGGCAAATCCAACCCACGCTCTGCCATCGCAACTCCGATCGACTCGGACTCGTTGACCAAGAAGCCATGTAGGATCCGATGATGATCGCAAAAGCAGGATACGACGGGATCACATAGTTTGGTAACTTCGTACTGGCTAGCGAGAAAACAGTCATGTAGACCGCGATCCACATGCTGACCAGCAACCATCCTCGCACGCAAGCTGTTCGGCTCTCAGGTCGAAACCATTGCAACGCGCATGGGATTGCAAACGCACTCCAAGGGTATAAACCGATCAAGCAAGCGATCACGTAGTAATAGATGGGACCGCTGTGATTATCCATCGATTGAGAGAATCGCTGGAAATGATGGACTCCGAGAAACTCGCCGAGAAAACCGCCACCGGTCCGCAACTCCATCGCGATGAACCAAGGGCCGGAGACCAAGAAGAGAACAACCGCGCCCGTGATCGGTCGCATGCACCATAGAACTCGACCGATAGCGACAGGATTGCATGTCTGCCATGCAATCTGAAACCGATTGCGAGATCGCGTAACCGCAGGTACGGACATGGCAACTAGCCAAGGCTCAAGTATATGAACACTTGCAAGTATGGTGATTGGAAAGGCAAGCCCGATCGGCCCTTTGCTTAAAACCGCGAGCCCCATCGCCGCATAAATGGCAATCCAAACCCGCCAACGAATCACAGGCGGTTCAGAGGGATTGGCAGAAACCTGCTTTGCCCGCAGCGCGTCGATGCTCCAAAGTGAAATCGAGAGAAGCACGAAGAAGCTCAGATGTGCATCTGCTGTCGCAGATCTTGAGACCACGGTGAACATTAAGCACGATGCCATCACAAGCCCTGCGATCAGTCCCGAAGTGCGATCGAAAATTCTTCTCCCTAAAAAATAAACAAGCAGGACGCTGCCGAAACCAAAGATCGCCGACGGGAGTCGAGCTGAAAACTCTGAAACACCCAATGTATGGAATCCGAGCAGCATTCCCCAAAACATCATCGGGGGCTTGTGCGCGAACAACTGCTCATTGAACGTAGGCACAATCCAATCGCCTCTTTTGTACATTTCATAAGCAACGGTCGCGTAGTAGCCCTCGTCTTGATCCCAAAAGCGACTGTTTCCCAGCCGCAAAAACAGAATCAAAATCGATGCTGCGAAGAGAATCGCAATGTCTCGTAGCGTTGATCCACGTCGGGTGGCACACGCACGGCTCGAATCGAGAGTAGCCTGAGTCGGAACTGATGGAGCATGAGTTGCAACCGCCATCTAAGCTGCTCGCCTCGGAGCCTGGCTTGGGATGCGCAGGATATGTCCTTCTCGTCCCTCGGTAGACGCAGGAGTCGTTACGCGAGAGCGTTCAAGCATCCAAACCGATCGACTGCTGTCCGATGGTATCTCGACGTTGCATGTCTCCGAAACGATGTAGAGTGGCCGTTGTTTGGACTCCTCAAATATGCGACCAACGTAATCACCGATCAAGCCTACGGCCACAAGCTGGATACCGGTGAGTGACAACTGGAACGCGGTCCATCCCATAGCTGCAACAGATAATGGAAGCCACTGCATGACCGCCAAGGGTACCGCAACAGTCGCCAAGAGACCGCATGCCAACAGAATCCAGCCAAAATACGAACACGCTCGCAAAGGGACGGTCGATGACGATGAAATCGCGGTCCAAGCGAGCTTGATTAATTTGGAGACTGGGTACTTGGTTTCGCCGGCAACACGCGCAGGACGATCGAATTCGATGAATGCTTCGCGAAGCCCGAGCCATGCGACAAGTCCTCGCATGAAACGATGCTGTTCTCGAAACGCTCGAATCGCATCGACTGCATTGCGGCTGTAAAGCCGAAAGTCACCGACCTCGGCAGGGATGCGAGAGTCGATCGCCTTGCGCATCAAACCATAGAATGCAGAAGCCGTCTTTTTCTTGAACCAGGACTCGCCGGCTCGGCTCATCCGCCGACAGGATACGACATCATAGCCCTCGTGATATTTATCGAGCATTCTGCTCAGCAATTCCGGAGGGTCTTGTAGATCGCAATCCATGACAACTACGACATC
>JBILVV010000354.1:0-5311 GCA_044370255.1 Pirellula sp.
ACCGTTGAGTTCGCGGGTCAGTCGATAATGATCGCCGGCAGGATCATATCCAAACAAGCTCAAGCGGAACCCATCCTTGCCGGTCGCGGAGCCATGGCACTTGCCGGTATTGCAGCCTGCCTTGGTCAAAACTTGTAGCACTTCGTTGCGGAATTCGATCTTAGGTTGTGTATCGGCTCCCGAGACAATCAATGGCACGGTTTTCCGATGGCCTTCGAACTGTACTTGCAACTCGCCTTGACCATCGTGACCTGCGAGAAGTGTTTCCGACAGGTACTGAATCAAGTGATTTGGATAGGCCTCGACTTCGCATTCCTCGGTAACATCGCGCGTGCTCCCATCGGCATACGTTGCCATGACGACCAACGCTTGCTGATCGCGAGGGGAACGAAGGTGGATCGAAGCTGGATAAACCTGGATCGATTCCAACGAAGCTTTTGGTTGCTCAACGTCCGCACCGAATGCTGCGAAGCCCAACGCTGGGAGTCCAAATACCAATCCGAATACGAAATGTGTAGCAATCCACTTCAACATGTCTTTCCTCGATACGTTATCCATGAGCACTGTTGTTCCACGAGCACTGCTACAACCCCGATCGATTACAACCCCGATCGATTCCGTGTTTGTCGAAGTGCTTCGAGCGGTGACAGGGGTCTTCCCGTTTCATCTTTGTAGGATTTGCCTTGCGGCGCGATGACTAACACGGTTTTCCTAGAAACCGAATACGACACGCGTTGACCCATTCGCGTTCCCGCAAGACGAACCGAAAGGTCATTGAATGTTCCCACAGGGGAGTCAGGAGCCACTTGCAATTCGAACGCCAACGTTCGTTGGTCTTTGCCCACCGAAACTGGCTTGGCGATAACTCGATTGGGCAACCCTTCTAGCTCAGCCACCAGCTCGGTCGCAAAGTCGGGTTCGATCTCAAAGTAGAACGGTATCGATAGCGTTTGGCCACATTCGGCAGCGATTGGCTGAATGGCACCTCGCGCTGGGTTGTCGTTGATCTTCAATTCCCTGAGGGAGCTGCAGATGGGTGGCGCGGTAAGTGGAGGTGCGGCCGGCACCGGATCAATCGAACCGATCTGTTCGCTGCTAAGCTCGGAACGACCCGTTCCAATTTTTGCTTCCACCACCAACGGCCAAGACTGGGGAATGCATCGTCCATCCGCTTTGAGCGATATCGTCGCTTCGGTTTGGTTAGGTTCAACGCGGACCTTCGCCGGGGCATCGACAAATTCAGGCAAAAGCGGGATCCGAATTTCAATCGGTGAACTGAAACCAGGTTGCCGCTGAACGCGAACTTTCAGATCCAAGGTCCCATCGACGCAAAGGGGATTGCTGGGTTCTTCCAATTCAATCGTGTACGGCAACGGATCGGTGATCGCAATGGCCAATCGATCGGTCGCAATTCCTGTGTACAACGCATCCGCAGGACCATTCACCATATCGACGATCTGCAGGAACGTGCCCTGCAAATCGCCCGCCTGTGGGATCGGTCGAACAAGATGACCACCTAGTTGCGAGTCTGCTGCAGACTCCAATACGACCGGGCGGGCGAACGTATTCGCGGCAAAGTCGGTGCTGTCCATTTTGATATCGGAAGGCAAACCATCCCATCCAAGCCGGACGGAACTGTCGACGCCATCTCGCCGAACCGCCATGATCGCCAGCGTCCGATTGCCACGCGGGATAGAAACCGCCTGCCCGGCTTGCGAGAGTTTATCCCGTCGAGGTAAAAAACTTACTAGAGTTGGTTGGAAGGGGCGAAGCTCCAATCGATAAACGAACCATTCCCCCCACTTGAGTCGCTTGTCGCTTACCCTCACCGAGTAAACGTGGTCGGGGTCTCCTTCAAAGGTCACCGCCGGATCATGACTTGCGAGGTCATCTCCTGAAGCGATCGTCCGCTGTTCGGTTTCATCGCGCAGTTCGATCACGCCGTCGAGCAGAGAGCCCAGCCGCGATGCGAACGACTCAGCAACGAAATAGCCTCGATGGGGAAGGCGGAAGAAGTGCGTGTTCGACTTGGCCTGCGAATCGATCCGTCCATGGAATGCAATCGGTGCGACTGCCGGTTGATCGAGGCTAGTCGATTCGGCCGTTGGAAAATCCACCGACCGGACAGGCATGCTCGTGGGACAATAAACTCGATTGCCATCGCGATCCAAAACCGACAGCTCGAAGTGCGCAATCGAATCGCTAGATGGCGGAAGCACCACACTCTGACGAAGTGGTTCGCCAGTCGGTCCGAACGCCCCTACCCATTCAACCTCGATGGGTGATGCGACCGGTCCACCCATAGGTATCATAAGTGTCGGTCGAGGAAAATTGCCGATATGCATCGCATAAGGGCTGTTCGCGTCCGCATTCGATCCCACGGTACTCACTTGAAGCGTATAGGTTCCCGATTGCGCGGCGCGTATCGACAAGCAGGGATCTTGATTCAACAGGGGCGTGTCATCGACGCGGAGGAGAATGCTCTTGTCGGGTGCAAACAAGGTCAGTTCGGTGTCGAGCAACTTCACTCCCAAACGCATGGCGACGACTTCGGCTGAGATCACATCCCCTTCCTTGGCGTCGATCAGATAACTGTCGGTGTCATCGGATTGCAGAGTTCCGATGACGGTTTGGTTCCCCATGATCTTCTGCGGTTCGTCTTGTTCTTGCTCCATGACGGTCGTGAAAGGAGTCATGGTGAGTGTCCGGATTTCCGAGAGTCCACTCGAATTTCGGAGCCGCAACGGATGGGCTTTCAGTTCGCAATCCTCGGCCGCATGGATCCGAAGGTCGATCGTGTCGTTGTCGATCTTCTTGATCTCGAGAGCTTCGAGTCCCTTGCTGTAGAAGAGCACCTCTTGGCAATCCCCCAGCGATGAACCGACCGCTCGCACCGTGAATTCGGTTCCTCGCGTAGCGACCGGAGGTGTGATCGACTCCAGCGACGGTGGTGAGCCGGCTGTGCCATGACCGATCGGGCCGATCAACAGGATTGCGATCGCGAAGATGTTTGAAAGTCCGTTGAGACGATTCATCAGGCGAGCAGACCCTTCGCAAGAGCACCGTTGGTGACGATCGGTTGCGGTCGGTCACCGGGTGACATCAACGACTTGCTGGCATCGATCCCGAGCAAGTGATACACCGTGGTGACGTAGTCTTCGACTGAGAGGGGTGAGTCTGCAGGCTCGGCGGCCAAGCCATCGGAGGCGCCGTAGATGGATCCTCGGCGAATGCCGCCACCCGCCATGACGATGGAGAATACTCGCGGCCAGTGATCGCGGCCGCCACCGGCATTGACTTTCGGGGTTCGTCCGAATTCGCTCGTCACCAACACGAGTGTCGAGTCCAGCAACCCGCGCTGCTCGAGATCCTGAATCAAACCGGCGAACGCGCGATCCAGATCGGGCAGTTGCGGCTCGATGCTTCGATAGTGAAATGCGTGGGTATCCCATGCACCATACGTCACTGTGACGAATCGAGCGCCTGCCTCTACCAATCGACGCGCGATCAGCAAACGGGAACCTGCCGATGGGCGGAGTACGGGAGGAGCGGGCTTCATACCATAGAGCTCCTTGGTCTGCTGGTTCTCTTCCTTGAGGCTGAATGCATTTTTCGCCCTGGGAGATGCCAGCAGATCGTACGCTCGCTGGTACAACGAACTCATCGTGGTGATGGAATCATCCTTCTCCATTTTGTCGAAGTGGCTGTCCACAACTTGCTTGAGGTTCTTTCTCCGCTCGAAGCGTGCATCGTCGACACCCTTCGCGTAATTCAAATCGCGGACGGTGAAATTGGGGCGGGCAGGGTCGGTACCTAATGCAAACGGTCCGCACGCGTTGCTCAGATATCCACTCCCCAGGAATTGGCTCCCTTGCGTCGGGACGCAGATGTACGCTGGCATCGCATCTCGGGGACCGAGTTCATGAGCGACCACCGAACCGACACTTGGATAGACCAAAGCGGGGCTAGGCCGATAGCCGGTGAACATGCTGTGCTCACCGCGGCTGTGATCGACTTCGGTGTGCGTCATACTCCGAACGACCGTGATGCGGTCCGCGATCTTGGCGGTCTGCTCCATGTGGGAACTAAAGTAAACGCCTGGCAAGGAAGTCCGAATCGGATCCAAGATGCCGCGATACTCCGCAGGGGCGTCCGGCTTGGGATCAAAGCTATCCATGTGAGCGAACCCACCTTGCAGGTAGATATGGATCACCGATTTCGCCTTGGGACTGGTTCCCTCGCTCGTACCCGCCATCGCTTCGAGCGACATCATCTGGCCCAGTGTCAAACCGACCCCACCGAGCCAGCCGACATACATGAACTCGCGACGGTCGCGACGAAAACCTGCACACGAACTACGAAGAGAGCAGATCTGTTGCATAGTAGGATTCGATGAACGCATATGGGTTGGATTCCTTCCGTTTGGGGAGGTTGACTTTATGGATTCGCAGAGGCGACTTTCTCTGCGACATTATTTTTTTCGTATTCCACGATCAACTTGGGGCGCTGATTCACATCGTCGAATTCCGAGGTGTAAAAATCCCAGCCGTTGCCTCCCGTATTCAGGAAGACCCAACCGTGGTTTGCATGGCCGTTGACCCACCACTGAACCGTGTCGGTGACATCGAAGACAACGGTGGATGTATTGGCCGCAATCTTTCCGAAGGTGAAACTGTCTTTATGCCGTGACGCCTCGAGATCGTCGGCCGATACTCCATCGACGACCGAGTCCCAGGTAGCGGTTTTGGAGAATGGGACCAGCATGCGATGGAGATTGACGGTGTTGCCTTGATCAAAGGCGCTGACCAATAATCTCGCCGAGACGATCCGGCTATTGCGTGGAATTTGCCTCGGCTCCGATCCGATAATCGAATCGAATCGGAGCAACACTTGGCTTTCTCCTCCATCGTTGTTCGCGTCCGACGAGGCGTTGGGATTGCTGTCTAGAATCGTCGTGGGTGCCAATGCCCAGATCTCGGTATCGACCGCTTCTTGATAACCTTTGGCTCCCTGCTGAAAGTCGACAACCTCGTTCCTCGGTGAAGAGGTCTCTTTGCTTTTTTCGGCATCGTCCTCCGCCATGCTCGTGATCGAGATTGCGAAGAGAGTTGACCAGGCCAGAAGCGGGAGTCCGAAGGCACGATGCACAATGAAGATGGAACTGCGTTTCATGGTTAATCCTCTGCTACGGTTGATCACTTAGCGGAGCCAGGAGCTACGGCACCCAGGGGTGCGGGTGCTCCCTGTGGAACAGCAGGAGCCGTCACTCCTGCGTTGCGGCGACGCTCCTTCATCTCGACCGAACCTTCGG
>JBILVV010000356.1:0-5274 GCA_044370255.1 Pirellula sp.
GATTCATGAAGTTTCCGGCGACATCCTTTTGTCGAAAGCTCACGCTATAGCACACGGAATAGCTCCCAACGATCACTTTGATTCAGGATTGGCGCTAGCGCTCCGGGAACGATGGCCCTCGATGGCCAAGGATTTCCGGCACTACAGTCACAACACCCATCCAAAACCCGGCGAGATCTGGATGTGGAGTGGGGTTGGCGATGCGCACATCATTTGCTTGCTGACTCAGGAAGGAGACCACGCCCACGGTGCTCGACCAGGTCGAGCCACCCTCTCGAATGTCGCTCATTGCTTGCAACGCGTGAGTTTCCTTGTGGAAAAGGAGAAGATTCGCAGCCTGGCTCTGCCCGCAATCGCGACAGGTGTAGGTGGATTGGCTTGGAAGGATGTCAAGCCTGTGGTTTGGGAAAAACTGAGCGGTCTTGCCATCCCTGTTTTTGTTTACAGCACGTACCATTCAGGAGTCGCAGCCAGTGAGCCGGGGGCATAACGCCCGACATAATGTCTGATGCAAAACCGTCTGATCCACAACCGAGCGATCGGCATACAACGGGAGCGATGCACAATCAGCTAGGTGACGAATACTGGATGCGCCGGGCGTTGGATTTGGCGATTCGGGGCTTAGGGCGGGTTGAGCCTAATCCCATGGTCGGTTGTTTGGTTGTGTGTGACGGTCGCGAAATTGGCCAGGGATGGCATCAGCGGTTTGGTGGTCCGCATGCCGAAGTGAACGCC
Source organism: Pirellula sp. (assembly GCA_044370255.1). Taxonomy (GTDB): domain Bacteria; phylum Planctomycetota; class Planctomycetia; order Pirellulales; family Pirellulaceae; genus JBKCUI01. The sequence goes on from JBILVV010000356.1 coordinate 736, forward strand.
TTATCGGCACTCGCACCGGAACAGATCTGTCGATCTGATCTGTACGTAACGCTCGAGCCATGTGCGCATCACGGTAAAACTCCTCCCTGCTTGGATCTGCTCTTGAAACTGCAGCCCAAGCGTGTAATCGTCGCAATGCTGGATCCCTTTCCCGAGGTTTCTGGACGAGGGGTCTCTGGGCTTCGGGCAGCAGGCATTCGAGTCGATGTCGGTTGTCTTGAAGCCGAGGCTCGTTACTTAAATGCCCCCTACTTGAAACGCATTGTAAAGGGTTTGCCGTGGGTGATTGCCAAATGGGCGATGACACTTGATGGCGCCATCGCAACGGGCACCGGGGATTCCAAGTGGATTACCGGTGAGCGTGCAAGACAGTATGCACATGAGTTGAGATCACGTGTGGACGCGATCGTAGTCGGAAGTGAAACCGTGTTGCGGGATGATCCATTACTGACAGCCCGATTGCCCCCGAGTTTCGAGGTGCCGAGAGTGGCTGCGCGGGTTGTACTTGACCGGCGGATGCGAATTCCGCTTAATTCACAACTGGTTCGAACCGCAAACGTGATCCCTACGTTTCTTGTCACCAGCCAGAAAGCCATCGAAGCGGAATCACAGCGAGCTTTGGAGTTGCGACGAACAGGAGTCGAGCTGTTACCTGTTTTCGCCGATGACAAAACGGGTGGACTGGGGGCCGTCTTGGAGCTGTTGTCGGAGCACGGCGCGACCAACGTATTGGTTGAAGGCGGTGGCAAATTGCTCGGCGCCTTCTTCGACGGCGGGTGGGTGGATCAAGTGGACTGCTTCATAGCGCCGCGGATCCTCGGAAGTGAGAATGCAACCCGTCCTATCGCTGGCAAGCTACGCACTTGGATGAGCCAGTCCCAGCAACTCGATCGTGTTACCTTAGAAAGCTTCGGTATGGATTTTCACGTCCGAGGGTATATGAGCGAGGCTGGCAGCCTCAAATCTTCTCTCTCGGCGGATGGACGCGAGGTTCCTCCCTAGGAACCTTGAAAGCTCGTTCTTTGTCGATGGTTCCGAGGTGGAAACTGAGGCGGCAAGGATTTGCTCTCTCGAAAGTTTACATGCATGCTTGACAGCAGGGGCCCAGTCAAGTTGTAATGTGAAAGTCTGTTGAAGTTCGCGATGTGACTTTGGCAGGGCTCTTTTTGTTTCGGGTTTTCAACCCCACCTTATTGGACTTGAGGAAATACACATGCGTACGCGATTTTTGCTTTGCTTTTGTTTGGCAGCCATGCCCTTGGCCATGGTGGGCTGCGATGGCGGTTCCGAAAACGTTGTAGGAACCGGGTCGAAGGAGCCGCCACCGGATGTTAAGGCTCGTATCGAAGAACAAAATAAGAAATACCAACAGATGCAGGAAGAGGCTGCTAAGAAGCCACCACCAAGCAATGCTCCCGGGGGCTGAGTTATTCGCGATACTTTCTCGCTGCACGGCAGTGTGAACAGTTCGCGGACTCCGCATCCATCGCGAGAACAGCTAAGTGTTCAAGGAACCTCCGAATCGTATCGGAGGTTTTTTGTTATTCGAACCGCTATCCACGGGGATGGAACTGTTCGTGGATCCGCTTGAGCTTCCCTGTCTGCACATGCGTGTAGATCTGAGTTGTTTGAATACTCGCGTGACCGAGCATCTCTTGGATCAACCGCAAATCGGCTCCCCCTGCCAAGAGATGTGTTGCGAATGAGTGCCGCAACGTATGGGGAGTTGCTTCCTCGGCGATGCCCACGCGTTTTGCGTATCTCTTGACCAATTCCCATACCGCCTCTCGCCGCAACCGCTGCCCAGTGCGAGAGAGGATAAGCCATTGCGGCTCATCAATCTTGTTACGGCCGAGTAAGCCCGGGCGTTCATCAACTAGGTAAGTTCGAATCGCAGCGACCGCTCGTTCACCCAATGGTACCATACGCTGTTTGCTCCCTTTCCCCTCGGCCAAGCAGAATCGCTCGTTGAGGTGAACGTTCGGAGTCAGTAGGTCACAAACCTCCGATACGCGACATCCGGTTGCATACATCAATTCCAAAATCGCTCGGTCCCGTTTCCACAATGGATCTCCTGGTTCCGGTGATTCGAGAAAAAGCTCAATCTGCGAAATGCTGAGAACAAATGGTATGCGTTGCCAGACTTTCGGAGATGTCAGCAAATCCGCAGGATTTTCAACGATGGCCGATTCCAACTGCAGGAACTTGAAGAACATACGCATCGAAACAATGTGCCGCGAAATCGAAGAAGCGGCCAACCCCTGCTCCTTTAGCCATGACAGGTAACCGGTCAAATCCTGAATCGTCAATTTCGAAAGAACACGGTTTCCTAACCAGGTTGAAAAGTGCTCTAGATCCCGACCATAAGCTGCAATCGAGTTTGCTGCCAAGTGACATTCGGTCCGAAGGTAAACAAGAAAACGATCTCGCCACCCGGCCATCGTCTCAACTGGTTGGACGGTGTCAGGTTGCTCAAGCCGAAATTGTTTTAACTTGCTCTTACCCAAGATTCCTATCCCAATGAATTGATTGACGCCTCATTGCCGATCCCTCCCCAGGGTTGCGTTATCCCTTCCTTTGCTGCATCATGCTGGGGACGCATGACATAAGCTTACCAGTTTTTGCTGGTTGGCTCATCAACTTTCAAGAGAGGATGCTCATGAAGATACTGGTCGTGGGGGGCGCAGGCTATGTTGGGTCACACACGGTAAAGTTACTGTCGGCCCAGGGGCACGATGTTTGGGTTTACGACAATCTTTCCCGCGGTCACGCAAAAAGTACCCGCCCCGATCGATTGATCCAAGGGAATTTGACCGATAGACCTCTCTTGATGAAGGTCTTAATGGAAAAAGAGATTGAAGCGGTCATGCACTTCGCCGCGTTTGCATTGGTTGGCGAATCCGTGCAGCATCCTGCCATGTATTACCACAACAACGTCGTCGCCAGCTTGGAACTGCTAGAAGCGATGCGGGCCGTGGGGGTCTGGCGATTTGTTTTTTCAAGCACCACTGCAACGTACGGACAGCCAGACGTCATTCCCATCCCTGAAACAGTCCCTCAGAATCCAATCAATCCTTATGGGTTCACCAAACTGGTGGTGGAACGCGCACTCCGGGATTATGCGCATGCCTACGGGTTTGGCTCCGCAGCCTTGCGCTATTTCAACGCATCGGGCGCCTCCCCCGATGGCTCGATCGGTGAAGACCACGACCCCGAGAGCCACTTGATCCCGATCGTTCTGCAAGTTGCGTTGGGACAAAGAGAGTCCGTACATGTGTTCGGCAACGACTATCCAACACCCGATGGCACTTGCATTCGCGATTACATCCACGTCGAGGATTTGGCAACCGCTCACGTAGCGGCACTCGAAAGATTGGAACCCAGCAAAGTAATGGAGATGAACTTGGGTACTGGAGTCGGACATAGTGTCCTTCAAGTCATCGAAGCATGCCGAAAAGTTACCGGGCACTCGATCCCGATCGTGAACGCGCCCCGGCGACCGGGTGACCCTGCATGTCTAGTTGCCGACAGCAGTCTTGCACAACGTACACTCCATTGGAAACCGCAATACACATCCATCGACAGTATCGTACAAACCGCATGGCGTTGGCACGTCACCCATCCGCGCGGATACAAAACCTAAGCGTACGAAATACCCATGCAAGACATCATCATCGAGAAGCCATATCAGTTTGTCCCACCTCATCGAGGACGCTGGTTCCCCTCGTTGATGATGAAGACAGGGATCGTTCCCTGGTATCTTCGACGATACGAGGGGGTCGTTTCATGTCGACTCGAAGGAGTCGATCACTTCCGCGAATCACAACGCCGCGGGTATGGCGTACTATTAACCCCCAATCATTGCCGATACGCCGATCCGGTAGTTCTCTACTACCTCGCAAGGGAAGCGGACGTATTGATGTACGCGATGGCCAGTTGGCACCTGTTTCACCAAAGCCGCCTGCAAAGCTGGGCGATCCGAACCATGGGAGCATTCAGCGTATATCGAGAAGGAATGGACCGACAAGCTCTGGATTTAGCAGTAGACGTGCTGAGCAGTAGCGAACGACCGTTGGTTGTCTTCCCGGAAGGTGCTGTCTTCCGCACGAATGACCTGCTGCAACCTCTGCTGGATGGTGTGTCGTTTATGGCTCGCTCCGCCGCAAAGCGAAGGGTCAAAGAGGGGAATGACAAGCCCGTGGTGATTCATCCCGTAGCGATCAAATACGTCTTCAAGGGGGATCTCGACAAAGCTGTCTCACGCACCTTGGATAGCCTAGAGAAGCGATTGACTTGGACCAATCTCAAGGGAGCACCGATCCTTACGCGTATTCATCGAGTCACGATGGCCATGCTCAGCCTCAAAGAGATCGAATATCTCGGCTCGCCGCAAAGCGGAACCATCATCGAAAGGCAGCAACGTTTAGTCGATCACTTGCTCGAACCCATCGAAACGGAATGGCTGGGCAAGAGCACTAGCGGGACGCTGATCCCTCGCATCAAGGCCCTTCGCACAAAGATCGTTCCGGAATTGACCAC
>JBILVV010000357.1:0-5265 GCA_044370255.1 Pirellula sp.
GGTCGTGCTCGGTACGCCAACCTTCTTGCGATCGTTCCTCAAGCGAATCGAGCCCGAGCAATTCAAATCGGTCGAGATCGTGATTGTCGGTGCAGAGAAGATGCCGATCCCGCTCGCCGATGCGTTCGAAGCTCGCTTCGGTGTTCGGCCGACCGAAGGTTACGGCACAACGGAACTCAGTCCGGTCGTCTCGGTCAATTTCCCGCCGCGTCGCGCTCGGACACCTGAAGATAAACTAAGGTTGCGCGAGGGATCGGTGGGACAACCGTTGCCGGGGATTCGAGCTCGCTCGGTTTCGCTCGACGACGGCCACGTTCTCGGTCCCGGCGAAGATGGAATGCTCGAGTTCGCTGGCCCCAATGTGATGCCAGGCTACTTAAAGCAACCCGAATTAACTGCCAAAGTCATGCATGGTGAGTGGTACGCATCGGGAGACGTTGGCCACGTCGATAAGGATGGGTTCATCTACATCACCGGACGCGAAAGCCGCTTTTCCAAGATCGGTGGCGAGATGGTTCCGCATATCCAAGTTGAGGAAGAGATCGCCAAGATCGTCGGTGGCAACGAAGACACGACCACCATCGCTGTATGTGGCGTGCCCGATGAAAAGAAAGGGGAACGATTGATCGTCCTCTATTCACAACTGGAGCATCCGCCTGAAGTGATCGTTCGCAAATTGATCGAGGCAGGACTACCCGGCATTTTCGTTCCCAGCCCCGACAGCTTCATCCAAGTAGATGCGATTCCGATTTTAGGGACCGGCAAGCTCGACTTGCGCGGTCTTCAGAAATTGGCCCTCGAAAAGTGCAACTCCTAATAGCGTTCTCAAATCACAGGATCCCTTCGCATGGATGAAACGCAAGCGGACGGTCGACCTACGTTGTTACGCGATCGCTCTTTCTGGGGATTGGCGATCACCCAGTTCCTCGGCGCGTTCAACGATAACGTATTCAAACAGTTGGTCCTGCTGTTGGCGTTGGCGGTTCCTTTGAAGAATGCCGACTCGGATCGGCAAGTTGACCGTGAGGACCGTGATGTCGCAGCCGCTGCGGATGGAAACGGAGAGATAACCGAGAAGGAATCGAATAAGGCAGCCGACCTGCAAGGCTGGGCCACGTTTGTTTTCTCGCTCCCCTTTGTATTGTTCAGCGGCTTCGCGGGCTATCTGTCCGATAAGTGGAGCAAGACTCCAATCATTATCGCCTCGAAGGTTGCAGAGATTGTCATCATGCTTATGGGTGTGATGGCCTTTTGGTGTTACGACTCGTTTGGGATGGCTGGGACCTGGACCGTGCTATTCCTGATGGCGGTTCAAAGCACCTTTTTCGGTCCCGGCAAATACGGTCTGCTGCCTGAATTGTTTCGATCGTCGGATTTGCCGCGAGCAAATGGGTTGATTTTGATGTCCACTTTTTTGGCGATCATCTTTGGTGTGACGATTGCAGGAAAGCTGGTCGTCAGCTTGACCGGGGATAACGTTGCAGAGAATGCGAGTCGCTTGTGGATCGGTTCGATGGTTTGCGTTGTGATCGCGGTGATCGGGACGTTGACGTCGCTGATGATTCGCCGTACGCCTCCTGCTCAGCCCCAAGCCGTGATGTCCATGGACAACTTCGGTTTATCAAAGGATATGATTTCACTGCTGCGAAAAGACAATCCACTGCTAATCGCCCTTTTGGTTTCATGCGTCTTTTGGATGGTCGCTTCGATTGCGATGCCAGCAGTCAACAGTGCAGGGTTGAAGATGCTCGGCCTGGACGCAGAGGCGACCAGCCTTTTGGTTGGCATGATCGCGATTGGGATCATGTTTGGAGCGCCGTTGGGGGGCTACTTGTGTCGCAAGCTACCGCAGCATGTGGCCGTTACCCTCGGGCTCTGGGGAATCGTGATCTGTTTGGGGCTTCTCGGTATGTGGCAAGGTCAGACATTGTTGTTGGGGCTCAATGCAACGCGAATCACCTTGTTGCTCTTGGGCATCTCGGCGGCGATTTACTCGATTCCCTTGCAAGTCTTTTTGCAGGATCGTCCTCCCGACATGCTCAAAGGTCGGATGATCGCAACGATGAATCAAGCTAATTTTCTGGGAATGATGATTGCTGGTCCCATGTATCAATTCTTTCTTTGGATCGGTGCCAGCATGGGTTGGCCAGTTTCGAGCGTCTTCTGGATGATCGGCCTCATGGTCCTGCCCGTTGCTCTCACCTACCGCATGGGTGGACGAAAACCAAATGTTGGCTCCTGAGCAACCTGGTCGATTGAGGTAGAAAAAAGGTGTCAGGTACCGTTTTGCGGTCCGTGCTGGCAAGTGTGGGGCGTGCTCGAGTGGCATTTGTGGCGAGAAACTTGCTTGGTAGTTGTGAAATGCAATATCCTTGAACCTTGAACTCCCCTGATGACGCTTAGATCCCGACGAGCTCTTCGATAAACAACCACAACCTTGTCTTTGACACAATTCGGCATGACGTTTGCTGACTCGACGCATTCATTGACTGGTTGATTCTTGGGGGAACTCACTTTTCGATGGAAATGGACCGCTACGTGGAAATCGAATCGCAGTGGAATCCTCGTCTTTGCCTTGATTGCAATCCTAGGGCAGGTGGGAGGGCTCGTTAGCGTGAAAGGAGTGGCTCAAGAGCTTGCCGCATCAGTAAGCATCGCAGATGAACCCAAGTACATCGATCCGATTACGTTGGTCCCTGAGCCCCTGCGTGCCAAGCTTACGTACACATTCCAGGATGCTCCACTGACCGAAGTAGCCACATGGATTCAGTCACAGACAAGCTTGAATGTCGTTCTCGATGAACGCGCGCTCGAAGAGAAAGGTGTCTTGGTTAGCGAGCCGGTGACGGAATCGCTCGTTGAGGTTCTCCGTCCATCACTGAAGTCCTCATGTTCTTACTGTTAATTGGGGGTGTAGGAAATTCATTGAACGACAATGGACCACTTATCTACGACTAATCGTTAATTGACTTCCGCCGTTGCGAGATCAGCTTGCAGATCGCATGAGAGATTGTAATGATGCTTTGGAACTTTCTATTTTTTTAGTTTGTTATAAGCATCCTGTATTGCACGAATGTTTGCCTCTTTGTCACCGGACGAACTTCGGTTGTAGTACTTTTTCCAGTCATCACCATAACGCAATTGGCAAAACTGTTCTTGGTTAATTGCGTTCCCTTTTTCATCCCAGCATTCTGATGAGGCGGACGGCGAGCGAGGATCATCTTTACAAATTGCTCCGATTTTTCCATTGGGATGATACCAGACCGTCTTTTCGATCAGACCATTAGTAAAAAATCTTTCATACTCAATGGATTTATTATACTTTGGTTCAAAGCTGTAATGACTTTCGTATTCCTTGTTGTTGCTTGGGCTGTAATCTTTTCTTGCGCTCAGAACATAGTCATAAAAATAAAGGTGTTGCAATACATTTCCCTTAGGGTCCTTCACCTTGAGTACGCTCACTCCGAGGTTATCGTCCATCGTGACATCAAGCCTGCCAATATTTTAATCGACCATCACGGCAGAGCGCTTCTTGCTGACTTTGGTATCGCTCAATCTGCCAGCAAGACGGGACGATTCGCTCCATCCATCGGCACCTTGCGATACATGGCACCCGAACAACTTAAAGGGAAAGATGTCGATCAGCGAAGCGACATCTACAGTTTGGGTGTCGTTCTTTACGAATTACTCACGGGCGAATTGCCGTACCGTTCAAACCATCCGGCTAACCTCCGGCAAGAAATCCTTTCTGGGGTGCATTTGGACGCCAAAGGCTTGCCCGCTGGACTTCACGGTATCTGCGAAAAAGCGATGCGGCTGGATCCTATGGATCGATTTCCAAGTGCAATAACATTTGCGGAGGAAATACGGAACGTTTCGAAACCTCCCCAGCGCAATAGGCTCATAGCCCCATTGTTTGTTTTGGTGCCACTGCTCTTTATGGTGACTTTCATGTTGGCACCAAACCCGTCTAAAAAAGAGTCGAGCAAACCCGAAATCAAGGCGATGGATCCTAATTGGATCGCACATGTCTTTCAACTGCCTGCTGAGGAGCAAATCGCTGAAGTCATCGCCAAGCTCAAGGAGCTAAATCCTGAGTTCGATGGCAAGGTAATCGCAGAGCATGAAAATGGTGAGGTGCGTTCGTGGGATATGCGCACGGATCAGGTCACCGATATCCGTCCACTCGCCGCACTCAAGCATTTGAGGTCGGTCAACTTGGGTGGAACGTACACATGGAAGCACAATGGAAAGTTGGTTGACATATCGCCCTTGGAGGGGATACCAATCGAAGGTTTGGAGGTCACAAGTACCTTGGTCGAAGATTTGTCGCCACTGCGAAATACTCCCCTGACTTTTCTCCGAGTCGATAACACGAATGTCACGGACCTGTCTCCGATTTGCAATGCGAAGCTGACTCGCCTCTATATCCACAACACGATGATTTCAGATCTGACGCCGATTCAAGGAATGGATCTTACCTTTCTCCATATGGCGAACACTCAGGTCAAGGAATTGTCGGCGTTATCCGGCATGCCTTTGGAAGATCTGCGATGCCAATACTGCGGCATCAAAGATCTGAGACCGCTTCAAGGAATGCCGCTGTATTCGCTGGAGATTCACGGCAACCCGATCACTGATCTGTCTCCATTAGCTAACAGCCCGATGCAATACCTAAACATCTACAAAACAAACATCACCGATTGGAGCCCTCTCAAGACGATGCGTCAATTGAAGATGGTTGCCTTCGACTTTGACAAGGAACGGGACAGCGAGATTTTGCGGGCTATCCGAACACTTGAGATCATCAACGAAAGATCCGTTGCGGACTTTTGGAGGTCCATCGAGTCTCGGTGAAATCCTTGAACCGGCTTGCTCGGTAGGGTGTCTGATCCTTCGATTCCTACGCTTGTGACGGCATTCCTTTTTGGGCATTTCGAGTAGTTTCTCTTGAAGGCCTAGAGGAATGCGGCCATAGGACTCGGTCACTTCGATCATGCGTTTTGGTTCCCAATCTTTTTCATCACGAAGTAGGGCCCAAGCCAGCACAGCGATCTTGCGAGCCAATGCGATTGCCGCTTTCTTCTTGCGAGTTTTCTGTTTGCCGCAGATTCGATCGTAGACTCCCTTGGCCCATTCGTTGTATCGAAGGGAAGCCCACGCGCACTCGACAAGTATCGTTCTTGCCAGTGGGTTGCCACGCTTGGTGATCCTTCCATTGCGGTCGGTTTCGCCGGATTGATACTGCCTTGGTACGAGTCCGAA
>JBILVV010000358.1:0-5263 GCA_044370255.1 Pirellula sp.
GGAGAGTGGGCGCTGAGATTGCGCGAGGTGACGGGAATCGATACCGAGTATCGACGCTGCGGGGGCTTGTACATTGCCACCACACCCGCGGAACGAGCAACCCTCGCGGCCAATCGACTTTGGTGGACCGAGCTTGGCATCGCAGTCGAACCCTGGTCGAAGAGCCATGCAATACAAAAAGTACCTGGGCTCCTTCCACTCGTAGCTCACAAACCGGAAGTCGAATTTTGGTTTGTTTCCGACGATTGTCGAATACGCAATCCGAGGCATCTTTCGGCGCTCATCGCTGCGTGCCGCTCACTGTCGGTCGATTTCTATGAACATTCGCAAGCACTCGGTTTCGACCTAGCAGCCAATCGCATCGAGACCGTACGTGTTCAGTGCGAGAAAGATGACTTGAGCAACGCATCACTCACCAGTGTTCGCGGAGACCGATTTTGCATCGCGAGCGGGGCGTGGTCAGGAAAGCTCTTGAGTCATTTAGCGATCGACACGGGGATTCTTCCTGTGAGAGGACAAATGGTTCTGTATCGTTGCGATGCTCCCCCTTTCACCATGATTCTCAATGAGGGGCACCGATATCTCGTCCCTCGTGATGACGGCCATGTGTTGGCCGGCTCCTGCGAAGAGGAAGTCGGTTTCGAGTGCGAAACGACGCCGGAGGTGATCTCCGACTTGAAATCGTGGGCAGAACAGATTTGGCCAGAGCTTTCTAGAACCCCGATCGCCAGCCAGTGGGCGGGGCTTCGACCTGGCTCATTTGACTCCTTTCCCTACTTGGGCATTCTTCCGCCTTGGGAAAATGCTTATATTGCATCTGGACATTTTCGGCATGGGCTCCATTGGTCCACGGCGACTGCCGTCTTGATGCGGGAGGTCATGATGGGAGAACCCACTAGCATGGATCTCGCACCGTTTCGGCTTCAGCGTGGTCATACGCTCAGCCTGTATTCCATTTCAGACCCTTCGGTTTGATCATGCTGCTAATCCATCAGAACATAACGCGATGGTACTCCCATTTCACTTGGTCCTTCGTGGGCTCGGTGTGGATGTTATTCATACTTGTTGGATGCCAATCGAAGGAATCCGCAACGAACTTTGGATCGGACGGAACAACATCCCAAACCACTTCTGCCGAGGAAAGTGATGTCAGCACTGAGGCCAAGCCGATTGCAGGCGATGCGGACTCCACATTCCAGGAACGGTTCCAACTAGCCGTTAAGGAACTCGACGATGGTCATGTCGAAGAATCATGGCGATTGGTCAAGCAACTCATCGTAACGCGTCCGAATGATGCTGAATTGATGTTTCTCACCGCTCGAGTGATGGCAGCCCGCAAAGATATTCCGGGAGCGATCAAGCAGTTGGAAAAGATCCCGCGAGACAGTCCGCAATGGGGGCCTGCAACCGGGCAGGCGGCTGAGTGGCTGGTCAGTGAAGGAGAGTTGCCCGAGGCTGAGACAAAACTGTTAGCCGTCATTAAGGAGTATCCAAATGCTGTTCCTGCGATTCGACTTCTTGCACGCATCTACAACGCTCAGGGCCGTCGACTAGAAGCCGTGCGTTACCTCGAAAAATTGATCCGGCTCGGTGACTTCACAACGAACGAACTGATGGCTACGGTGGACCTACGGGATTTTTTCGGAGACGAAGCCGCCTATGCATCATTTGCTGCTCGCCATCCGGAAGACCCTTACGTGCGATTCTCAACGATTCGCACGAAGTTGCTCAAACGTTCGTATGCCGAGTTTCTCGACGAGCTTCGGCATATGAGCCTTCTTCATCCTCAGTTGCGCGAGCCTTGGGTATGGACCGCGACCTGTTTGATGGAGTTGGAGCGATGGGACGAGCTTATTGCTTGGCTTGCGTCACCCCCATCAGGAGCAGAGAAGCACCCCGAATACTGGTATGCAATCGGAGGATTGATGTTCCAGAAGAAACGATTCCCGGAAGCGGCTCGCGCCTTCTCCGAGTGCATCCGCTTGGATCGTCGCCATGTAGCTGCGTATCAGCGCCTCGGCGACACCTTGCTAGAAATCTCGCGAGTCGATGATGCACAACGAGTTCGCGACTTTGCCAATGATTTGACGAGTATCAACGATTATGCTCAGCAGATTTCGTACAACTACGGTGATCCAAAGCTATACGCCGTGATCTCGAACCTGTATTCGGATTTAGGTGATGAAGTGGCATCGTTTGGTTGGGCAGCAACCGCCGCAACGCTCGGGCATATTCCGATAACTGAGGCGTTGAAGGAGCGGCAACAGGCGCTTCGCAAGGGGCTGACCCTACCTCCAAACGTTCTCGCTGGACTTCCAATCGAGGATTGGCCGTTACCTCAGTTGCCGTCAAGCGGCAATGGGGTGGAATCGAACCAACCCTTAGCCCAAAGCTTGGGTTACAGACCAATTCGGATGGAGGACGTTGCACAAACGCTCGGGATTGATGGCTCCTATAACAACGGCTCCAAACCGGGACGTAGCTGGTTCACGATCGAGGGAATCGGAGGTGGTGCGATCGTCATCGATTACGATTGCGACGGTTGGCCGGATCTCGGTTTTTCGCAAGCGGGAGACTCGCCCAACGAAACGAGCCCCAAGTATTTGCCGAAGACCTTCTACCGCTCTATCGGTGCAACAAAGTATCAAGAGATATCGAGAGCCGCTGGACTCGCAGACGTGGGCTATGGCCAAGGGATGGGGGTTTGCGATATCGATCAAGACGGCTTCGCCGACGTGTTGATTGCCAACCTGGGCGAAACCCGTATCTACCGCAATCTCGGCGACGGCACCTTCGAGTACCTGGTGATCCCGCAACCCGATCCTCAATCGTTATGGAACTCCTCCATTCAGGCTGCGGATGTCAACGGCGACAATCTCCCCGATCTTCTCGCCAGTTCCTATATTCACGGGAGCGAAGGGATCAAACGATGGTGCGAAACAAAGAACTCCAATGCGGGCTCCTGCAATCCAAAAATGTTTCCCCCGGGTAAGAATCGCATCTTGTACAGTCGCGGCGACTGGAGTTGGAAAGAGGCGGAGCAACCATTGCTCGAATCGATTCAACACGGTTATACCTTTGGCACGCTGGTGACCAATCTCGATGGTAAGAACGGGAACGATGTCTTCTTCGCCAATGACGTTTCCCCAAACGCACTCCTGCTCAGTGAACGAGATCCAACCACCGGAGAGTCGGTATTGATCGAGAAGGCGGCAGCGGCAGGCGTCGCTGTTGATAGTATCGGTCGTGCACAGGCCTGTATGGGTATCGCTTGTGGCGATCAAAACCGAGACGGACTCCTCGATCTGATCGTGACGAATTTCTTCAACGAGGTCAGCACGTTGTACTTGCAAACTCTTCCTGGCGTGTTCGTCGATGGTACGCGGCGGAGCAAATTAGGCGCGGCAACCATCGACCAATTGAGCTTTGGTTGCCAACTAGTCGACTTGGATAGCGATGGTTGGCTTGATTTCGTCGCCGTCAACGGTCACATCGATGATTTGCGAGCTGAAAACATACCCCTCCAGATGCCGACACAGATACTTCGAAACGAGAACGGCGTGTTTCGTTGGTTGCGAGATCCGTCCCCAGGCCCATACTTCGACGGCAAGTACGTAGGACGCGGTCTTCAGATGCTCGACTATAATCGTGACGGCAAACCCGACTTGGTGGCAACACATATCGATCGCCCAGCCGCACTTCTTGAGAACCAATCGGCCTCCTCCAGCCACTTCATCCAACTTGAGTTGATTGGGACCAAAAGCGAACGGGATGCCACCGGAGCCATCGTGCACATCCGCTGCGGTGAGGAATCTTGGATCTCCGGCATTCATGATGGGGACGGTTTCTTCGGCTCCAATGAACGGCTCATTCATATCGGTGTAGGAGACGAAATCTTGGTGAACCTGCTCCAGATCGAATGGCCGAGCGGTGAAGTTGAAGAGTTTCGCGACCTCCAAATCGACCACCGCTATCGCGCGATCGAAGGAATCGGACTGGAATCCAAGCCCCTCGCGCGGTAGCCCGCAAACACACAATCCTTACGATCCCTACATTCGATTCAGATTCACGAAGGGATCGGAGAAGCTCGCCAAATGGAGGCGGAATTAGGCTGACTCCATTTCAGGTCATCCTATCTTTTCGCAGACCCGTTTTCCGTGCATTGGAATCGTTGCGATGATCAGCCTAACGCTCCACGAAATCCATCCAGCCACCATCCTGCCCCAATCCTTGATGGGGTTCAATGTCTATTTGTCCAACGGCGAAGGGGAGCGACCGGTCAAATTTCTGTCCAGTGAGAAAATGGTGGACGAGACTGACTATGATCAACTGCGAGAGAATGCCAATCTCAAGGTATTCATCGACGCAACCTCCCTGGCCGAGTATCGCGAATACCTGGTAGCTCACTCGAGTAAGTGGCTCACCGACGAACGACTTCCTTCTCGCCTTCGCACCGCACTTTTGCTCGAATGCCTCGTCGCTAAATGGCAATCCGCTTTTTCCTCATCCAGCACCGACACGACGATTGATGTAGCCAAAGAGATCAGTGAGCGACTGGTGCTCTCGATTGAATTTCTAGATGTTCGAATCCCTGATGTGATCCAAGCCCTCGATATGGGGATCGACCTGGCACGACATTCGTTGAGGACCGCGATCTACTGTGGCCTACTCGGGAACTCCATGGGATATGACGGTACCGTGCTGAACGAGTTGTGTATGGGGGGGCTATTACACGACATTGGCAAGCAATCCAACGGCGAGTCCTTCAAATCGTCCGGTCCGGAAAACGATCGATCGATGCGTGCGCATCCGCTGTTTGGATTCCGCCGTCTTTGCAACTCCCGTAACGTTACGACGACCGTTTTGATGATGTGCTACCAACATCATGAGAATTTGGATGGGTCTGGTTTCCCGGTACGGTTGATCGGAGACGAGATCCATTTCGGTGCGAAAATCTGTGCGATCGTGAATCGCTTCGACCACCTGACCAGCAGCGAAAATCCCAGGATGGCCTACACCTGCGGCTCTGCAGGTCGCATCATGGAGCAGGACCGGTCGAATCGCTTTGACCAGGAGATCATGAAAACATGGCTAAAACTGTTAAAGAGTCATTTGAAGAACAGCTAAAACAGATCCCCCTCGACTTCATTCTGCCGCCGCGAGTTCGCGAGGACTTGCAGCGCAAGGGGATCGGTGCAGCTATGCACGATGACAATCGTGAATCCCCACGGTTTCGCACCAATGGACCGGCGATCTTCACATG